>NZ_CP125781.1:2170332-2480380 GCF_030053895.1 Trabulsiella odontotermitis
CCTGATACTCTTCCGCCAGCACCTGCATCATACCTTCCGTAGCGAATTTCGAGGCGGCATAGGCACCCCAGTTGGCACGGCCTTCACGACCCACGCTCGACGAAGTAAAGACCAGCGAACCGGCATCGGATTTGAGTAATAAAGGAAGCAACGCCTGCGTCAGCATAAAGGTGGCGTTTACGTTGACCTGCATCACCTGCTGCCAGACCTCCGGACGCTGCTCCGCCATTGGCGCGACATCGCCCAGCAAGCCCGCGTTATGCAGCACGCCATCCAGGCGCGGCGAATGAATAGCGATTTTCTGCGCCAGTTGTTGGCACGCTTCCGGCGTGCAGGTCAGCAGGTCGAGGGTAAACCAGTGGGCGGGAAGGAGCCCTTCGGTTTCAATTTGTTGCGCGACGGCGCGAAGTTTGTCTTCATTCCGCCCGAGCAGGATCACGGCGGCGCCGTGGCGGGCATAGGTTAATGCGGCTTCGCGACCAATACCGTCGCTGGCGCCGGTGACCAGAATAATGCGATTTTGCAGTAAATCGCGCTGTGGTTGGTAATGCACGGCAACTCCCTGGCGGGTCACTTTCGGACCAGACCTGTGTTCATTTCATCAGACATTTCGGCTTTATGCCTGAAATAGCGCCTCATTACAATCAGCCAGGCGGAAAGTCCATCGCACTGTTAACATTTTGCAACGGTTTCATTGGTCTGGAAAAAAACGGGAAGGCGGCTCGCAGCGTAGAATAACGCCAGAGACGCTGCCCGGGGTGTGATGTAAACTGAGCGCGAATGTTGGGTGAACTTAACCAAGGTGGAAGAGTGGAATTACTTTCTCAATACGGGTTGTTTTTAGCAAAGATTGTCACCGTCGTGGTGGCGATTGCCGTCGTTGCAACCATCATCGTTAACCTGACACAACGGAAACGACAGCGCGGCGAATTGCGGGTAACCAACCTGAGCGAACAGTATCAGGATATGCAGGAAGATATGTCAGTCGCCATGCTCGACAACGCGCAGCAAAAGCTCTGGCATAAAGCGCAGAAGAAAAAGCGCAAGCAGGAAGCCAAAGCCGCAAAGGCCAAAGCGAAGCAGGGCAGCCTGCAAGACTCCGGGAAACCCCGCGTCTGGGTGCTTGATTTCAAAGGCAGTATGGACGCCCACGAAGTGAGCAGCCTGCGCGAAGAGATCACCGCCGTACTGGCAGTCGTAAAACCGCAGGATGAAGTCGTGCTGCGTCTCGAAAGTCCTGGTGGCGTGGTACATGGTTACGGGCTCGCGGCATCGCAACTGCAACGCCTGCGTGAGAAAGCCATTCCCCTGACGGTGGCGGTAGACAAAGTCGCGGCTAGCGGCGGCTATATGATGGCCTGTGTGGCGAACAAAATCGTTGCCGCGCCGTTCTCCATCATTGGCTCGATTGGTGTCGTGGCGCAGATCCCCAACTTTAACCGTTTCCTGAAAAACAAAGACATCGACGTTGAGCTGCACACCGCCGGGCAGTATAAGCGCACGCTGACGTTACTCGGCGAAAATACCGACGAAGGGCGACAGAAGTTTCGCGAAGATCTGAACGAAACTCATCTGCTGTTTAAATCGTTTGTGAAGCGTATGCGTCCGGAACTGGATATTGATCAAGTCGCCACCGGCGAACACTGGTATGGCGTTCAGGCGCAGGAGAAAGGGCTGGTCGATGCCGTCGGCACCAGCGACGATCTGCTGCTGAGCCTGATGGATGGTCGCGACGTGATCAGCGTCCGTTACCTGCAACGCAAACGGATGCTGGACCGCCTGACCGGCAGCGCAGCGGAAAGCGCCGACAGGCTGCTATTGCGCTGGTGGCAGCGCGGTCAGAAACCGATGCTGTAAAAGCAAAAACGCGAGGCCTGGCCTCGCGTTTTTGTTTAATCGATCAGATGGTATTTTTCTGAGAGTTCGTGCGCCAGGTATTTAAACATGTTGAATACTGCGGTGCTCTTCGGGGTGGGCAAGCCCTGCTCATCAAGATAATACTCGCCGCTGAATACCAGCACGCCGTTACGCTGGGTGACATCGGTCGCCTCGATGCCCTTCATGGTGTCTTCGTGCTCGCGAATGAGACGGTTCGCCTCTGCCAGTAAGGTTAGTTTGTCGATGGGTTGGGTTGTACCTTGCATTATTTACTCCTTAAATCTCTGGCGTTAGTCTACGCCGCAAGCCAATTATCGGCAAATTTCCCCTTGTTTTTCCAGGGAAATGGAATAAGTTACACCGCTGGCAGGATCTGCGTTTGCATGCTAATAAAGTTGCGTAACGAATTTTATCAGGTAGAGTGTCACGCTTTCAGCAATCTGGTATCAGATTTGCTTGACAATCGACCGAAAATTCTTCGTGCTATACCACCTGACGGGAAAACGTCAGTAAACTCAGCCATCTGGCGCCGGTTTTCCGGGCTCGGTTCAGATACGGGGTTGATATCCATTGACGTCGCCGCAATATCAGGGCTCGTCGCCAGTGGAAGGTGAATCTGTGTGCGATGCATTCAATCAGGTAAAGGTGAATATGGGTAAAGCTCTCGTTATCGTTGAGTCCCCGGCAAAAGCCAAAACGATCAATAAGTATCTGGGAAATGACTACGTGGTGAAATCCAGCGTCGGTCATATCCGCGATTTGCCGACAAGTGGCTCAGCCTCCAAAAAGAGCGCCGACTCTACCTCCACCAAAACGGCTAAGAAGCCGAAGAAGGATGAACGTGGTGCTCTCGTCAACCGTATGGGCGTTGACCCATGGCATGACTGGAAAGCACAGTATGAAGTGCTGCCGGGTAAAGAAAAGGTAGTTTCAGAGCTCAAACAACTGGCGGAAAAAGCCGACCACATCTATCTCGCAACCGACCTTGACCGCGAAGGGGAAGCCATTGCCTGGCACCTGCGGGAAGTGATCGGTGGAGATGACAAACGTTACAGCCGCGTGGTGTTTAACGAAATCACCAAAAACGCGATTCGTCAGGCGTTCGAACAACCCGGCGAACTGAATATTGATCGTGTGAACGCCCAGCAGGCGCGCCGTTTTATGGACCGCGTCGTGGGTTACATGGTCTCTCCGCTGCTGTGGAAGAAAATTGCCCGTGGTTTATCCGCCGGGCGCGTCCAGTCTGTGGCCGTGCGTCTGGTGGTGGAGCGCGAGCGTGAAATCAAAGCCTTCGTCCCGGAAGAATTCTGGGAAATCGGTGCGAATACAACTACGCCTGCGGGCGATGCGTTGCCGCTGGAAGTGACTCACCAGAACGACAAACCGTTCCGTCCGGTGACCCGCGACGAGACCATGGCGGCGGTGAGCCTGCTTGAAAAAGCGCGCTACAGCGTCGTGGAGCGTGAAGACAAACCGACCAGCAGCAAGCCGGGCGCGCCGTTCATCACTTCCACGCTGCAACAGGCCGCCAGCACGCGTCTGGGCTTCGGCGTCAAGAAAACCATGATGATGGCGCAACGCCTGTATGAAGCGGGCCACATCACTTACATGCGTACTGACTCCACTAACCTGAGCCAGGATGCGCTGAGCATGGTGCGCGGTTATATCGGTGATAATTTCGGCAAGAAATACCTGCCTGCCAGCGCCAATCTGTACGCCAGCAAAGAAAATTCTCAGGAAGCGCACGAAGCGATTCGTCCGTCTGACGTCAGCGTCATGGCGGAAAGCCTGAAGGATATGGAAGCGGATGCGCAGAAACTGTATCAGCTGATCTGGCGCCAGTTCGTCGCCTGTCAGATGACGCCAGCGCAGTACGATTCCACCACCCTGACCGTGGAAGCGGGCGCGTTCAAACTGAAAGCGCGTGGTCGTACGCTGCGCTTTGACGGCTGGACGAAAGTGATGCCTGCGCTGCGTAAGGGCGATGAAGATCGCACGCTGCCAGCGGTAAATCAGGGCGACACGCTGTCACTGGTCGAATTGTTGCCTGCGCAGCACTTCACCAAACCGCCAGCGCGTTTCAGCGAAGCGTCGCTGGTGCGTGAACTGGAAAAACGCGGTATCGGCCGCCCGTCGACTTATGCGTCCATCATCTCCACCATTCAGGATCGTGGTTACGTGCGGGTGGAAAACCGCCGCTTCTACGCTGAAAAAATGGGTGAGATCGTCACCGACCGTCTGGAAGACAACTTCCGCGATCTGATGAACTACGATTTTACCGCGCAGATGGAAGATCACCTCGATGAGGTGGCAAACCATAAAGCCGAATGGAAACAGGTGCTGAATAACTTCTTCGGCGATTTTACCCGTCAGCTTGAAACGGCGGAAAAAGATCCGGAAGAGGGCGGCATGCAGCCGAACCAGATGGTGCTGACCAGCATCGACTGCCCGACCTGTGGCCGTAAAATGGGGATCCGTACCGCCAGCACTGGCGTGTTCCTCGGTTGTTCCGGTTACGCATTGCCGCCGAAAGAGCGCTGCAAAACCACCATCAACCTGGTGCCGGAAAACGAAGTGCTTAACGTGCTGGAAGGCGATGACGCCGAAACCAACGCGCTGCGTGCAAAACGTCGTTGCCCGAAATGTGGCACGGCGATGGACAGCTATCTGATCGATCCAAAACGTAAGCTGCACGTCTGTGGTAACAACCCGACCTGCGACGGCTACGAGATTGAAGAGGGCGAGTTCCGCATCAAGGGATACGACGGTCCGATCGTTGAATGTGAGAAGTGTGGCTCTGAAATGCACCTGAAAATGGGGCGTTTCGGTAAGTACATGGCCTGTACCAACGACGACTGTAAGAACACGCGTAAAATCCTGCGCAATGGCGAAGTCGCGCCGCCGAAGGAAGATCCGGTACCGTTGCCGGAGCTGCCATGCGAGAAATCTGACGCCTACTTCGTGCTTCGCGACGGTGCGGCAGGTGTGTTCCTGGCGGCGAATACCTTCCCGAAATCACGCGAAACCCGTGCGCCGCTGGTGGAAGAGCTGTTCCTCTTCCGCGATCGTCTGCCGGAAAAACTGCGTTACCTGGCCGATGCGCCGCAGCAGGATCCGGAAGGCAACAAAACGATGGTGCGCTTTAGCCGCAAAACCAAACAGCAGTATGTTGCGTCCGAAAAAGAGGGGAAAGCCACAGGCTGGTCTGCCTTCTTCGTTGACGGGAAATGGGTGGAAGGGAAGAAATAATCCTCAGATTTTCCAGTACATTTCAACAAAAAGGGCCACGTTGTGGCCCTTTTTTATAACCTTGTTATTATTTTTTGTTCCCATCTATACACATCCGGTATAAATGATATAGTGGTTATAGTTAACCCTATTTTTATTCTCTAATCGTCTTAAGCGATGGATATCGCCGAGTCAACACCGGATACCCGCCATGAAATTACAACAGCTCCGCTATATCGTTGAGGTCGTTAATCACAATCTGAACGTCTCTTCCACGGCTGAAGGTCTTTATACCTCACAGCCTGGCATCAGTAAGCAGGTGCGTATGCTGGAGGATGAGCTGGGGATCCAGATTTTTGCCCGCAGCGGTAAGCATCTGACGCAGGTAACACCCGCCGGGCAGGAAATTATCCGTATCGCCCGTGAAGTACTGTCAAAAGTGGATGCCATCAAGTCAGTGGCCGGGGAACACACCTGGCCGGATAAAGGCTCACTGTATGTCGCCACTACCCACACCCAGGCCCGTTACGCGCTACCTGGTGTCATCAAGGGGTTCATCGAACGTTATCCGCGCGTTTCACTGCATATGCACCAGGGCTCGCCGACGCAAATCGCCGAAGCCGTCTCTAAAGGCAATGCCGACTTCGCCATTGCCACCGAAGCGCTGCATCTTTACGACGATCTGGTGATGCTACCGTGCTACCACTGGAACCGCTCTATCGTCGTAACGCCGGAACATCCACTGGCGTCGAAATCCTCTGTCACCATTGAGGAACTGGCGCAGTATCCGCTGGTGACCTATACCTTCGGTTTTACCGGCCGTTCTGAGCTCGACACCGCCTTCAACCGCGCCGGGCTGACACCGCGCATCGTTTTTACCGCCACGGACGCGGACGTCATCAAAACCTACGTTCGTCTGGGGCTTGGCGTTGGGGTTATCGCCAGTATGGCGGTAGATCCGGTCTCCGATCCCGATCTGATTAAGCTTGATGCTCATGAAATTTTCAGCCACAGCACGACCAAAATCGGCTTTCGCCGCAGCACCTTCCTGCGTAGCTATATGTATGATTTTATTCAGCGCTTTGCGCCACATTTGACGCGTGATGTGGTCGATACCGCCGTCGCACTACGCTCGAATGACGACATTGAAGAGATGTTTAAAGATATTAAATTGCCGGAGAAATAATTCCACGGGTGATAATGGTATCCCCGGAAACGGGGATATCGTGAATTAGATCACTAAAGCTAAATTAGAACTGCGCGCATTATCATTTCTGTATTAATCAATTTTCCCTCCACACTAATACTTTACTAGTACTAAAGTGTCGCCAGAGCCCGACAAAAGTAGAGACTATTTATCCGTAGCGCAAATTTTGTGGGTCAATTATTTATTTGCCGTCAAAAGATTGAATTATTCCATGGTGGAATTGAGTAAATTCACTGGATTTTTGGCTAATTTTTAATTAGGATTTATCTCAGTGATGATTACTTGTACCGATTGTTTGGTGCCAAAATGATAAGCGATGTCGATTGTAAGAGGTTAGCGATGCCATCAGGAAGCGAAGGGCCGCAAAGGGATCCGGCGCTCAAGCGCAAAGCCTGGCTAGCGGTGTTTCTGGGTTCAGCGCTGTTCTGGATTGTCGTCGCATTGCTCATCTGGAAATTCTGGGGTTAAGAATGGTCGTTTCTGGTCAGTTTCAGTCAGCAAAACCAATGTGTAAATCTGATGACAAAGTTAAAGCGTCCGCTAAGGTCAGGACAACGGTTCCGCCGTCCTGGAAACTGACGCCGCAACAGCAGTCATTTATTGACGCCTTTGCCGAAGACGAATCTAAGAAACAATAATCAATTAAATAAACCCATTTAATTATCAGGACTATTTATCCTGATTATCAGCATATTATTATGCACATCAGCAATATACGCTCTGCCTGAGAAGGCGGTTCAGTTGAATAAATACTTAAATGGTAGTGGAATTATGAATCAACATAGCGAGATGAAATACTGGTCGTGGATCGGTGCCTTCACGCTATCGGTCCTGTTCTGGGGCCAGATGGCCTGGATGCTGATCAACTAATCCTCCGCAAAAACCCGGCCCTGTCGCCGGGTTTTGCTTTTCCTGCCGGCAAAGAAATTTTCTGATTTATCATTTTGGGTTGTTATCAAATCGTTACGACATGTTTGTGTTATCTTTAATAACAGACCCTGTGGATTATCAGGGTATCTTCATTTCTGTCATTAAGGAGGAGCTATGTCGTCGACCCTACGAGAAGCCAGTAAGGACACACTGCAGGTCAAAGATAAAACGTATCATTACTACAGCCTGCCGCTGGCTGCTAAACAGCTTGGAGACATTTCCCGTCTGCCGAAATCGTTAAAAGTGCTGCTGGAAAACCTGCTGCGCTGGCAGGACGGAGATTCCGTCACAGAAGAAGACATTCATGCCCTGGCCGGATGGCTGAAGAGCGCTCATGCCGACCGAGAAATTGCCTATCGTCCCGCCAGGGTACTGATGCAGGATTTTACCGGCGTTCCGGCGGTCGTTGACCTGGCCGCGATGCGTGAAGCTGTCAAACGCCTCGGCGGCGATACCGCCAAAGTTAACCCGCTTTCGCCTGTCGATCTGGTCATTGACCATTCGGTGACCGTCGATCATTTTGGTAATGACGACGCGTTCGGCGAAAACGTACGTCTGGAGATGGAGCGTAACCACGAGCGTTACGTCTTTCTGCGCTGGGGCCAGCAGGCGTTCAGCCGCTTCAGCGTGGTCCCGCCGGGTACAGGCATCTGCCACCAGGTTAACCTGGAATATTTAGGCAAAGCCATCTGGAGTGAAGAGCAGAATGGGGAATGGGTGGCTTACCCGGATACGCTGGTCGGTACTGACTCCCACACCACCATGATCAACGGCCTCGGCGTCCTTGGCTGGGGCGTGGGTGGGATCGAAGCGGAAGCGGCGATGCTCGGACAGCCGGTGTCGATGCTGATCCCGGATGTGGTGGGTTTCAAACTGACGGGCAAACTGCGCGAGGGGATCACTGCCACTGACCTCGTGCTGACCGTCACCCAGATGCTGCGTAAGCACGGCGTGGTGGGCAAATTTGTTGAGTTTTATGGTGACGGCCTGGATTCACTGCCACTGGCTGACCGCGCCACCATCGGCAATATGTCGCCGGAATACGGCGCGACCTGCGGCTTCTTCCCGATTGATGCCGTCACGCTGGACTATATGTTGCTCAGTGGACGCAGTGAAGAGCAGGTGGCGCTGGTGGAAGCCTACGCCAAAGCGCAGGGGATGTGGCGCAATACCGGTGACGAACCGGTGTTCACCAGCTCGCTTGAACTGAATATGGCCGATGTAGAAGCCAGCCTCGCCGGGCCAAAACGCCCGCAGGATCGCGTATCGCTGGCCGATGTGCCAAAAGCCTTTGCCGCCAGCAACGAGCTGGAAGTCAATGCGGCGCAGAAAGATCACCGACCTGTCGATTTTACGCTGAACGGTCAGCAATATCAGTTACCGGACGGCGCAGTGGTGATCGCGGCGATTACCTCCTGCACCAATACCTCAAACCCCAGCGTGTTGATGGCGGCAGGGTTGCTGGCGAAAAAGGCGGTCGATCGCGGCCTGAAACCGCAGCCGTGGGTCAAAGCCTCGCTGGCGCCCGGTTCGAAAGTGGTCTCTGACTATTTAGCCCACGCGCAGCTTACCACCTCGCTGGATGCCCTCGGCTTCAACCTCGTCGGTTATGGCTGTACCACCTGTATCGGTAACTCCGGGCCGCTGCCTGATCCCATCGAAACCGCGATAAAACAGGGCGATCTGACCGTGGGCGCGGTGCTTTCCGGCAACCGTAACTTCGAAGGGCGTATTCATCCGCTGGTGAAAACCAACTGGCTGGCGTCGCCGCCGCTGGTGGTCGCCTATGCACTGGCGGGCAACATGAATATCAACCTGACCACCGATCCGCTGGGCCACGACTGGCAGGGCAATCCGGTTTATCTGAAAGATATCTGGCCGAGCGGTCAGGAGATCGCGCACGAAGTGGAGAAAGTCTCCACCGAGATGTTCCACAAAGAGTATGCCGAGGTCTTTGAAGGCACGCCGGAATGGAAAGCCATTCAGATCACGCGCTCCGATACCTACGGCTGGCAGGATGATTCCACCTATATTCGTCTGTCGCCGTTCTTTGATGACATGCAAGCGCAGCCGAAACCGGTGGAAGATATTCGCGGGGCGCGCATTCTCGCTATGCTTGGCGATTCGGTCACCACTGACCACATTTCACCCGCGGGCAGCATCAAGCTCGACAGCCCGGCAGGGCGTTATCTGCTGAGTCACGGCGTTGAGCGCCGCGATTTCAACTCTTATGGTTCACGACGCGGTAACCATGAAGTAATGATGCGCGGGACCTTTGCCAATATCCGTATCCGTAATGAGATGGTACCGGGCGTTGAGGGCGGCATGACACGACATCTGCCAGGCACAGAGGTGGTCTCCATTTATGACGCCGCCATGCGCTATAAAGAAGAGAACACACCGCTGGCGGTAATTGCCGGTAAAGAGTATGGTTCCGGCTCCAGTCGTGACTGGGCCGCCAAAGGGCCGCGTTTGCTGGGCGTTCGTGTCGTCATCGCCGAGTCGTTTGAACGTATTCACCGTTCGAACCTGATCGGCATGGGGATCCTGCCACTGGAGTTCCCGCAAGGGGCGACGCGGAAAACGCTGGGGCTGACCGGGGAAGAAAAAATCGATATCGCCAATTTGAACCAGCTTAAACCCGGCGCCACGATCCCGGTGACCGTCACCCATGCGGATGGTCGTCAGGAGGTGATTCCTTGTCGCTGCCGTATTGATACCGCGACAGAGTTAACGTATTACCAGAACGACGGTATTCTGCATTATGTCATTCGTAATATGCTGAATTAAACACTGTAAAATACCCGGTGCCAAAGCCGGGTATTTTTTTATACGCCGTCAGTAACGCGACGGGCGGTTTCGTAACGTGTTTCCCAGTACTGGTTATTAAGACTGGAAATCGTCACACCCACTTTCTGCGATGCGTGAATAAATTCATCGTTACCGATATAAACACCGACATGCCGTGTACGTGCCGAGGTTTTAAAAAAGACTAAATCACCCGGACGCAATGCCCGTTTACGCACATGCCGGCCTTCCTGTTTTTGCTCGCGGGTGGTTCTTGGCAGGCGTATTGTTTTCGTGCCGCGAAAGATTTCCTGCATCAGGGCAGAGCAGTCAATGCCGCGGCGCTGATGGCCGCCGAGCTGATACGGCGTGCCTTCCCATTTCGCATACTGTTTCATCAGTTTGCTTTTCAGGCTGCTTTTATGACCGGGCGTTGACAGCATTGTAGCCGTTGACCCACCCAGCGTGGTGATTTTAGGGCTGATATTCATTGCCAGCGCACTATGCGCGGATAGCAAGGCAATAAAAAACAACGTTCGGAGGCTGAATATATGAATAGAAAACATAACGTAATAAACAATAAATAAAATGAAAATTAATTCACAAGACTCTCCTTGCGAGGCGTGGAGAAATAATACCAGCTGTTCGTTTATTGTATGGCGAGAAAAAGTCGCAAAAAAGTCCTAAATAACAGAAATATAACTCAGGAATAACATTAACCGGCGGGAATAATAAAAACACATAACAAAAAACGGCGCCGTGAGGGCGCCGTTGTGAGTTATTCGTCGAGAAGGTGGCCCATCTTCGCCGCCTTGGTATCCAGATATCCGGCGTTTTTCGGGTTGCGTCCGACAATTAACGGCACGCGCTCAACGATATTAATGCCCGCCTCGGTCAGTACTTCGACTTTGCGCGGGTTGTTGGTCAGCAGTCGCACTTCGTCGACGCCAAGCAGTTTGAACATATCCGCGCAGAGGGTGAAGTCACGCTCATCGGCGGCAAAACCAAGCTGATGATTCGCTTCGACCGTGTCATAGCCTTGATCCTGCAGGGCATACGCGCGAATTTTGTTTAGCAGGCCAATGTTACGTCCTTCCTGGCGGTGATACAGCAGAACACCACGACCCTCTTCAGCAATATGGGCTAACGCCGCTTCCAGTTGGAAACCGCAATCACAGCGCAGACTAAAAAGCGCGTCGCCCGTCAGACATTCTGAATGGACACGCGCCAGTACAGGTATCTGGCCGGAAATATCGCCGAAAACTAAGGCGACATGATCCTGCCCGGTTGCCAGTTCTTCAAAGCCCACCATCAGGAAATCGCCCCAGGGGGTTGGCAGTTTGGCTTCTGCCACACGTTTAAGCTGCATGTGATTCTCCAGACTATTCCGGCACGTAGTGTGCCTTCTGTTTGCCGTTATTTTGCCACAGTGCGACAGACTTCACCTAATCACTCACCGAAGGGTCTGCACAAAGCGCACAATTTTGTCACTTTTACCGTCACGTGGATTTTCAGTTATGATGAGGGAAGACAGAAGATAAGGAGTTCAGATGCTTTCTATTGCCAGACGTACCACTCTCGGTGCGGCGCTGCTACTGATTATGCCGCTCGCGGTCTGGGTTTCCGGCTGGCGCTGGGCGCCGGGACAGGACAGCCACTGGCTTAAATTGCTTTACTGGATGACGGAAACGGTGACGCAACCGTGGGGGATCATCACCCACATTCTGCTGTGCGGCTGGTTTCTCTGGTGCCTGCGTTTTCGCCTGCGTGCGGCCATCATGCTGTTTGCTATTCTGGCGGGCGCTATTCTCATCGGCCAGGGCATGAAGTCCTGGGTTAAAGAGCGGGTGCAGGAGCCGCGTCCCTTCGTCATCTGGCTGGAAAAAACACAGCAGATCCCCGTTGAGGAGTTCTACACTTTAAAGCGCAAGGACCGGGCCAGCCTGGTGAAAAAACAGCTGGCGCAACAGACGGAAATTCCACACTTTTTACGCAAACACTGGCAAAAAGAAACCGGATTTGCCTTTCCGTCCGGCCACACCATGTTTGCCGCCAGTTGGGCGTTGCTGGGCGTCGGGCTGCTCTGGCCGCGTCGTCGCATGCTGACCATTGCTGTCCTGCTGGTGTGGGCCACTGCGGTAATGGGCAGTCGACTGCTGTTGGGGATGCACTGGCCGCGGGACCTGGTGGTGGCAACGCTGATGTCATGGCTTTTGGTGACGCTGGCGACATGGCTGGCGCAGCGCATCTGCGGGCCGCTCACGCCGCCAGGGGAAGAGGCGCAGGACATCAAAAAGCGCGATCCGCTGCCGTAACGAGGGTTGATTTTCGGTGAAATTAACCGCAGATCAATATGTGACATTGCGGTTAACCGTTTCGCAGGTAAGGCGAAGATGATACTTTATAGGGCTGGAAGCGCCATGTTGCATAAACTTCATTCGCTCAAACCACATAACGGGAAGTAATGTGAAATATTTACTCATTTTCTTACTGGTGTTAGCGATCTTCGTCGTCTCTGTCACGCTTGGAGCGCAAAACGATCAGCAGGTGACGTTTAATTATCTGCTGGCGCAGGGTGAATTTCGGATCTCGACGCTACTGGCCGTGCTGTTTGCCGCAGGGTTCATCATCGGCTGGCTGGTATGCGGGATTTTCTGGCTTCGCGTGCGCGTCTCGCTGATGCGTGCCGAGCGCAAAGTAAAGCGCCTGGAAAACCAGATTACGCCTGCAACCGTGTCACCGTCCGAACCGGGTGTCCCGGCTGTGAAGGAATAATTATTTATGCTGGAGTTGTTGTTTCTGCTTTTGCCCGTTGCCGCTGCGTATGGCTGGTACATGGGTCGCAGAAGTGCACAACAGTCCAAACAGGACGAAGCTAACCGTTTATCCCGTGACTATGTCGCGGGGGTTAACTTTCTGCTCAGTAATCAGCAAGACAAAGCGGTGGATCTGTTCCTCGATATGCTCAAAGAGGACACCGGCACCGTTGAAGCACATCTCACCCTCGGTAATCTGTTCCGCTCCCGCGGCGAAGTCGACCGCGCAATCCGTATCCACCAGACGCTCATGGAAAGTGCCTCCCTGACCTACGATCAGCGCCTGCTGGCTGTACAGCAACTGGGGCGTGATTACATGGCGGCGGGGCTGTACGACCGCGCCGAAGACATGTTCAGTCAACTGGTGGACGAGACGGATTTTCGCATCGGCGCGCTGCAGCAACTGCTGCAAATTTATCAGGCGACCAGTGACTGGCAAAAAGCCATCGACGTCGCAGAACGGCTGGTTAAGCTCGGCAAAGAGCGCCATCGGGTGGAAATCGCCCATTTCTGGTGTGAACTGGCGCTCCAGCAGATGGCAAACGATGACATGGACAAGGCCATGCAACTCCTGCGCAAAGGGGCTGCCGCCGACCGCAACAGCGCGCGTATCTCCATCATGATGGGCCGCGTCTGGATGGCGAAGGGCGATTTCGCCAAAGCCGTGGAAAGCCTGCAACGGGTGATCGACCAGGATCGCGAGCTGGTCAGCGAAACGCTGGAGATGCTGCAGACCTGCTATCAGCAACTCGGTAAAAACGACGAGTGGGAAGTGTTTCTGCGCCGCTGTGTTGATGAAAACACAGGAGCGACTGCCGAACTGATGATGGCGCAAATCCTCGAACAGAAAGAGGGCAGCGATAACGCGCAAACCTATATCACCCGTCAGCTCCAGCGCCACCCGACCATGCGGGTGTTCTATAAGCTGATGGATTACCACCTTAATGAAGCGGAAGAAGGGCGCGCGAAAGAGAGCCTGATGGTGCTGCGTGATATGGTGGGCGAGCAGGTGCGCAGCAAGCCGCGCTATCGCTGCCAGAAATGCGGCTTTACCGCTTACACGCTTTACTGGCATTGTCCGTCCTGCCGTGCCTGGTCCACCGTGAAACCGATTCGTGGCCTCGACGGGCAGTAATTTTTAAAAAAATCCCACTTTAGTTACAACATCCTTAGTATTGATCCTGGCTGTACCTTCGGCACCGTGCCCGCATCGCACCGCAGCGGGGGAACCGCCCCTGTCAATTTGCGGACTTCGCAGGTAGAATGCTCGCCGTTTACCTTTTTCGCGCCTGAACTGCGCCCATCAACAAGAAGGTCTGCTCATGACGTCACCTGCTTCATCTTCTTCCTCTGTGGTTACCACTTCTCCCATTGTTGTCGCGCTGGATTACGCCGATCGCGACAAGGCGCTGGCGTTTGTCGATCGCATCGACCCGCGCGATTGCCGCCTGAAAGTCGGAAAAGAGATGTTTACCCTGTTCGGGCCGCAGTTTGTTCGTGAACTGCAACAGCGCGGTTTTGATATTTTCCTCGACCTGAAATTTCACGATATTCCCAATACCACTGCCCACGCGGTCGCCGCGGCGGCGGATCTCGGCGTATGGATGGTGAACGTTCATGCCTCGGGCGGGGCGCGCATGATGACTGCCGCACGTGAAGCGCTGCTGCCTTTTGGCAAAGAGGCGCCTTTACTGATTGCCGTCACAGTACTGACCAGCATGGAAGCCAGCGATTTGCAGGATCTGGGCGTGACCTTATCTCCGGCAGATTACGCCGAAAAACTGGCGGCGCTGACCCAGAGATGTGGTTTAGATGGTGTGGTCTGCTCTGCGCAGGAAGCGGTGCGCTTCAAACAGGCGTTCGGTCAGGCATTCCGGCTGGTGACGCCGGGAATTCGCCCGGCAGGCAGTGAGGCGGGCGATCAGCGCCGCATCATGACGCCGGAGCAGGCACAGGCGGCGGGCGTAGACTATATGGTTATAGGACGTCCGGTGACGCAGTCTGCCGATCCGGCGCAGACGCTGCGGGCGATTAACGCGTCACTGCGAAAGGAGGGCTAATGAGCGATTCAAACAGCCGTCTGGTCTATTCGACGGAGACCGGGCGTATTGATGAACCGAAAGCCGCACCAGCGCGACCCAAAGGCGACGGCATTGTGCGCATTCAGCGACAGACCAGCGGGCGCAAAGGCAAAGGCGTTAGTCTCATCACTGGCATTGATGAGAGCGATGAAGTGCTGGCAAAACTGGCGGCAGAGCTGAAAAAGAAGTGCGGCTGTGGCGGTGCTGTGAAAGATGGCGTGATTGAAATTCAGGGAGATAAACGTGATCTGATTAAATCACTGCTTGAAGCCAAAGGCTATACCGTTAAATTAGCGGGTGGCTGATATATTTTGGGCCACGGTGCAAAGCACGTGGCCCATAATTATTTTGGTGCGTAAGTCAGACCTGAAAACCAAATACTTTATTTTCGTTATAAGGCTGGTATGGCTTATTTCCCAACCTGGTGACCGATAATACCACCGACGGCTGCGCCACCCAACGTACCCAGGGTGCTTCCGTCAGTTAAGACTGCACCACCGAGAGCACCCGCACCCGCACCGATAGCGGTGTTGCGGTCACGTTTAGACCAGTTAGAACAGGCGCTAAGCGACATTACCAGTGCTACCGCCAGAGCGGCCGCTGTCATTTTTTTGCTCATTGAAGTCATCATATTTTCTCCTGAATTATCGATTCATGGAAGAAACTCCCTCTAAGCATAGTCGAAAAGACCTGCTTTGAGGAATTCCATGAAACACGGTTGCGCAGGTAACAAGTAGTGCTGGAAATCACGCAGGTGATAATCACGTCCTGTTATATCGCTAATATTAATTTTACGTCTCTGGAAAATAACAGACAGGTAAAAACTCTTAATTGGTGGTTAAGAAAAATCTCATATGAGTGGAATATTGTCCGGTACGTACAGAGAATGTACCGGACGTTAATTCTCAGGGGCGTTGAACGATATCAACCTGCAGGCCAGACTGCTCCAGCAACAGCTGGTTGGAGGCCGTGAGGCCGCTGTCGGTAATCACGCGATTGAATTTACTGACCGGGCCGAGCGTGTAAGGGTGCACCACGCCAAATTTTGAGCTATCGGTGAGGATAATGGCTTCACAGCCTTTCTCCAGCACGCCGTTAACGACATCGGTGCGCATCATGTCGCGGCCGGTAAAACCTGTTTCTGGCTGCCAGCCGTCAATACCAATAAAAGCTTTGCTGAAATGAACCTGCTGGAGAAATTGCCGTGTCAGCGGGCCAACCATGCTTTCACTTTTCTTCTGATATATTCCCCCCAACAAAATCACTTCACCGGGCGTCTCTTTCAGTAAATGAGCGATATAACTACTGACGGTGATGATCGTCACGTCACCGCGCTCTGCCAGCGTACGGGCGAGCAGGGCATTGCTGCTGCCGTTTTCGATGAATACCGTTTCTCCTGCATTGACGAGCGAGGCGGCAAAAGCTGCCAGTTCGCGCTTCAGGGAGAAATTATTCATCATCCGCGTTTCCATATCTTCGCTGTCGAGCGGCACGGCGAAGCCATGGGTACGGCGTAAATAGTTTTGTTTTTCCAGCAGATTCAGATCCTGGCGAATCGTGACTTCAGAAACACCGGTCATTCTGGCGAGGTCGGTCACACTCATGCGACCTTTGTCGATCACGGTCTGGAGGATAGATTGTTGTCGGGCATTCATATTATATTTCCCAGGGCGATTTAGCCGACCCCGATTTGTTTTCCTGCTCATCCTGGGCTTGCGCCAGCAGTTCAGCTTTTAAAATTTCCAGATTATTTATTGCCGAGTGGGTATCACCGGCGACAAGAATGTCCAGAACGGTATCAATACGTTGGGCGACCTGTCGTGCATCGAAATCTGACATGGCGAGATCCTGACAATAAAAATGAATGAATTCAATGATGCAAAAATTAGCGGCAAAAGAGAAGTGAAAAAAAATCCTGGTTTGGTGTCTTGCTATAAATGATTAATAGTTACCCCTGATTATACGGTGCTGATGACTGGATTACGCTATTCCTGCGCGCAATGCGCTTTTTTTATGAGGAACCTGGTATGACAGTCATTAATCAACCCACCTGCACGTTGTTCACTGATGCTGAACGTTTCACCCAGCTCTCTGCGTATTATGAGGAGGAGCGTCGAACTGTCTGGATGATGCTGCGATCCCAGCCGCGACCCTGTTTTAACCACAGCCTGATTGAAGAGATCATGAATCTCTCCTGGCTGGTGCGACAGTCCGGCTTCGCCGTGGATTTCTGGGTGACCGGTTCGCTGGTCACTGGTATGTACAACACTGGCGGCGATCTGCGGTTTTTTGTTGATTGTATTCGTCACGGTCGCCGTGAAGCGTTACGGGCCTACGCCCGTGCCTGCGTGGATTGCGTACATGCGGCGTCACAGGGTTTTGGCACCGGGGCGCTGTCATTAGCCATGATTGAAGGCAGCGCGCTGGGAGGCGGCTTTGAAGCGGCTCTGGCGCACCATTTCGTCATTGCGCAGCGTGACGCCCGGCTCGGTTTCCCGGAAATCGCCTTTAACCTCTTTCCGGGCATGGGCGGCTATTCGCTGGTCAGCCGCCGTGCGGGTATGAAGCTTGCGGAAGAGCTGATTTACCGCGGCGAATCGCACACTGCGGAATGGCACGAACAGCGCGGTCTGGTGGACGTGCTGTTTGAGCCAGGCGACAGCTATGTCACCACGCGTACCTTCATTGACACACTGCGGCCAAAACTGAACGGTGTCCGGGCGATGCTGCGTGCGCGTCAGCGCGTATTGCAGCTGCCGCGCAGCGAACTGATGGATATCACTGAAGACTGGGTGGATGCCGCATTCTGCTTAGAGGAAAAAGACATCGCTTATATGGAACGGCTTGTTCAGCTACAGGACCGGCATACGTCGGTCATTCTGCGTAAAGCCAGCTAGCGGGTTTTGCGCGACTGACGCCGTTTAAACCATCGCTCGAAAACGGCAGCGGGCATGGGCCTGGCAAATAAAAATCCCTGCCGTTCATTGACGCCGTTCTTGGTAAGAAAGGCGTCTTCTTTTGTGCTTTCAACCCCTTCGGCAATCACCTGCAAATTCAGCGCCTGCGCCACCGCCATAATCGCTCGCACCAGCGATTGCGAGACGGGGTGTTTATGGATATCACGCACAAAGGCCTGATCCAGCTTAATCGCGTCTATCGGGAAACGCGCCAGTTGTGACAGCGACGAATATCCCGTGCCGAAATCATCCAGATGTATCTGCGCACCGAGTTTACTGAACTGTTCGATAACCGACTGCGCCAGTTCCTCGTTTTCAATCAGACAGCTCTCCGTCAGCTCAACGTCGATAGGGCAGTATTCCAGGTTGAGATCGTGCAGCGCCTGTTTCAGATCGCTGAAAATAGTCTGGTCGGCAAGCTGCCGCGCGGAGACGTTGACCGCCACGCGCAGATCGATGCCTTTATCACGCCACTTCGCCACCTGACGGACGACATCCAGCATCACCCAGCGCCCCAGCGGAACGATAAGACCTGATTCCTCGGCGTAAGAGATAAACTCTGTCGGTGGGATCAGCCCGCGTTCCGGCGACTGCCAGCGTACCAGCGCTTCCAGACTGCGCACTTCGCCACGCCAGGTGACTTTGGGCTGATAGTGAATGACCAGTTGATCATTCTCCAGCGCCTTACGCAGGTTGGTGTCCAGCCACAGGTACTCAAAGACGCGCTGGTTCATCTCAGGTGAAAAAACGCAGAATTTCCCGCGCCCGCTCTCCTTCGCCGTATACATCGCGGTATCGGCGTTGCGGATCAGGCTTTCGCGATCGGTACCATGTTGCGGGGCGAGAGAGATGCCCAGCGAACAGCCGGAATAGACCTCAATCAGGCCGATACGGAACGGCACGCGCAGACGCGTCAGTATGCGGGAGGCCATCGCTTCCAGTGAGCTTTGCGACGTATCAGTCGCCAGGACGATAAACTCATCGCCGCCGAGGCGCGCCAGCGTCTGTCCCTCTTCGAGACAGCTCAGAATCGACAGCGATACCGATTGTAATAGCTGGTCGCCGAACATATGTCCGTAGGCATCGTTGACCTTCTTGAAGTTATCGAGGTCAAGGTAAACCACGCCGACTTGCGTCTCGCCCCGGTTGGTAATCGCATCGGCAATCATGTCGTGAATGGCATTACGGTTGGGCAGACCGGTAATGGTATCGGTATTTGCCAGCACGCGCAGTCGCTCCTGGGCGCGACGCTCTTCGGTGATATCCGTACCGGAGCAGATCAAAAAGATTTCGTTTTTACCGCTGCCGCTGTGCACGAACTTATTGCGGAATAAAAAGAGCCGTTGTCCTTTGCGCGTTTTGATCCAGCGCTCGACTTCATAGGAGTTGCCGTTGCGGAAAAAGCCGGTGATGTTTTTTCTTGATGCCGCTGCCTCGGTGCGACTCATAAACAGCTTAAACACGTTCTGGCCAATCACCTCATGCTCTTTCATGCCGGTATATTCTTCGCTCAAACGATTGAAGCGTTGAATATTTCCCTGCTTATCGAGAATGACGATCACCGAATTGGCTTCAGAAACCACCTGTTCGGCAAAAGAGAGCCCCTGCACCAGGTCACGGGCGACGGAAGGGGTGTCATACCAGGCTGACGCGGTACCGGCCCATTGTGATTTGCTGATTTTGCGGCCAACCAGATGAACAGGTACATTCTCGCCATACAGCGAAAGGGTCATCGTGATGCTGGAGGTGATCACCGTCATTTCGCGAATACTGCTGGCCTGTTCAGGCGTCAGGGCAATTATCTGGCGGGTATCCGTCCCTTCGGTAGCCGCCAGGTGCAGGGCGTTGCTGTCGCCTGCCAGTCGCCAGTACGGGCTGGTGGTTCCCAGATAACGAAAGAGCAAATTTTGCTCCAGATCCTCAGTCATGACTTCTCCCGGCCTGATCGCGCAGTAAACATATGTCCATATCGGAGTCGCGGTAATTCTTTTTATTGTGAACGGTTTTGGTGTTTTGTGGGGGGAGATTGCAAAAAAATTGTGTCGGATAAAGCAGATGAGAGGAATAAATGAGCGATCTCCGGACGGAGACCGCTCAGTATGGCGTCAGGCAACCGGACGCGCGATCACGCTGCGGGTTTCCATGCGCACTTCAGCGATAGTCACATCAATCACATCGGTGACTTTATAGACGGTTTCGCCTTTGATCTGCACGGTGCCGTTTTCCTGGCTGCATACCAGTTCGTCACGAACAGCATGCAGGAACGGCGCAGGAATGAACGCGACCGCACCGTTATCTACCAGTCGAACTCGCATGCCGCCGCGGCTGATATCGATGATCTCAGCCGCGTAACGGGTGTCAGTACCGGCTTTCGCATTCAGGAAACGCGCGTACAGCCAGTCGGCAACGTCACGTTCTGCCATGCGGTTCAGGCGGCGGCGTTCTGCCATCTGTACCGTCACCTCGTCCTGCGGACGGGCAATGGTTTCACCTTTGATGATCGCTTTCAGCAGACGATGGTTGATCATGTCGCCGTACTTACGAATCGGTGATGTCCAGGTAGCGTACGCTTCGAGGCCAAGACCGAAGTGCGGACCCGGTTCGGTGCTGATTTCCGCGAAGGACTGGAAGCGACGAATGCGGCTGTCGAGGAAACCGGAGGGCTGCGCATCCAGTTCGCGACGCAGCTTGCAAAAGCCGTCCAGCGTCAGCACTTCCTGCGGATCGACATGCACGTCGTGGGTTTTCAACAGGGCAGCCAGTTGTTCGCTGTTGGTCGGATCAAAACCGGTATGAACGTTGTAGATACCAAAACCAAGTCTGTCGCGCAGCACGCGGGCAGCGCAGATGTTGGCGGCAATCATGGACTCTTCAACGATACGGTTAGCAATGCGGCGCGGTTCGGCAATGATATCCAGCACTTCGCCTTTTTCACCCAGCACGAAGCGGTAATCCGGACGGTCTTTAAACACCAGCGCATGGGTGTGACGCCATTCGCCGCGCAGCTGGCAAATTCTCTGCAGCAGAGTGATCTGCTGAGCGATAGCTTCGCTTTCCGGTTTCCAGCTACCGTTGTTTTCCAGCCAGTCGGAGACATCGTCGTAGGCCAGTTTCGCTTTTGATTCGATGGTCGCGGCGAAGAAGTCGATATCGTCTTCAATGGTGCCGTCGGCGGCAATGGTCATGCGGCAGGCCAGCACCGGACGCACTTCGTTAGCACGCAGCGAGCAGAGATCGTCCGACAGTTCGCGCGGCAGCATCGGAATGTTGAAGCCCGGCAGGTAGTTGGTAAAGGCGCGGATTTTCGCGGCGTTATCCAGCTTGCTGCCTTCAACAATCCAGGCGGTCGGATCGGCAATGGCGACCGTCAGGTGCATTTTGCCATCGTCAGTGGCTTCGGCGTACAACGCGTCGTCCATATCTTCCGTGCTGGCGCTGTCGATAGTGACAAACGGCAGGGCGGTCAGATCGCGACGCTCAAGACCTTCGTCCTGCATCTCGGTAGCCACGCCATCCGGCGCTTCTTTTTCAAGGTTATGACGGGCGAGGGTGACCCACCACGGCACGAAATGATCGTCGCCAAAAGTGATGAACTGCGTCAGTTCAGCGTAAAAACTGCGATCGCCTTTCAGCGGGTGACGGCGCATTTCCGCTACGGCCCAGTCGCCTTCTTTAAAATCGTGTTCAACGCCACGGACAGCGCGGCAGGGAATCGCTTCTTTCAACAGGGGATGGTCAGGGGTAATTGACAGACGGTCGTCTTTCTTGTGGATACGTCCGACGAAGCGTGTCAGGAACGGCTCGACCAGTTCTTCCGGCTCGGCGCTTTCGCGATCTTTCTCAGAGTGGATGACCGCGATGATGCGATCGCCATGCATCACCTTTTTCATTTGCGGCGGCGGAATGAAATAGCTTTTTTGCGCGTCCACTTCAAGGAAGCCAAAGCCTTTTTCCGTGCCTTTTACCACCCCTTCCGCACGTGGCGTCTGGGAATGAAGTTGCTGTTTAAGCTGAGCAAGCAGCGGGTTGTCCTGAAACATAGTGATGTATTTTCGTGACCAAAAGAGCGGCTGACAGTTTTACGCGAATCTCACGGTGTCAGCAAGCGCTCTTTCGGTATTTTCCGCTGAGGTTATTCATTTCCCAGGGCGATGTTCAGACGGTTCAACCAGCCGCTGAGCCCGCACCATGCCAGCAACGCCACGGCGTCTGCGGCAGAAAACCCCTGTTCCTGAAGGGGAATAAGTTGCGCGGCGCTGAATCTGTCCGGCGCACGGGTTAACAGCTGAGCCGCCTGGATGACGGCGCGCTCGAAGGGATGATTATGCCCCCACGCCTGCAACGCCCGTTCGCCGTTGCGTACTGCATCAGGCAGACCAGACGCGCCTTGCCAGCGTTCAGCCAATGCAAGGAAACCGTGCTGGCTACCGTTGATGCGTGCGGCGAGCAACGCCACCAGCAAATGCGGGGCGGTCGGTTGCGACAATGCAGTCAGTGTCTCGCCGAGCAGGGAAAGCACGTCGGGATCGGTCACCAGCAGCGGCGCCAGCGCGGTGAGGTCAGGTTGCAATTGCCAGCGTTCCAGCGCGGCCAGTTGTGCGGCGCTGGCATAGCTCAAGGTGACGGCGGGGAGATCAGAAGACCAGCGCGTGGTCGTTACGGCAAAGCGTTCTGCCGGGGCATCCTCTTGCATCGGCATGCCGGGGAGCCAGCGTACCGGGTGGCCGAGACTGGCCTGAAACACCGCCAGCGTCCGTGCCTGAAAACCCACGAAACCGATAATCTGGTTGATAAGTATAATATCCGGCGTGGTCAGCCCGACTTCATCAAGCTGCCCGCGCGACGTGCTGCCAATCACTGAGGGTGAACTGGCGAGCTGGCGCGCATACTGGGTAATTTGCGCCAGCCGACGGTTGCTTTCCCGCGAGGAGTCCGGGCCGGGCAACGGCGCCAGACGTGCGGCGTAGTGATTGCACAAGCGCTGCACGCCATAGACCTGCGCGACCGTTAACGCGGTGCTGAGACGGTCATAGGCGCTGAAGGTGTGCAGGCGGCTCACCTGTACCATGTCAGGGAAAAGCCGACGGCTTAACGCTCTGGCAGGTTGCAGCCAGGAGTCGCAGGCATTCAGGAGATCATCAGGCAGGGCGAGGTCCAGCAAAAAACGATCGTCAACATGGGCGGCTTCCGGGACCAGCGGCAGGGCATCTCCCCGGGTGGCTCGTGACTGGGTTTCATGATACCAGTGGCTTTTGCCGTAAACGCGGCGTTGCTCCATGGGCATTCCTTGATCTAAAAGTGGCGACCCGGAGACAACACGCGGCACACCGGACCGTTTATGAATAAATATCCTGGCGTATGGCGCGAAAGGGAGAAAATATTGTTGAGCGATAACAAATAGCAGAAAGATATAACGCAGAAGGGGCGGGAGAGACCCCTCTTCACGGGCGCGAAGAGGGGGAAGGAAATTATTTAATTTCCAGTTCGTTCATCGCTGCGATGTTAAAACCGCCGTCAACGTGAACGACTTCACCGGAGATACCGGCAGACAGGTTGGAGCACAGGAAGGCTGCGGTGTTGCCAACGTCTTCGATGGTAACGGTACGGCGAATCGGGGTAACCGCTTCGCAGTGCGCCAGCATTTTACGGAAGTCTTTAATGCCGGACGCTGCCAGCGTACGGATCGGACCTGCGGAAATCGCGTTAACGCGAACGCCTTCCGGACCCATCGCGTTCGCCATGTAACGGACGTTCGCTTCCAGAGAGGCTTTCGCCAGACCCATTACGTTGTAGTTCGGGATCGCACGCTCTGCACCGAGGTAAGAGAGCGTCAGCAGCGCGGAATCCGGGTTCAGCATGGAACGGCAGGCTTTCGCCAGTGCCACAAAACTGTAGGCGCTGATATCGTGCGCGATTTTGAAACCATCGCGAGTCACCGCGTTAACGTAGTCGCCATCCAGCTGATCGCCAGGCGCGAAACCGATGGAGTGCACGAAACCATCAAATTTCGGCCATACTTTCGCCAGATCGGTGAACAGCGCGTCGATGCTTTCATCTTTAGCAACATCACATTCCAGAACAATGCTGGAACCCAGTTGAGCGGCGAACTCTTCAACGCGGCCTTTCAGTTTGTCGTTCTGATAGGTGAAAGCCAGCTCAGCCCCTTCACGGTGCATCGCCTGTGCGATACCGTAGGCGATGGACAATTTACTGGCCACGCCAGTGACCAGAATGCGCTTACCGGAAAGAAAACCCATAGCTTGTAATCCTTATCGTCATTGTTATGGCGATCCGCACAGGAATCCGGCAGACCGTCGTTAAAACGCGGCGATTCTAACATGAAGAATCACCGGAGTTAATCCGACCACTGAATGTCAGCGATCCTTACGCCAGGCATCCGCGGTTAACGCTTCGCCAAAATGACCGGCAATTAACCGTTTGGTCAGCTCATGCAGGGGAGAGGCCAGCACATCGGCGGTGCTGCCGCGCTCCACCACTTCACCCTGATGCATCACCAGCACCTGATCGCTGATGTGCTTCATCATGCCCAGATGTTGGGTTACATAGATATAAGAGATACCTTGCTTATCCTGTAATTCCAGCATCAGATTCACCAGTTGCGATCGCATCGACATATCCAGCGAGGCCAGCGCTTCGTCACAAATGATCACCTTCGGGCGCAGGATCAGCGCGCGCGCCAGCCCCAGACGCTGCTTCTGGCCGGGGGCCAGCATATGCGGATAGTAGCTCGCGTGATCCGGCAACAGGCCGACCATCCGTAGCGTTTCATAAACGTGTTTTTGCCGCGCATCCACGTCGAGTTCGGTGTTCAGGCGCAGTGGAAAATCCAGAATCTGCGAAATACGCTGACGCGGGTTCAGTGATGTTGACGGATCCTGAAAAATCATGCGGATCCGCTGGCTGCGGAACGAATAATCGCCAAAATGCAGCGGATGATCGTCAATCAACAGCTCGCCGGTGGTCGGCTCCACCATGCCCGCCAGCATTTTTGCCAGCGTCGATTTGCCCGAACCGTTTTCACCGATGATCGCCAGCGTTTGTTTCTCGCGCAGGGTAAAGCTGAGCGGTTTCACCGCCTCAACGTTCTGACGGTGGAACCAGCCAGTGCGATAGCGAAAGGTCTTACTCAGATTACGGACTTCCAGCAGGGTTTCGACCATCTCACTCTCTCTCCATGTTCAGCGGGAAATGACAGGCATACAGATGGTTTTTCGCCCCCGTCAGTCGCGGCGTCTCGATGCATTTGCGCTGGGCGTACGGACAGCGCGGCCCCAGACGGCAGCCCATTGGTAACTGTTCCAGCAACGGGATCGCCCCCGGCAGCGTGTTCAGACGGCTCTTGTGCGGCATCGCACTACCGAAATCAGGGATCGCGCGGATCAGCGCCTGCGTATACGGATGATGCGGCGTAGTGATCAATTCCTCGCTGGGCGCGGTTTCCACCGTTTGCCCACAATACAGCACGTTCACTTTGTCCGCCCACTGGCTGAGCATCTGCAGGTCATGGCTGATGAGCAAAATGGTGGTGTTGTTGTTCTGGTTGAGGCGCGTCAGCAGGCGGAAAATCTGCGCCTGGGTGGTTGGCTCCATCGCGTTGGTCGGTTCATCGGCGATCAATAACCGCGGCTGATTGGCGAGCGCAATGGCGATCATCACTTTCTGACATTCGCCATCAGTCAGTTCATACGGAAAACTGCGCATCGCGTCTTTGTGATCCTTAATCCCCACGCGGTGTAACAACTCAATGGCGCGACGTTTACGCCAGCCGACGCGTTGCCACCAGCGGCCTTTAAAGGTCCAGGCGGGAATGTTCTGCATCAGCTGACGGCCAATTTTCGCAGAAGGATCGAGACAGCTTTGCGGCTCCTGGAAAATCATCGAGACGTTGTGACCGACCAGCTTGCGGCGTTCGCGGCTGGAGAGACGCAGCAGATCGATATCGTCAAAACGCATACGATCCGCCGTCACCCGCCAGTTATCTTTGGTGACGCCACAGATGGCTTTGGCAATCAGGCTTTTCCCCGAACCGGATTCCCCCACCAGCCCGCGAATTTCACCCTCTGCCAGCGTCATGCTGACGCGGTCGACGGCTTTTACCCAGTCGTCGCCGGTTTTAAATTCAATGGTCAGATTGCGGATATCGAGTAACGGCATTATTCCACCCCCGCAATAATGGCACGGCGGATCCCTTCGCCAAGCAGGTTAATCAGCAGCACGCTCAGCATGATAGCGCCGCCCGGTAACATCACGGTCCACGGCGCCACATAGATTAACTCCAGCGCATCGCCGAGCATCGCGCCCCATTCCGGGGAGGGGAGTTGTGCGCCCAGATCGAGAAAGCCGAGGGCGGCGATATCCAGAATCGCCATCGACAGCGCGCGGGTAATTTCCGTCACCAGGCCGGAGGCGATGTTCGGCAGTACCGCAAACCAGAGAATATTCAGCGTTGACGCGCCATCAAGCCGCGCCGCTACCACGTACTCTTTTTCCAGCTCATCGTGCACCATGCTGTAGACCGAACGCACCATCCGCGGCAGCAGCGCCAGCCAGACGGCAAACATCGCGTGGACCAGATGCGGACCGGCAAACGCTACCACGATAATCGCCAGCAGCAGCGAGGGAATCGACAGCAGGGTATCGAGAATATGGTTCATCACCGCCGAGCGCAGGCCGTGGGTCGCACCAGCGATAACGCCTAACAACAAGCCAAACAGTGTAGCGGCGAGGGTGACGACAAACGCGCCACCCACCGTCGGCGCCGCGCCGCTGAGCAGGCGGCTTAACACATCGCGGCCTAAATCGTCAGTGCCGAGGAAGAACGACACCTCGCCATAACGCGACCACGACGGCGGCATCAACTGATAGCCGAGAAACTGCTGATCAATGCCATAAGGCGCAAACCAGCCGCCAAACACGCACAGCACCACCAGACCGGCGCAGCCGTACAGACCCACCATCGCGCTGGTATCGCCATAGAATTTCCGCCACACGGTGCGCAGCGCGCCGGGCGGGCGCTTTTCTAAATAGACGCTATCGTAAGGCATACCATTCCTTATGTTTCAGCGGGTTAGCCATTGCACCCAGAATATCGGAGATCACGTTGATGATGATGACCAGCGAACCAATCACCATCACCCCGGCGGAGATCGCCGCGTAATCCTGCTGGCGGATCGCATTAATCAGCCAGCGGCCCAGCCCCGGCCAGCTGAAAACCATTTCGGTGATCATCGCCAGCGTCAGCATGGTGGAAAATTGTAAACCCAGACGCGGGATCACTGGCGGCAGCGCGTTGTGCAGCACATGACGGCGGAGAATGGTCAGCCGCGAAACCCCGCGAGTGGCGGCGGCCTTGACGTAATTAGAATCGTACACGTCGATGGTGCTGATGCGCATCAGGCGGATCACTTCCGTCGTCGGGGCGACCGCCAGCGTCAGCACTGGCAACACCATGTGCCGCAGGGCGCTGATGATCATTTCATCGCGCCACGGCGAATCAGAAAGCCAGGCGTCGATCAGCGCAAAGCCAGTGACGTTTTTTACTTCATACAGCAGATCAAAGCGCCCGGAGACCGGCAGCCAGCCCAGCGTCAGCGAAAAGAAGAGGGTGAGCAGCAACGCCAGCCAGAAGACGGGAATGGAAAAACCAAGCAACGCTGCGGCGCTGATAAATTTATCCTGCCATTTGCTGCGCATAATGCCTGCCAGCATGCCGACGGGGATCCCCACCAGCAGGGCAAATCCGAAGGCCAGAATGCACAACTCCATGGTCGCCGGGAACACCTCTTTTAACTGCTCGGAAATCAGTTGCCCGTTGATGCTGGAGACGCCAAAGTCCCAGTGCAGCACACCGGTAAACCAGAACAGCCAGGCGTTCCAGAACGATGCGCCCTGCAGCGGCGCATGCGGCGTGAAATAGCTCAGACTGAAGCCGATAAAGGTCAGGAAAAAGAGCGTCACCAGCAGTAACAGCAGGCGGCGCAGGGTAAAGATAATCATGGCTTTTTCACCTCGCTTACTTTTTCCCTTGAGACCCCGGCGAAGGAGGCGTTACCAAACGGACTCAGCACCAGCCCTTTGATATCGTAGCGGTACGCCTGCAAACGCAGCGACGACGCCAGTGGCAGTACCGGCAACTCTTTTGCCAGGATCTGCTGTGCTTCGTCATAAGCGTCAATACGCGATGCCAGTTGTTGCGACGTCAGCGCTTTGCGCAGCACGTCGTCAAAATCGTTATGGCACCAGTGGGCGAAATTGGTCTGCGAACTGATCGCCGCGCAGCTCAGCAACGGACGGAAGAAGCTGTCCGGGTCGTTGCTGTCCGTCGCCCACCCGGTGAGGGTGAGATCATGTGTCATGTCCATCAGCCGCGCTTCCTGGAAACGCCCCTCGACTGGCACAATCACCACGTTAACGCCTATCTGCGCCATATCCGCCTGAATCAGCTCGGCGGTTTTCAGCGGGCTGGGGTTCCATGCCTGGGAACTGGTCGGTACCCACAGATGTAGCGTCAGGTTTTCCTGCCCCAGCGCTTTCAACTGCGCCCGCGCTTTTTCCGGGTTGTATTCAGTAATTTTAGCTTCATTGTCGTAGGCCCACGACGCGCGCGGCAGAATGGAGGCCGCAGTTTCGGCAGTACCGTAATAAATCGACTGCATCAGACGCTGATTATTGATAGCCAGCGCCAGCGCGTGGCGTACCGCCGGGTTATTCAGCGGCGGTTTATTGGTGTTAAACGCCAGATAGGCGATGTTCATGCCGGGGCGCAGGGTCAGACGCAAACGGGGATCGTCACGCAGGATCGTCAACTGGCTGGCGGCAGGCCAGGCCAGCACGTCGCATTCACCGGTCAGCAGCCGCGACAGACGCCCGGTTCCCCCGGCGCCGAGATCCACGACCACCTGCGGCATCAGGGGTTCGCCGCGCCAGAATTTTTCATGACGCAGCAGGCGGATGTACTGCCCGGAGCGGTATTCACCCAGCCGGAACGGCCCGGTACCCACCGGCTGACGGTCCAGTTGTTCCTGCCGATCCTCTTTGGTGAGTTTTGCGGCATATTCCGCGGACATGACGGACGCGTAATGGGTCGCCAGATGCCACAGGAACGAGGCATCTGGCCGTTTTAAGCGAAACTCAACGGTACGGTTATCGAGCTTGCGAACGCTGTCAACGCTATCGGCAAACTGCAGACTGTCGAAATAGGGAAAGTTGCCGCCATTGACGTAGTGCCACGGATGGTTGCGATTGAAAATACGCTGAAAGGTAAAGACCACATCATCGGCATTGAGGGCGCGAGACGGGGTAAACCAGTCGGTGGTCTGAAACTGCACGTTCCCGCGCAGACGGAAGCGGTACGTCGCGCCGTTGTCGAGCACTTCCCAGCTTTCCGCCAGCTCCGGCACCAGCCGGTAGGTATAGGGATCTACATCTAACAGGCGATCATAAAGCTGAGCGGCCAGCGTATCGACGATCAGGCCGCTGCCCGCCTTTTGCGGATTGAAGGTATTGACCTGTCCGCTGACGCAGTAAACAAAACCGCTGTCACGAATGTCGGCGTGCCCGGGAAGCGGGGCAGGAGGTTCTGCGGCGGCGAAAACCTGACCGCTCAGCAATCCGGCCGCTGCCAGCAGGGATGACAATTTTAGTCGCATAATTTCTTTGCAATTTAGGCTGATCTGCAAAGTGTATCGCACTTAAGGCTACCAGGTACAAATGTCTGCGTACAACTGGTGTAAAAGTCGGCAGTCGCAGCGGTTCAGAGTTGATGTTTCTTCAGTAATGCCCGCAGTTGATGATAAGTGAGACCCAGCAATTCTGCGGCTTTTTTCTGGTTGAACCGCGCCTGCCGGAGGCTCTGCTCAAGCAGCGATTTTTCCTGTTGTTGCTGGAATTCCCGCAGATCAAGCGGTAGCGTCAGTGCGTTCTCCTCCGGCTCTGGTGGCGCGGCCTGGCGCCGGAACGGATCGATAATAATCTCATCCAGCGGCGTTTCGCTGGTGCCGTGGCGGTAAACAGAACGTTCCACCACGTTTTTAAGCTCGCGAATGTTGCCCGGCCAGCGATAGCTCATCAGCGTTTCGCGAGCATGTTCCGTAAAGCCGGGGAACAGCGGTAATTTCAGCTCGCGGCACATCTGAATGGCGAAGTGATCGGCCATCAGCATGATATCGCTCTGTCGCTCGCGCAGCGGCGGCAGTTGTACGACGTCGAACGCCAGTCGGTCGAGCAGGTCGGCGCGGAAATGACCCTGTTCCACCATCGCCGGCAGATCGGCGTTTGTCGCGCACACCAGCCGGACGTTAACCTGCAATGGCTGGCTGCCGCCCACGCGCTCCAGCTCGCCGTATTCAATCACCCGCAGCAGTTTTTCCTGCACCAGCATCGGCGCGGTGGCGAGTTCATCAAGAAACAACGTGCCGCCGTCCGCCCGTTCAAAACGGCCCGGATGGCGCTTCTGTGCGCCGGTAAACGCCCCGGCTTCATGGCCAAACAGTTCGGAGTCGAGTAAGTTTTCGTTCAGCGCCGCGCAGTTCAGTGAGATAAACGGCCCCTGCCAGCGTCCGGAGAGAAAGTGCAGTCGGTTAGCGATGAGTTCTTTCCCTGTACCGCGTTCGCCGATGATCAGCACCGGTTTATCGAGCGGCGCCAGCCGGGAGACTTGTTCAAGCACCTCAATAAAGCGGTTCGCTTCGCCGAGCAGATTATCTTTGTATTCAGCCATGATGAAATTAACCATTTGTTGGTGTGATTCACCAGGTTACTCTAATTCCTTGCTGGGTAAATATCAATCAGGTCATTGAAAATCAATAAGATAAAAAACTGGCACGCGAATTGTATTACTCAGTCAGCAGGGCCATGCCCGATAACAGAACTGTGAGGATTGTAATTATGGGTATTTTTTCTCGTTTTGCCGACATCGTGAACGCCAATATCAATTCGCTGCTGGAGAAAGCGGAAGATCCGCAGAAGCTGGTACGTCTGATGATTCAGGAAATGGAAGATACGCTGGTGGAAGTGCGTTCGACCTCTGCCCGTGCGCTGGCGGAAAAGAAACAACTGACCCGTCGCGTTGAACTGGCAATTGCCCAGCAGACCGAATGGCAGGAAAAAGCCGAACTGGCGTTGCGTAAAGAGAAAGACGATCTGGCGCGTTCCGCATTGATTGAGAAGCAGAAGCTGACTGATCTGATCGGCTCGCTGGAGCATGAAATTACGCTGGTTGATGAAACCTTAACCCGCATGAAAAAAGAGATTGCCGAGCTGGAGAACAAACTCAGCGAAACCCGCTCACGCCAGCAGGCGCTGATGCTGCGTCATCAGGCGGCCAGTTCGTCCCGTGACGTGCGTCGTCAACTGGACAGCGGCAAGCTGGATGAAGCGATGGCGCGTTTCGAATCTTTTGAACGCCGCATCGATCATATGGAAGCGGAAGCCGAGAGCCACAGCTTTGGCAAGCAGAAAACGCTCGACCAGCAATTTGCCGAACTGAAAGCAGATGATGAAATCAGCGTGCAACTGGCTGAACTGAAAGCCAAAATGAAACAGAATGACCAATAACAACAACACCATTTGCCGGATGGCACCGGGTCGGGTGCCATCGCATCATCTGTAAGGAGTACATATGAGCGCGCTTTTTCTTGCTATCCCGTTGACCCTGTTTGTGCTGTTTGTCCTGCCGGTGTGGCTGTGGCTGCATTACAGCAACCGCTCAAAAAACGGCGGCCTGGCGCAAAGTGAACAGCAACGGTTGTTGCAACTGACGGACGAAGCGAAACGCATGCGCGAGCGTATTCAGGCGCTGGAAGCGATTCTTGACGCTGAGCACCCGAACTGGAGAGAAAAATAATGGCTGGACTGGATCTGAACAAAAAGCTGTGGCGTATTCCGCAGCAGGGCATGGTGAAGGGCGTGTGCGCCGGGATTGCGCAATACCTGGACGTCCCGGTCAAACTGATCCGCCTTATCACCATACTGGCGATGTTATTTGGTCTGTTCTTTTTTGTGATTGTCGCCTACATCGTTCTGACTTTTGCGCTCGATCCGATGCCGGACGACACGCTGTATAGTGAAAAACAGCCTTCCAGCGGCGATCTGCTGAACGCGGTGGATGAAGAACTGGCCGCGGGCGAACAGCGCCTGCGCGAAATGGAACGCTATGTAACCTCCGATACTTTCACGTTACGTAGCCGCTTCCGTCAGCTTTAACGTCTTTTAGCTTTAACGAATATGAGGCGAGCAATGAATAAATGGCAACAGGCAGGGCAGAAAGTGAAACCCGGCATCAAAATCGCCGGTAAGCTGGTACTGCTGACCGCGCTACGTTATGGCCCCGGCGGCCTTGCTGGCTGGGCGGTGAAATCGGTCGCCCGCCGTCCGGTGAAACTGCTGCTGGCGGTTGCGCTGGAGCCGTTATTGAGCCGGCTGGCTCGCCGTTTGTCACGCGCTGTCCGTTAGCGCGTGACGCGACTACGCTTCTTTTTTGATGTTTTACCTCTTTCGACCCTACCTGTGTAATATCATTGACGTCACATTCTCTCTTCAGGGCATAACAGGAAGGCTATGAAGCGACTGAAAAATGAATTAAATGCCCTGGTTAACCGTGGCGTGGATCGCCATCTGCGCCTCGCGGTGACCGGGCTGAGCCGTAGCGGGAAAACGGCGTTTATCACCGCGATGGTGAACCAGTTGATGAACATTCACAGCGGCGCACGGTTGCCGCTGCTCAGCGCCGTTCGTGAAGAGCGGTTGCTCGGCGTAAAGCGCGTGCCGCAGCGGGATTTCGGCATTCCGCGCTTTACCTATGATGAGGGTATCGCGCAGTTGTACGGCACGCCGCCGACCTGGCCGACGCCAACGCGCGGCGTCAGTGAAATCCGCCTCGCGCTGCGCTATCGCTCAAATGATTCGCTGATGCGCCACTTCAAAGACACCTCCACGCTGTACCTCGAAATTGTCGATTACCCTGGCGAATGGCTGCTTGATTTACCGATGCTGGCGCAGGACTACCTGAGCTGGTCTCGGCAGATGGCCGGGTTGTTACAAGGCCAGCGCGGCGAGTGGTCCGCACGCTGGCGACAGCTTTGTGAAGGGTTAGATCCGCTGGCGCCAGCCGATGAAAATCGCCTGGCGGCGATTGCCGGGGCGTGGACGGAATACCTGCACGCCTGTAAACAGCAGGGCATGCATTTCATTCAGCCGGGGCGGTTTGTGTTGCCCGGCGACATGGCGGGTGCGCCCGCGCTGCAGTTTTTCCCGTGGCCGGATGTGGATGCGACCAGCGAAGCAAAACTCGCTCAGGCGGGGAAACACACCAATGCCGGGATGTTGCGCGAGCGGTTTAACTACTACTGCGACAAAGTGGTGAAAGGGTTTTACCGCGACTACTTCCTGCGTTTCGACCGGCAGATTGTGCTGGTGGATTGCCTGCAACCGCTCAACAGCGGGCCGCAGGCCTTTAACGATATGCGGCTGGCGCTGACGCAACTGATGCAGAGCTTCCATTACGGCCAGCGCACGCTGTTCCGCCGCCTGTTTTCACCGGTGATCGATAAACTGCTGTTTGCGGCGACCAAAGCCGATCACGTCACCGTCGATCAACATGCCAATATGGTCTCGCTGTTGCAGCAACTGATTCAGGACGCGTGGCAAAACGCCGCTTTTGAAGGGATCAGCATGGATTGTCTGGGGCTGGCGGCAATTCAGGCCACACAGAGCGGGCTCATTGAAGTGAATGGCGAAAAAATCCCGGCGTTACGCGGTCACCGATTAAGTGACGGCGAGCCGCTGACGGTCTACCCCGGCGAAGTCCCGGCGCGCTTACCGGGACAGGCGTTCTGGGAAAAGCAGGGCTTTCAGTTTGAAGCGTTTCGTCCGCAGGCGATGGATGTCGACAAGCCGTTGCCGCATATTCGCCTCGATGCCGCGCTGGAGTTTTTGATTGGAGATAAATTGCGATGAGCGAACCGTTAAAACCACGGATTGATTTCGCCGGTCCACTGGATGTGGAAAAAGAGGCATCGCTGAAAACGGCCCAGACCTTTGCGGCCGGAGACGCCGAGAAATTTACCCCGGCGCTGGCGGAAGAGATGCAGCCGGAAGACGGCGCCGCCGAAGCGGTGGTCGAAGCGGCACTGCGCCCGAAACGCAGCCTCTGGCGACGCATGGTGACCGCCGGGCTGACGCTGTTTGGCGTCAGCGTGGTGGCGCAGGGCGTGCAATGGACGATGCACGCCTGGCAGACGCAGGACTGGGTGGCGCTCGGCGGTTGTGCGGCCGGGGCGCTGATTATCGGCGCGGGCGTAGGGTCGGTCACGACGGAATGGCGTCGCCTGTGGCGGCTGCGCCAGCGCGCGCAGGAGCGTGATGAAGCCCGTGACCTGATGCAAAGCCACGGCACCGGGAAAGGGCGCGCATTTTGTGAAAAACTGGCGCAACAGGCGGGTATCGATCATGCACACCCGGCGTTGCAGCGCTGGTATGCCGCCATCCATGAAACGCAAAGCGACCGCGAAGTGGTCAGCCTGTATGCGCATCTGGTACAGCCGGTGCTGGACGCGCAGGCGCGCCGGGAGATCAGCCGCTCGGCGGCGGAATCGACGCTGATGATTGCCGTCAGCCCGCTGGCGCTGGTGGATATGGCATTCATCGCCTGGCGCAACCTGCGGCTGATTAACCGCATCGCCACGCTGTACGGCATTGAACTCGGCTACTACAGCCGCCTGCGTCTGTTCCGTCTTGTGCTGCTGAATATCGCTTTTGCCGGCGCCAGCGAACTGGTGCGTGAAATCGGCATGGACTGGATGTCACAGGATCTTGCCGCTCGCCTCTCGGCACGCGCCGCACAAGGGATTGGCGCCGGGTTGCTCACCGCGCGCCTGGGGATTAAAGCGATGGAGCTTTGCCGTCCGTTGCCGTGGATCGATAACGATAAACCCCGTCTCGGCGATTTCCGCCGCGAGCTGATTGGTCAGCTTAAAGAGACCATTAATAAACGCCCGTCGTAAGACAGCATCACGCCCTTGCGCCTGTACAGGCAAGGGCAGTGCGCCGCAAAATACAAAAAGTGACCGCAGGACGCCGGTTTTTTGTCCATACTGTCAATATTTGTTGACAGCCATCTTCCCGCCAGTTGAGAACTGTCCTATTATCCCTGAGTCATTGGCTTATAAGGGTGAACGTTTCCATGCGTCTTGAAGTTTTTTGTCAGGATCGGCTGGGTCTGACTCGTGAATTACTCGACCTGCTGGTGCTTCGCGGTATTGATTTACGCGGTATCGACATCGACCCCATTGGCCGAATCTATCTCAATTTTGCCGAACTGGAATTTACCACGTTCAGCAGTCTGATGGCGGAAATTCGCCGCATCGCAGGCGTGACCGACGTACGTACGGTGCCGTGGATGCCCTCTGAACGCGAACACCTGGCGCTCAGTGCATTGCTTGAAGCGATGCCGGAACCGGTGTTGTCGCTGGATACCAAAAGTAAAGTCGAGCTGGCGAACCCGGCGAGTTGCCAGCTGTTCGGGCAGGCCCCGGAACGTCTGCGCAACCAGAACGCCGGGCAACTGATCCCCGGTTTCAATTTTCAGCGCTGGCTGGAAGCCGCCACAGTGGAATCTCACGCCGAACATGTGGTGGTTAACGGGCAAAACTTCCTGCTGGAAATCACCCCGGTTTATCTCGAAGGCGAAAACGCCGAGCGGGTGCTGACCGGGGCGGTGGCGATGTTGCGCTCCACGGTGCGTATGGGGCGCCAGTTGCAGACCATGACCAGCCAGGATACCAGCGCCTTCAGCCAGATCGTGGCGGTCAGCCCGAAAATGCGTCATGTGGTGGAGCAGGCCCGCAAACTGGCGATGCTTACTGCGCCGCTCCTGATTTCCGGCGACACCGGCACCGGCAAAGATCTGCTGGCGCTCGCCTGTCATCTCGCCAGTCCGCGCGCGGCAAAACCCTATCTGGCGCTGAACTGCGCCTCGATCCCCGAAGATGCCGTCGAAAGTGAGCTGTTTGGTCACGCCCCCGAAGGGAAAAAGGGCTTCTTTGAGCAGGCGAACGGCGGCTCTGTGCTGCTTGATGAAATTGGCGAGATGTCGCCGCGTATGCAGGCCAAGCTGCTGCGTTTCCTCAATGACGGCACATTCCGCCGTGTCGGGGAAGATCACGAAGTGCACGTTGATGTCAGGGTGATTTGCGCGACGCAGAAAAACCTGGTGGAGCTGGTGCAGAAAGGCGCTTTCCGGGAAGATCTCTATTATCGTCTCAATGTGCTGACGCTGAACATTCCGCCGCTGCGGGATCGTCCGCAGGATATCATGCCGTTGACCGAGCTGTTCGTGGCGCGCTTTGCTGACGAACAGGGGATCGCCCGTCCGAAGCTGTCTGCGGATCTTAATAACGTACTGACACGCTACGGCTGGCCGGGCAACGTTCGCCAGTTGAAGAATGCGGTGTATCGTGCGCTGACGCAACTGGAGGGCTATGAGCTGCGTCCGCAGGACATTCTGTTACCGGACTATGACGCCTCAACGGTTGCTGTTGGTGAAGATGCGATGGAAGGGTCGCTGGACGACATTACCCGCCGCTTCGAGCGTTCGGTACTGACGCAGTTGTATCGCAGTTTCCCCAGCACGCGAAAACTGGCGAAGCGTCTTGGCGTTTCCCATACCGCGATCGCCAACAAACTGCGCGAATATGGTCTGAGCCAGAAGAAGGGCGAAGAATAAAAAAAGCCTCCGCAAGGAGGCTTTGTTCGTTTTACGGTAAATCAGTTTTTCAGCGCGTCCAGAGCGGCGGTGTAATCCGGCTCTGTGGTGATTTCGTTAACCAGTTCGCTGTGGATCACGTTGTCGTTTTCATCAATCACGATCACTGCACGGGCGGCGAGGCCTTTCAGCGGGCCTGCGGCAACGGCAACGCCGTACTGTTGCAGGAACGCTGGCGCACGCAGCGTGGAGAGCGTGACCACGTTGCTCAGACCTTCTGCGCCGCAGAAGCGGGACTGGGCGAACGGCAGGTCGGCGGAGATGCAAAGAACCACGGTGTTCTCCAGCCCGCCCGCCAGTTGGTTAAACTTACGCACGGATGCCGCACACACGCCGGTATCGATGCTCGGGAAAATGTTCAGTACTTTGCGTTTGCCCGCAAACTGACTCAGCGCGACGTCGGAGAGATCTTTAGCGACCAGCGTGAAAGGTTGTGCCTTTGCTCCTGGCTGCGGAATAGCGCCATCAACGGAGACTGGATTGCCCTGAAAATGCACGGTTTGTGACATGTTTATCTTCCTGTTTACATATAATTGACGTCGCAGCTAGTGTATTCCAACCGCCGTTAACACAGCAAATTGAATTTCGTATCAATCTGAAAGGAGAGGGAATGAGAAGTCTGCGCGTGTTTGAAGAATCCTGGCCGCTGCATACCCCGTTCGTGATTGCCCGCGGCAGCCGCAGCGAGGCGAAAGTGGTGGTGGTGGAGGTGGAAGAAAACGGCGTCAAAGGCGTCGGGGAATGCACGCCTTATCCACGTTACGGCGAGAGTATTGCCTCGGTGATGGCGCAGATTATCACCATCACCGAACCGCTTGAGAAAGGCGCAACGCGCGCTGAGCTTCAGCGGCTCTTACCCGCTGGCGCTGCCAGAAACGCCGTCGACAGCGCGCTGTGGAATCTGGAAGCACGCAAAGCAGGCGTGACGTTGTCACAATTAATGGGCGTCACGCAGAGCGACACCATCACCACCGCACAAACCGTGGTCATCGGCGAGCCTGAAGCGATGGCCAGCCGTGCGAAAATTCTCTGGCAAAAGGGTGCACGCCTGCTGAAAGTGAAGCTGGACGATCATCTGATCAGCGAGCGTATCGTCGCCATCCGCACGGCAGTGCCGGAGGCGACATTGATTGTCGATGCTAACGAGTCCTGGAGCAGTGACGGCCTCGCGGCGCGCTGCCAGCTGCTGGCGGATTTAGGCGTGGCGATGCTGGAGCAACCGTTGCCTGCCAGCGAAGATGCGGCGCTGGCGAATTTCATTCACCCCTTGCCCATTTGTGCCGACGAAAGCTGCCATACGCGCGAAAGCCTGGCCTCGCTGAAAGGGCGCTATGAGATGATTAACATCAAGCTGGATAAAACCGGCGGCTTAACGGAAGCGCTGGCGCTGGCAGAAGAGGCGAAGGCGCAGGGTTTCGCCATTATGGCGGGCTGCATGCTTTGTACATCTCGCGCCATCTCGGCATTGCTGCCGTTGATTCCGCAGGTCAGATTCGCCGATCTTGATGGCCCGACCTGGCTCGCGGTTGATGTTGAACCAGCGCTACGGTTTACCACCGGGATGCTTCATCTCTGAGTGTGCCAGTGAAGCAGGTCCGTCATCGCCGCCAGATATTTTTCGCTCGCCTCATCGTTTGACACGGGTGGGAATTCGGCGGTGATGCAGGGCAGACCGATGTCCGCGCACCAGCTGCCAAATGAGCCCGGAGTTTCATAGCCGACGCTGGTGACCAGCGGCAGTGAAAACGCCTGTGACAACCATTCACCCAACTCGCTGCGCTGCGGATCTTCAATGCAGGCCAGCGGATCATGAAACGACACCACCCAGGCCGGGTGAATCTGATGAATAAGCTGGCACAGCGCCTGTGTCTCAGGCTCTGAGCCTGGTTTCTCACCGGTTAACAGCACGACATCACGACTCTCCGCTGCGCTGTTCCAGCGATAGACCGTTTCACCTGCTTTCCAGTTCGCCGCCGGGAAATTGCGGTTTAAATCGACGCCGTTGGCGTTCGCGCGTAATCCCAGTTGGCAGCCATCCGGGTTGACGGTCAGCACCACGTGATGACGACGCAGATCCGGTGCCAGGGTGCGCATCGCGCAGGACAGGGTGACGATGGAGGCGTTTTCGTCGCCGTGCGTACCCGCAATAATCAGCCCGCTGGCGTGATCGGCCAGCGGGGCGGGAAACCAGATCAACGGTGCGCCAAGCAGTGAGCGACCGTAATGTTGTGTGCCAGGCGGAAAGGCGCCGCGAAGGGCGCGAGGGCGAGTGACAGACATAGCGTTCCCGGATAAGTGGTGGCGTTACAGGCAGTGTTGTGCAAAATCGGTCGCGGATCAACGAGTTTCCGTGTCGTTTAAAAAGCCGTCTGTGTCAATTTTCTCGCACAGGAGGTTTGCAATTCCTATTGCTGAAACAAATAATTACCGGGTTTACCGGATGATTATCATTTTAATAAAGGGGATCTTATGAAGCATCCTGTCTCACTGACATGTTGTGCGCTGTGGCTCAGTACGTTGTCGTCGCTGGCGATGGCGGCGGAGGTGCCGTCAGGGACGGTTCTGGCTGAGAAACAGTCGCTGGTTCGCCATATCAAAGATGAGCCGGCAACATTAGATCCCGCAAAAGCCGTGGGTTTGCCTGAAATTCAGGTAATTCGCGACCTGTTTGAAGGTCTGGTGAATCAGGATGAAAAGGGCAATATCATTCCTGGCGTCGCCACAAAGTGGCAATCCAATGATAATCGCGTCTGGACGTTTACGCTGCGTGATGACGCAAAATGGTCGGATGGCACACCGGTCACCGCTCAGGATTTCGTCTACAGCTGGCAGCGGCTGGTAGACCCTAAAACCACCTCGCCGTTTGCCTGGTTTGCCGCCCTTGCGGGTATCAATAACGCCCAAAGCATCATTGATGGCAAGGCGGCCCCGGATACGCTTGGCGTGACGGCGATTAACCCGCGAACCCTGCGCATTCAACTGGATAAACCGCTGCCGTGGTTTGCGAAACTGACCGCCAGCTTTGCGTTTTACCCGGTGCAGAAAGCCGCGGTTGAGGGCGATAAAAACTGGACGCGCCCGGGCAAGCTGGTGGGTAATGGCGCGTATATACTCAAAGATCGCGTGGTCAACGAAAAGCTGGATCTGGTGCCGAACAGCCATTACTGGGATAACGGCAAAACGGTGATTACGCAGGTGACGTTTGTGCCCATCAACCAGGAATCTGCCGCCACCAAACGCTATCAGGCGGGAGATATCGACATCACCGAATCCTTCCCGAAAAATCTGTATCAGAAGCTGCTAAAAGATCTGCCGGGACAGGTATACACCCCGCCGCAGCTCGGCACCTATTACTACGCCTTTAATACGCAAAAAGGGCCAACCGCCGACGCCCGCGTGCGCCTTGCGCTCAGCCTGACTATCGACCGCCGGATCATGGCTGAGAAAGTGTTAGGCTCCGGTGAGAAACCCGCCTGGCGTTTTACGCCAGACGCGACAGCAGGATTCGAACCGCAGCCGTCACCGTTTGAAGAAATGAGCCAGGCGGAGCTGAACGCGCAGGCGAAAACCCTGCTGCAGGCGGCGGGATATGGCCCGACGCGTCCGCTCAACCTGACGCTGCTGTACAATACGCAGGAGATCCACCAGAAGGTGGCGATTGCGGTGGCGTCGATGTGGAAGAAAAACCTCGGCGTGGATGTGAAGCTGCAAAACCAGGAGTGGAAGACCTACATCGACAGCCGTAACACCGGTAATTTCGATGTGATCCGCGCCTCGTGGGTGGCGGACTATAACGAGCCTTCCACGTTCCTGTCGCTGCTCACCTCCACCCATAGCGGTAACATTTCGCGTTTCAACGACCCGGCGTATGACAAAGTGCTGAATCAGGCGTCGCTGGAGACTTCAGACGAAGCGCGTAATGCGGACTACAACGCGGCGGAAAAGATCCTCGCCGAGAAAGCGCCGATTGCGCCTATCTACCAGTACACTAACGCGCGTCTGATTAAACCGTGGGTGAAAGACTATCCCATTAATAATCCGGAGGATGTGGCGTATTCGCGCACGATGTACATCGTGAAGCATTAGTCGCGTAGACTAAATTTGTGAACAGCGCCAGATTTTTTGCATCATGACCCCACTTTAACTGTAAGGTTTTGCCCGCACGTGTCGATAACAGATCGATCCGGTAGTATCGACAACGCAGGGGTAACTGAAGTGACGGAAGTCTGGGTAGTACTTTTAGCGGCATGCTTAGCAGCATTTGCCGCTATTGTTGGTTTGATCATTACAAAAGAAATAAAAATAGCCGAATTTCGCCAGGCATGGATTAATGAGCTGCGCGCCTCGTTGTGTGAGCTAAGTTCCAGACTCGCGTATCTGTCTGAAAAGGCAGCCAGAAAACCCGCTGTCGCGAACGGTGATGTTTGCGTGCTGAATGATGAGGATATCTATGATATCTACAAAGTCATTTATCAGGTAAAACTGCGCATTAATTCTTTATCGCCCAGTCCGGAAGAGAAGTCGTTATTAGACTTTCTGGATAAACACACCGAAAGCCATAACTTTGCGACGTTTTTATTAAAAGACACCCAGGAGCAATTTTTGAACCTGTGCGCCTCGGTACTTAAAAATGAGTGGGAGCGGGTGAGGACTGGCGGGCGGTTTTACGTTAATTCCGGCAATCTGGCAAAAATTCTTTTTGTCTATTCTATGCTCGGCGTCTTCGCCTTCGGCATCTGGAATATTGCCAGCCAGCTGTTAGCGGATTTTCCCTGAAGCGAGCGTTTTCTGGCGCCGTTCCGCGCGTTATGCCCGGTGGAACGGCAAATTCTCCAGCAACGCGGGGATCTCCTGCGCCGGAACCGGTCTGGCGAGAAAATATCCCTGAAGTTGCCCGCAGCCCAGTTCCGTTAATAACTGCTGCTGCTCACGTGTCTCAATCCCTTCCGCCACCACGTTCATGTTCATGGTATGCGCGATATCGATAATGGCGGAGACAATTTTGCTATTTTTGCCATTCTCTCGAATCTCTTTTACCACTCGCTTATCGATTTTTAATTCGCGCGCTGGCAGGTTTTTCAGCGTCAGCATATTGGAATAACCAGTGCCGAAGTCGTCAATCGAGACGGTAACCCCGAGGCGGGCGAAATCGTTGAGGATTTCAATGCTGCGCTCGAGATTACGCAGGGCCGTGCTTTCAGTCAGCTCCAGCGTCAGCCGGACAGGAGAAATGCCATACCGCGTGAGGTTGCTATACACCAGCGTGTAGATGTCATCCTGCCCGAACTCTGTGGCGGAAAGGTTAACCGACAGTGACCAGTCGTCGTGCCCGTCGTCGCTCCACGCCCGGAGCTGACGACACGCCTGGTCGATCACCCAGCAACCCACGGGCACCATCTGCCCGGATTTTTCCAGCAGATCCAGAAATCGCCCGGGAAGCAGTACGCCTTTCACCGGATGACGCCAGCGCAGCAGGGCTTCGAAACCGGAGAGCGTCAGCCGTTGTGCGTCGAATTTCGGTTGATACCAGAGCTCAAACTGATGAAGCGCCAGCGCCTGGGTCAGATCCTGTAAAAACCGCGCGCCTTCCCAGGCCTTTTGCATCATGCTGTCGTGGTAAATCGCCCAGCCGTTTCGTCCCTGCTGTTTAATATTGTACATCGCGGTATCCGCCCGCAGTTTCAGGTCATGCAACGTGACGCCATGATCCGGAAACAGGCTGATGCCCATACTCAGCGATACCTGAATGATCTGGCCGGACTCGTAAAACGGGCACCGGAGCCGCTCTGCAATCCGGCTGGCGAGTTCAGCGGCGTCGTGGGCATCGGTATCGGGCGCCAGTAAAATAAACTCATCACCGCTGAGTCGCGCCAGTGTCATTTGTGCGCTCAGACAGGTACTGATGCGGTTGGCGACGGACAGTAGCAGGTGGTTGCCGACATGCGTGCCCCAGGCATCGTTCACCAGTCGGAACCGGTCGAGATCCATAAAAATCAGCGCGAAATGCTGCCGGTTGGGCAGGGCATTTTCGATGCAACGCTCGATGCTCAGATCGATTTGCGTACGGTTGGCAAGCCCGGTCAGCCCGTCATAATGCGCCTGTTGCGCCAGTTGCTGATTAAGGCGTTGCAGATGTTCCGTCAGACGATGGCTACGCCGCTGAGAATCCAGTATCGACATCATCAGCATCACGCCAAGGATCGCGAGTGTGGTCGCTGAAACCCAGATCGATAACCCCCTTTCGCTGACGCCACCCGGTAAAGCGTGCGCATGCGAGCTGAACGTGGCGGCACTCATGCCGGTATAGTGCATAGCGGTAATCGCCAGCCCCATCACCATCGCGGCGGCGATACGGTTGACCAGCGCGCCTTTGCTGTTCAGGCGCAGGCTGAAGGCCAGCCACAGCCCGATGCCGGAAGCGGTAACGGCGATGATGATGGACGCGGCGACCAGCCACCGGCTCCAGTGAATGCCGTCCTGTACCCGCAACGCCGACATGCCGACGTAATGCATTGTCACGATGCCGCTACTGAGAATAAGCGTCGCCAGCAGCAAATTTTTGCGCGATAAAATCACGCCATTCACCGCAATAGCAATAGATAACATGGACGCGGCTATTGCGGCCAGCAGCGACACGAGGGTGAGGGGAATATCGTAATTCATCATCATTGGCATTTTCATCGCCAACATGCCAATGAAATGCATCGACCAGATCCCCATACCTAACGTCGCACCACCGGATATTCGCCAGAACAATGCGGTGTGTTTGCCGGATACGGCAATTTTACCCGCGCTGTCGAGGGCAATAAAAGCGGCGAAAAAAGCCACCAGACAAGAAATGCCGATCAGAACAGGGTCCCACGAGACAGGCAGCATCGTACAATCCACATCGATATTATTATTCAATCAATCTAGCAGTAAAAAGACACGGCGCGAGAAAGATTTGATCACACTGGCGGGCGCTATGTTGCAGATGATCATGTTATCGTGTATTTAAGTGATGCTTAATTTTCAGGTGATAAAAATAAAAGCTGGTTGTTATTTCACCCGCAGAATATATCCTGCGCAGCTAAAACTGCCTAAAGTAAAATCTCCACATTATGATGATGAAAATAGCGTTTGCGCGTATCCCCTCTGGAAAACAATAAACCCGCTGCTATAAACAAATAACCTTCTGATGTCCCTGGTGAGTACGGTATGTTAAAAAATACAAGTGTTAGAACCGTTATATTGCTGTTTTTGTGTGCAGTCTTTATTTTGAGTACCTTTGTTTCGCTTATTTTTTCAACACAGCTGTCGCTATTATTGGTATTAAACGGCATCTGGTTGTGTACGCTTTTGCTGTTGTGGCGCTATATGACGCAATATCTGGTGACGCCTATCAACACCGTTAAAAAAAGCATTGATGAAGTAACCGCCGGTAATTTATCGATCGTCATTCCTGAATTCGGTAATAACTGCGCCGGGCGGTTGATTCCCGGTATCAATAACCTCGCCGGAAGTATTGCTTCGCTGGTGACGGAAATTCGTGGGTCATCGCAAACGGCGATGACCCTTTCCGAACAGCTCGCCAGCCGTAGCACGGCGCTGTCGGTGATGACGGAACAGCAATCAGCGACCCTGATGCAAACGGCTGCCAGCATGGATGAAATGGCCGCCAGTACCCGTAATAACGCGGAAAATACCCGTCTTGCCAGCGAGCGCGCCAGCGACGCCACATTGTGCGCACAAAAAGGCGGTTCGTTGATGGGCGACGTGGCGAACAATATGGCTTCCATCACTGACTGCGCTCGCCAGATGACTGAAATCATTACCCTGATTGATGGCATCGCCTTTCAGACAAACATTCTTGCGCTGAATGCCGCGGTCGAAGCGGCGCGAGCGGGCGAACATGGCAAAGGTTTTGCCGTGGTGGCAGGGGAAGTCCGCAGCCTGGCGCACCGCAGTGCTGAGGCGGCAAAAAATATTAAAACGCTGATCAACGTCACCAGTGAAAATGTCACCCAGGGGGCGGACATTGTGGCCGAGGCGGAAAAGAACATGCAGGAAATTGTTGCTGGTGCTGGTCTGCTGAACGGACTAATGGAGCAAATCTCAGTCACCACCCTGCAGCAGGAAAGGGGGATCGCGCAAATTGCGCAGGCGCTGACTGAGCTGGAAAAAGTCACTCACAGTAACGTCGCGGTGGTGGAAGAGCTTGCCGGTTCGTCGGATGTACTTAAACAGCAGGTCGTGGATCTACAATCACGCACCCACCGTTTTCGGCTGCATGAGCAAACCGCGCCGCGATTAACACCCGTGACGGTGTCGGCGCTGGAGCGCGCGTTCTGAGTATCCGCGGTTAGTCGTGGCGGCTCCAGGTGACGAAACAGTTTCGCCCCTGCTGTTTGGCCTGATAAAGCGCGGCATCGGCATGCGCAATCAGTGTGCGGGGCGCCATGCCGGGTCGCCAGTGGGCGATGCCCTGACTGACGGTTACGCGGGGAAGCACCGGCGAACCCGGGTGTTCAATGTTCAACTGGTGAAGGTCCTCGGCAATGGCCTTCGCCACCTCAATGGCCTGCGCTTCATTACTCTTCGGCAGCAGCACCACGAATTCTTCTCCGCCAATTCGCCCCGGTATGCCCGTCGCATGCAACGATGCGCGCGCCAGACACTGCGCCAGCGTCGCCAGACAGCGATCCCCGGTCTGATGACCAAAATTGTCGTTATAAAGTTTAAAGTGATCGACATCGAGCATGATCAGGGCAAAATCGCCGCCCTCACGTTGGTGGCGCGCCACTTCTTCTTCCAGGCGTAATTCAAAAGCCCGACGGTTGGCAATGCCGGTCAGCGGATCGCGATTGGCCAGCAGTTCCAGTTGACTGATGAGATCGGCATTTTTCTGCTGGGTTTGCAGCGCCAGGATGAACCAGTTATTCAGCATCCGCCGCCCGGACTCAATCAGCCCCGCCAGCAATACCCACAGCAATGAGTACAGCACCGTGATATTGGCATTGTAGGCCATCGAGGTGATAAAGATAGTCAGCCAGATCGGGGCGATAAAACTGAGCAAGACGTGAGGATTAAAATAGAGAGAAATCAGGGCGCTGAATAACAGCACAGCCGCAAACGGGAAGACAATTTTTACATCGTCGCTGGCAATCAGAATGTAAAAACAGGCTGACCAGCACAGGCTTTGCGTCAATACCGCCATCTGCGCCAGCTTTCCCAGCCAGGGCGCATTTTGCACCGGTGCCAGCCGCTGGATAAACAATCCTGCCGACGCGATAAACAACACAATCGCCATCACGGATTCCATCACCGCCGACGGGAGATGGCTGGCAATGGGAAGGCTGTCGGGTGAAAAATAGGTGCGTCCCAGAATAAAAAGCGCAAAAAGAATATTTACCCACAGAAACCACACGCTACTGGTTTTTAACGCCAGCCCACGCATTTCAGCAAGTAGCAGGTCAAAGGCCTGACAGGGGGCATTGGTGGTCACTGTCCTCTCCGGATAACAAAATTGCTTCAAATCTACCGCTAATTGTTAACTTTACCGATATCGCGCACATTGTCTATCTCTGACATACAGAAAAGCGTGATTCATTAAAGAATTCATAACCATGGCGATGCGCTTTATTGAATAACTTTGGCATGGCGCTAGACTAGTGGGATCAACCTGTGGTGATCGGAGGCGGTATGGAAGCCATTAAAGGCTCGGAAGTTAACGTGCCGGATGCGGTATTTGCCTGGATACTTGACGGGCAGGGTGGCGTAAAACCGCTTACAGATACGGACACGATAGACAGTCAGCATCCCTGCTGGCTGCATCTCAACTATACCAACCCGGAAAGCGCGCAGTGGCTCGCCACCACGCCGCTGCTGCCAAACAACATCCGCGACGCGCTGGCGGGCGAAAGCACGCGCCCGCGCGTAAACCGTCTGGGCGAAGGGACGCTCATTACTCTGCGCTGCATCAACGGCAGTACCGAAGAGCGCCCGGATCAGCTTGTCGCAATGCGGCTTTATATCGACGAACGGTTAATTGTCTCCACCCGTCAGCGCAAAGTGCTGGCGCTGGATGACATCGTTAACGATCTTCAGGAGGGCACCGGCCCGACAGGATGCGGCGACTGGCTGGTGGATATTTGCGATGCGTTAACCGATCACGCCAGCGAATTCATCGAAGATCTACACGACCGCATTATTGATCTGGAAGATGATTTGCTTGATCAGCAAATTCCTGCGCGCGGCGTGCTGGCACTGCTGCGTAAACAGCTGATTGTGATGCGCCGCTACATGGCGCCGCAGCGCGATATCTATGCGCGTCTCGCCAGTGAACGCCTGCCATGGATGAACGACGATCAGCGTCGCCGGATGCAGGACATCGCTGACCGTTTAGGCCGCGGGCTGGACGAAATCGACGCCTGCATCGCCCGTACGGGGGTGATGGCGGATGAGATCTCGCAGGTGATGTCGGAATCGTTGTCGCGCCGTTCTTACACCATGTCATTGATGGCGATGGTTTTTTTGCCGAGTACATTTTTGACCGGGTTGTTTGGCGTCAACCTCGGTGGTATTCCGGGTGGCGGCTGGCACTTCGGCTTTGCACTGTTTTGCATCATGTTGGTTGTGCTGATTGGCGGTGTTACCTGGTGGTTACATCGCAGTAAATGGTTGTAAAAAATCACTTTTTTAACATTTATTGAACATAAAAACGCCGCAAAGATTGAGCGAAGTCAATAAATGCAGGCCCCATTCAGGGCAAACTTTCTCTTGCAGGTGAATGCAACGTCAAGCGATGGGCGTTGCGCTCCATATTGTCTTACTTCCTTTTTTGAATTACTGCATAGCACAATTGATTCGTACGACGCCGACTTAGATAAGTCGGCTTTTTTTTGCCTCTTACTCACACTCTTCTACCCTTAACACTGGGCGACAAGAAATGGAGGCAATAATGAATCTGTATCGATTCCACATGAGTGACCCCGTACCCACCGACCCGGTGCCGGTTCCCGATCCGTTCCCGAGACCAGAGCCGATCCCGGATCCGCCGCCTGACCCCGATCCGCACCCCATTATCGATCCACCGCCTCATCTTTGAAAAAATGCCCTCCGCCGGGAGGGCATGATGAGCTGGCTCGCAGATTTTCTCTTAAAACCGTGGGATGAGATAACCCTTAAACTAAACAGGGCGATATAATCTGCAGGCGCATCCGGCGCGTTAACAGGAATTCGTGTGAGGCAGGGAATTATGCATCCTTTTAAGAAGACCACACCGCAGCAGCAGGAGCAGCGGCTCAATCAGTTGGCCCAACATTATCGGGATGCGATCGCGAGAAATGATTTTGCGGCCGGTAAAGCCGTCGCCGAAGCGACGTTACGTCTGGTGCCGCGCAACCCCGGTGTGCTTGCCAGTTACGCGCTCTGTCAGATGCGAACCGGAGAGTATGAGAAGTCCTATAAAACCTATAAAAAGCTGATGCAAAGCCTGCCGGTGGAACAGTTGCCGGACACGATGATCGACGGTCTGGCGGAGGTCTGCGGTTGGCTCAATCGCCCCGATGAACTTCGCCGCTATGGGCTCCTTTCCCTCGAACTCGGTGACAGAAAGTTCGGCAGCGGCCAGGCGTATCCGTTACCGGCTGCGCAACCGCCCGCATTTAACCCGCATAACTCGCAGGAAAACGTCATTGCCTTTACGCTGTTTGGCGCGCTGCCGCGCTATTGCGAAAGCGCGGTGATGAATGCGAAAGTCAGCAAAGAATTGTTCCCGGAATGGCGCTGCCGTTTCTATCTCGATGACAGCGTACCGCAGGCGGTGCAGCAGCGACTACGGGCAGAAGGCGCTGAGGTGATTAAAGTGGAAGGGGAGCAGCATCAAACCATTCCGCCATTAATGTGGCGTTTCCTGGTGCTCGACGATCCTACCGTCAAACGTTATCTGATTCGTGATGCTGATTCGCTGTTGTCCGAGCGCGAACAGGCTGCCGTTAACGCCTGGTTGCAAAGTGATCGCTGGTATCATCATATGCGCGATTACTTCACTCATACCGAGTTGTTGCTGGCGGGAATGTGGGGCGGTTGCCGCAATGAAAATCTGCCGTCAATTATCGATCAGACGCGGGAATACCTGAGCGATCGCGAAGGGCATCGCCGCTTTGTCGATCAATACTTTTTGCGCCAGCATCTGTGGCCGACCATCAGACAGAGCCTGCTCAATCACGACGAGTTGTTTGGTTTCCTCGACGCGCAGCCGTTTCCTGCCCACCCCCCCATCCGCTGGCAGACGGATAAGTTCCATATCGGCAGCAACACCAGCTTTCAGCTGGCGGGGAAAGAGAGTCAGAAAGCGGATGGCGAAATGCAGCGCTGGGAAGTGCTGGATGAGCATGGTCACCGGCTGTGCGAATACGCCAGCCCGGTCGATAATCATCAGTGGAAGGACAGGTTACCGTTTTTCCTGCTCGACCGTGTGCTTGCCGGCGAGTGGCAAATCAGGAATATCGACTAAGCGCCAGTAAAAAGCCCTCCGATGGAGGGCTTCGTTTTATTTGATTTCGACCACATCCAGGCGTGTCGCCTGAAAATCAGTCTCGTCATCTTCCGGCTGCCATCCGGCAGGCTGGAGGGGGATCTCTTCGCGATCAAACGCCAGATCGCCACCGGCCACCACGTCAGCGCCGTGCGTGAGGGCTTTAAAGTCAAACAACGATTCATCGCACAGGTGCGATGGCACTACGTTTTGCATGGCGCTGAACATGGTTTCGATGCGCCCCGGGTAACGTTTGTCCCAGTCACGCAGCATGTCGGCAATCACCTGACGCTGTAAATTTGGCTGTGAACCGCACAGATTGCACGGAATAATCGGGAACGCTTTCGCCTCGGCGAAACGCACGATGTCTTTTTCACGGCAGTACGCCAGCGGACGGATCACGATGTGTTTGCCATCGTCGCTCATCAGCTTCGGCGGCATGCCTTTCATTTTCCCGCCATAAAACATATTGAGGAACAGCGTCTGCAGGATATCGTCACGGTGATGGCCCAGCGCGATTTTGGTGGCACCCAGTTCGCTGGCAGTGCGGTAGAGGATCCCGCGACGCAGGCGAGAGCAGAGCGAGCAGGTGGTTTTTCCTTCCGGGATCTTCTCTTTAACGATGCCGTAGGTGTTTTCTTCAACGATTTTGTACTCAACACCCAGTTGTTCCAGATACGCTGGCAGTACATGCTCCGGGAAGCCCGGCTGTTTCTGGTCGAGGTTCACCGCCACCAGGCTGAAATTTACCGGCGCGCTCTGCTGCAGGTTGCGCAGGATCTCCAGCATCGTGTAGCTGTCTTTGCCGCCAGAGAGGCAAACCATGATGCGGTCGCCTTCTTCAATCATATTAAAATCGGCGATGGCTTCGCCGACATTCCGGCGCAGGCGCTTCTGCAATTTATTCAGATTGTACTGTTCTTTTTTATTAACTGATTGATTCTCTGACATTATATCGTATCTCTGGTGTCGCCGGGGGCATGACAGCGGCAAACTGTAAAGAAGAGTGTCGCATCAGGCATGCCAGGGTGTGGCGTGTATGGTACGGATTCTCACGCCGAATGCCAGTCTGTTTTTAAGCTATCTTCAACTGGCGAAAGCGAAATTTACCGATTAATCTAAAGAAAGAATTTGCTGAAATTATACCAGATATCCTTTTCTTTCCTTTTCACCCATTCCCGGAGTAAAACTAAGGTAAATTTTCTGCCATTCTTTTTGTCAACAATAGGAGAATTCCTTTTTATCAATCTGAATCAGCGATCATTAACGCGTTAGTGATAGTCTGTAACTATCAAATGTTCTTGCACCGATCATTTTAAACGATTTTATTCTGTTATTTACCTGTGTAATTCTCTGGCAATATTTTAAAACAAAATACAGGATGTGCGGGAGCAAGGATTGTCATCGAACCTATGTTCTGAATTCATGTTGGAACCCGTCATAAAGCGTTCCGGGGAAATACATTCCTGGGAACTAAAAAAGCAATCTGGTCATGTTAAGGTATTCTCTGGTAATAATTTGGATGAGAACGTACTTAACTTCGTCCCGGTGCGGGAGACGGCTTCTCTGGAAAGGGCGTTTGACTACGTTTCCTCTCTGTCAACAGACATCACGGACACTTCATTCGTTACCGTTAACATCGGTGACGACGGGGCGGATTATATTCTCAATAACCCCGTCATGATGAAGTTTTTATTACAGCATGCTTTTTTGCGCCTGAGCATTGACAGCGAGTTTTCTGAATTTATGCCAAACTCACCTATGATCAGGCTCCGAAGGTTGTCGCAGATTTGCCCACTCTGGATTGATGATTTCGGCGAGGGCTCCACCAATTTGACGCTACTGAGTCGATTGCCGTTTGAATATATTAAAATCGCGCCTTCCTTCTTCAATAAACATTTAAATACCCATAGCCTTCGCCATATCGTTTCCCACGCTTCGCTGTCTTGTCATGGCGCTATCGTGCGTGGCGTCAATAATGAAGAACAGCTAAAAGCCTGTTGGGCGGCGGGCGCCATTGCCGGGCAGGGGGATTACTGGCAAACACGGCAAATTAAAACGTAGTGAAACAGCGGAAGTTGTAATAAGTGCCGCTGGCAAAAAAATAGCCCGAATATCACATCGGGCTATTTTATTCGTCAGGTTTTAATTACTCGGACGATGCTTTTTCTGCTTTACCTGCCATCTGTGCCAGGAAGTCATAACGCTTCTGCAAATCAGCGGCGGCGTCTTTCCACAATTGATCTGCGACTTCTGGTTGCTGTGCGTTGAGACGACGGAAGCGTTGCTCATTCATCAACGTTTCGGCCAGCGCGTCTGACGGTGGGCGGGAATCCAGCGCCAGTGGCAGCTTGCCTTCATCAGCCCGACGCGGATCGAAGCGATACAGTGGCCAGAAGCCGGTGGCAGTTAACTGGCGCATTTGATCGTGACTCAACGCCAGGTCATAGCCGTGCTCTTCACACGGACTGTAAGCGATGATCAGCGACGGTCCCGGATAGGCTTCTGCCTCCTGAATCGCTTTCACCGTCTGGTTGAGCTGTGCGCCGAGCGAAATTTGCGCGACATACACATGACCGTACATCATCATGCTGACGCCCAGATCTTTGCGCGCTTTGCGCTTGCCATGTTCGCCAAATTTAGTGACTGCGCCGAGCGGTGTGGCTTTCGAGGCCTGGCCGCCGGTATTGGAATAACATTGGGTATCCAGTACCAGGATGTTGACGTTCTCGGTCAGGCTTAACACGTGATCCAGCCCGCCAAAGCCGATGTCATATGCCCAGCCATCACCGCCGATCAGCCAGATGGATTTTTCCACCAGCGCGTCGGCATCCGTCAGTAATTCCTGTGCGCCTTCAACACCTGCCAGATGCTGGCGCAGCGCGGCAACTTGTTCACGACGCACGTCCGGTGTGGCCTCCGCGTGCAGGGCGTCGTTCAGTTCTGCGGGCAGTTTGTCGGCAAAGGTCTCCAGCAGACGCATCACGCGCTGGCGATGCTGATCAACCGTCAGACGGAAGCCGAGGCCAAATTCGGCGTTGTCTTCAAACAGCGAGTTGGCCCACGCCGGACCGCGCCCGTTGGCATCAGTAGTGTACGGCGTCGAAGGGAGATTACCGCCGTAGATCGACGAGCAGCCGGTGGCGTTGGCAATCAGCATGCGGTCGCCATACAGCTGCGTCAGCAGTTTGATGTACGGCGTTTCGCCGCAACCAGAGCAGGCGCCGGAGTATTCAAACAGCGGGGTGATGAGCTGCGAGGTACGGATATCAATGCGTTCCAGCGAACTGCGATCGATTTCCGGCAGGTCGAGGAAGAAGTCATAATTCACTTTCTCTTCTTCCACATGTTCCAGGCGCGACATCATATTAATGGCCTTGATGTCAGGATCCTGTCGGTCTTTTGCCGGGCAGACTTCAACACACAGGTTACAACCGGTGCAGTCTTCAGGCGCGACCTGCAATACATATTTCTGCCCGCGCATATCGCGGGATTTGACATCCAGCGAGTGCAGGCTGGCGGGCGCGTCTGCCATCGCTTCCGGCGGCACGACTTTGGCGCGAATCGCCGAGTGCGGGCAGGCGGCAACGCAGTGGTTACACTGGGTGCACAGTTCTTCTTTCCAGATGGGGATCTCTTCAGCGATGTTGCGTTTTTCCCAGCGGGTGGTGCCCATCGGCCAGGTGCCGTCCGGCGGCAGCGCGGAGACGGGTAACGCATCGCCAAGCCCGGCCAACATCGCAGCGGTCACGGTTTTGACGAAATCGGGCGCCGCGTCGGAAACCACTGGCGGGCGATACGGGCTGGACGCGTTCACCGGTTGCAGCGGCACTTCAGCGAGGGATTCGCGAGCCAGCGCCAGCGCCTGCCAGTTGCGCTCGACGAGATCCTGACCTTTGCTGCTGTAGCTTTTTGCAATCGCGCCCTGCAGTTCCGTCAGCGCGCTGTCGCCGGGCAGGATCTGCGTCAAATGGAAAAACGCCATCTGCATCACGGTGTTAATGCGCGCAGCAAGGCCACATTCACGGGCGATTTTCGCCGCGTTCACCACATAAAAGCGGGCTTTTTTCTGATTCAACACTGCCTGAACGTCCTGCGGCAGACGCGCCCAGGCTTCATCGGCGCTGTACGGCGTATTGAGCAGGAAGATCCCGCCGGGCTTAAGGCGTTCGGCCATCTGGTATTTATCGATAAACTGCAACTGATGGCAGCCAACGAAATCGGCCTGTGAAACCAGATACGCTGAGCGAATCGGTTGTTCGCTGACGCGCAGATGCGAAACCGTCAGACCACCGGCTTTTTTAGAGTCATAAACGAAATAGCCTTGCGCGTACCACGGTGTCGAGTTGCCAATAATCTTGATGTTGTTTTTGGTGGCTGACACACTGCCATCACTGCCGAGACCATAAAACAGCGCTTCCAGCTTCGCGGTCGCGGGCAGGGTATTTTCCGGCAGCGGCAGGGAGAGGTTAGTGACGTCGTCATAGATCCCGACGGTAAAGCGCGGTTTCGGTTTCGCCTGGCTCAGCTCCTGATACACCGCCAGCACACACTCCGGACCAAACTCTTTCGACGACAGACCATAGCGACCACCGATCACCCGTGGCAGCGTTTCGCGTTCGCCACGGTTAAAGGCTTCCGCCAGCGCGGTCATCACATCGAGATAGAGCGGTTCAGCATGCGCGCCAGGCTCTTTAGTGCGGTCGAGCACCGCCACCGCACGGGCAGACGCCGGCAACGCCTCCAGCAGATGTTCAGCAGAGAAGGGGCGATAGAGGCGAACTTTCAGCACGCCGACGTTTTCGCCGCGGGTCAGCAGCTCATCCACCACTTCCTCGCAGGTGCCGATGGCCGAACCCATCACGATGATCACCCGTTCTGCTTGCGGGTGACCGTAATATTCAAACGGTTTGTACTGGCGACCGGTAGCGGCCGCGAAATCATCCATTGCCTGGGTGACGTGATCGCAGACCGCGTTGTACCATGGGTTAGTCGCCTCGCGAGACTGGAAGTAGGTGTCCGGGTTCGCGGAGGTGCCGCGGATCACCGGATGCTCCGGATTCAGCGCGCGAGCGCGATGCGCGTCGATGGCCTTCTGCGGCATCAGGCTGAGCAGGGTGTCATCCGCCAGCGGAATGATTTTATTGATTTCGTGAGACGTGCGGAAACCATCAAAGAAATGAATGAATGGCACGCGGCTGTTGAGCGTCGCTATCTGCGAGATCAGCGCAAAATCCTGCGCTTCCTGGACGTTACTGGCGCACAGCATCGCGCAACCTGTCTGGCGCACCGCCATCACGTCGGAGTGATCGCCAAAAATCGACAGCGCATGCGTCGCCACTGTGCGGGCCGCGACGTGCAATACAAACGGCGTTAACTGACCCGCCAGCTTGTACAGCGTCGGGATCATCAACAGCAGGCCCTGGGATGACGTAAAGGAGGTGGAAAGCGCCCCGGTTTGCAGCGCGCCATGAACCGCCGCGATGGCTCCAGCCTCTGACTGCATCTCAACCACGCGAGGCGTATCGCCCCACACATTCTTAAGCCCGTTACCTGCCCAGGCATCTGCCTGTTCCGCCATCGTTGAGCTGGGCGTAATCGGGTAGATGGCGATAACTTCACTGGTACGAAACGCCACCGAAGCGACCGCGCCATTACCGTCAATTGTGATCATATGCTATCCAGTGCTGTCTAATGTGTTGAATAATAGAGTATTTACATTACTTCCATAACCCGCCGGGTCATCCCTGGCGAAAACACTGCAAGTATCCACTTTCCTTGTGTGCCATACATCATTCTGGCAGAAGACTGCGTCATTCGCGTCGCAATTAATGTCCATCAACCCTGCGGTATGTGCCCCGTCGCGCACAGAAAAAGACAACCCGCCATATCAGCGGGTTGTCTTTTTAGTGCCATTTGCCAGAACGCCTGATGCAAATAAAAAATTATCAGGCGATTGGCCCCGGATTAACTGATTTCTTGCCATGCCGCGTCTGGTATTCGTTGCAGGTTGAAATCATTTTTCGTGCCGCGTCTTTTAATAAGGACAGCATTAAGTCATCATAGTCGACGTAGAACCGTGTGGTTTCCGTTTCAGTTTTCAGCTCGCCAATGGCTTTTATCTCGGTAATCAACTTCTGTTTAGCAGAATCGATATCGGTATTCGCCTGTTTGACTGTTTTAGATAAGTTAACAAAGAAATCCTGAACGGATTTTAGCTTTTTCTTTAACTCGGGTATTAATTTACCTTCTACGACACCCGCGGCAATGGAATAGGAAACGATTAATCCAAAGGGCCCTGCGACAACGCCAGCCGCTGCACCGCCGTAGGCTTCCTTACGAATTTTATCGACCTGAGAATTGAAATAGCTACTTTTTTCAGAGAAATCATTGGTTAACTGACTATCTAACGCCAACAGCTTTCCTGATGCAGCGTTAAAGCTCTGGGAGCTTATCAGGAGCGATTTTTGCGCATCACTGAGTTTTTTGATGCCGTCATCTAGTACTTTAATTAAAATATCTTTCTGTGCGGTGGCTTTTTTTTCATTATATTCATCAAATAATGAAATATAAGCAGCAAGCAATTGTGAAGCGACGCCACACCATTCATACACAGTCTGCGTTGCTTCAAAGTACTTGTCCTGACTATCCATCAGCAGAGTTTTAATGTCACCTACCAGAACAGATGCGGCCTGTGAATATTGATCCTTAAAACGGCTAAGCTCCTTTACTGTATCTTCAAACGTATTCCATGGTATAACCTGATCTAAATATTTGTTATAGAGATCTAATGCTTTGTCTGCTGTTTCAATGGATGTTTTAACGACTTCTACGGTTTGCCCTGCAGTCATGTCAGTCATCACTATTCTCCTCCTGGAAATTTTACTCCTGACAATGCTCTCATCATGCCTCTATTTAAAATGTAGTGTTAAATTTATATATAATTAGATAATTGCTCAAATGGGTTATGTCAATGTGATTTCGGAATGTAATATGATAAATATCAAATAAGGTGTGGTCCATTTATAGTGACAATTATAATTTATTGTTTTTAAAGGGGATGATGGCGCAGGGGAGGTTTCATGACTTCTGCTGCGGAATATATGATGAAATCTTTTAAAAGAGGAAACGGGAAAAAATCGCTAAAAAATGTTTCTGTAGCGCATAAAATCGCAATCTGGCTCTCGACGTCAGGCGTTACGCTGCCTATGATGCATAGGATTTTGCTGATATTGAGGGGAGAGAAAAGATGCGTGCAGCTTTTTTAGTGGGATGTGCCGTGCTGTTGCTGTCGGCCTGTAGCAACGAACCCGTACAGCAGGCAACTGCCGCGCATGTCGCGCCAGGGATGCGAGCTGCGATGTCTGACACCGGACAGGCAAATTGCGCAATGGTCGGCGGTTCGTTGTCCGTTGCCCGTCAACTGGATGGCTCAGCGATCGGCATGTGCGCATTACCCAATGGCAAAAGATGCGGAGAGCAGGCTCTTGCCACCGGGACGTGCGGCAACTACTAATTCATCAGATCAGACAGTCTGTATACCAGCGTTTGCTCAGCCGTTGCCAGTGTTAACTGGTCGCCGGTCAGGTCGACTTGTGCCCCTTTGCTGAGCATAGTGCTCAGAATGTTATCCAGCTCATTACGCTGTGCATCCGCGCACATCATGCGCGTCATCGCCAGATCTTTCGCTTTCAGTTCACCCTCGGACAGTTTTCCCTGACCGGTAAAACGGTTGCACATGCTGCCGGAGAGGTGCATTTTCTCACCGAAACTCAGTTCCGGTGGATTTTTCCCTGCCGGGATAGTCTTGCCGTTCACGCTTTCCAGCACGAAACGATGATGCTCTAACTGCGACGCGTTGACGGTCACTTTGCTGGTGTTAACACAACCTGCCAACAGCATTCCCGCTGCCAACAGCAAAATGGTCTTGTTCATTACTGCTTCCTTTTTTATTCACTTCATGAATACTTCAGAGGGAGTGTAACTCTACCGCTGGCGGCGTCTTTGGGGATTATCTGAAAGTGCTCCCCCGGCGCGGGGGAGCAGGCAGGCGAGGCGGTTATACCAGCGCGTTCGGGCAGGTGTCGCCGCTTTCAATCTGGCGCAGGTTTTCCAGCGTGGTTTCTGAAATGCTGGTCAGCGCCTCGGCGGTCAGGAAGGCCTGATGACCGGTAAACAGCACGTTGTGACAGGCTGACAAACGGCGGAAAACATCATCCTGGATCACGTCATTGGACTTGTCTTCGAAGAACAGGTCGCGTTCGTTCTCATACACGTCCATTCCCAACGCGCCGATTTTCTGCGTTTTCAGTGCTTCGATCGCTGCCTGGGAATCGATCAGTCCACCGCGGCTGGTGTTGATCACCATCACGCCGTCTTTCATTTGTTCGAATGCTGTCGGGTTCAGCAGGTGATAATTTTCCGGTGTCAGCGGGCAGTGGAGCGAAATGACGTCTGACTCGGAAAACAGCGTCGGCAGGTCAACGTATTCCACACCGATGTCCAGTGCAGCGGCGCTCGGGTAGGGATCAAACGCCAGCAGGCGCATGCCGAAGCCTTTGAGGATCCGCAGGGCGGCGACGCCGATTTTCCCGGTGCCGATGATCCCGGCGGTTTTGCCGTACATGGTGAAGCCGGTCAGCCCTTCAAGGGAGAAGTTGGCGTCACGGGTACGCTGATAAGCGCGATGAATGCGGCGGTTCAGCGTCATCATCATGCCAATAGCGTGCTCAGCCACGGCCTCTGGCGAGTAGGCCGGAACGCGCACTACGCGCAGACCAAGCGCTTTCGCCGCATCGAGATCGACGTTATTAAACCCGGCGCAACGCAGCGCGATATATTTCACGCCATGCTTTTTCAGTTCCTCCAGCACCGGACGGCTGCCGTCATCATTGACGAAGATGCACACGGCCTCACAACCGTTTGCCGTTTTCGCGGTTTTTTCGGTGAGCAGGAAGTCGAAAAACTCGAGTTCAAAGCCATATGCATTATTAACCTCTTGCAAATACTTTTTATCGTATTGCTTTGTGCTGTAAACGGCGATTTTCATAAGGCTTTCCTCCAGTGATTTTTAGCATCACAGTAGCATATTCGGAAGTTTCTTACAATCGTTGAAATGCTGTGTAATCAACAGGTTACACAATGCAAACCCGTGTGATTAAAACGTTATCAATGATTGTAAGCATAAACCCGAATGGGCGACGCCGTATTCGAAAGCATGTTTGGGCCTTTCAAGGCGACGCGCTCTGCGTTAGCATTCTGTGATCAAGGTAACGCTTTCTGCTTCAGGAAGCTATCAATGGACGAACGGGAGTAACACGTGTTTGCGGAGTTTGGCGTTTTAAGCTACTGGACCTACCTGATTGGCGCGATTTTCATCATTCTGGTTCCCGGACCGAATACCTTCTTTGTTCTCAAGACCGGCGTGGCTCACGGGATCCGAAAAGGCTATCTGGCGGCGCTGGGCGTCTTTATTGGTGATGCCGTGTTAATGTTCCTCGCTTACGCGGGCGTCGCGACGCTTATCAAAACCACGCCGGTGCTGTTTAACATCGTCCGTTATCTTGGTGCCATGTACCTGCTGTGGCTCGGCGGCAAAATGCTCTACGCTACGCTGACTCAGCGCGACAAGCACATGTCTGACGGCACGGAGCCGGGCAGCGCTATCCTCAAGCGCGCGCTGGTGCTCAGCCTGACCAACCCGAAAGCGATTCTGTTTTACGTCTCGTTCTTCGTGCAGTTTATTGATGTCAACGCCGCCAGCCCTGGCATTGCGTTCTTCATTCTCGCCCTGACGCTGGAGCTGGTGAGTTTCACCTATCTGAGCTTCCTGATCGTCTCCGGCTCCTTCGTAACACGCTACGTAAAAACCAAAAAGAAACTGGCAAAAATCGGCAACAGCCTTATTGGCCTGGTGTTCGTCGGTTTCGCCGCGCGTCTGGCGACGCTTCAGTCCTGATAAGCCCAACGGGTATTCGTGATTACGCATTTTGACGCCACGTTGCGATTACCCTTGCTGCATCTATCCTTAAACTGGCCGTGACTTCAACTGGCCTGGCGAACATGCCACAATACCGACTCTGTCTGGTCAGAATAACAATACAGCAGGATATTCGTTGCCCATGAAGGGTCGCTATAAAGCCGCCATTGCGCTGCTGGTGATTTTTTTTATTCTCCCCCTGGCGCTGCTGTTAACGTTGACGCGCTGGGTGCCTACGCTTGCGGGGATCTGGCTGCCGGCCGGTACCCGCATCGCGCTGGATGACAGCCCGCGTCTGACCCGTTCAGCCATCAAAATCCCCAGCCTGCGCTATCTGGTCGGCGACTGCGAGCTGGCGCGCCTGTCGGGCGCAGAAATCACTCATCCCAGCCGCTGGCAACTGCATATCGCCTCATTAGATGTGGATTCCGTCTGCCTGAGCAAACTGCCGGAAAGCGAGGCGACGCCCGGTGCGCCGCGAACGCTGGCGGAGTGGCAGTCAATGCTGCCCAATAGCTGGTTATCCATTGATCGTCTGACGCTTTCTCCCTGGCAGCAGTGGCAAGGGAAACTGAGTGTCGCCTTAACGCCCGCGGTTCAGGACATCACTTATCAGGGCGAGGCGGTATCATTACGGGCGCGCCTGAAGGGGCAGACGCTGACCGTCAGCGAATTCGAAGCAAAAATGGTGGAAGGGCAGCCGCCGGTGAAGCTGGTAGGAGATTTCACCCTGCCGCTGGTGCCGGACGGCTTACCGGTCTCCGGTCATCTTTATTCCTCGTTTGAGGTGCCGCAAGGGCCGGGGCTGGTGGATGCAGAACTGCTCTGGGAGAAGAACCGCGGGCAGCTTATCGTCACCGCCAGCGGCGATCCCGATCCGCTGCTCGATCTCCCCTGGGAAATCACCGGGCATCTGGCGACCATCAGCGACGGCCGCTGGCGCTGGCCATATCAGGAGCAACCACTGAGTGGCCGCGTGGCGCTGAAGGCAGAGCAGTGGCAGCAGGGCCCCGACACGATGCAAATCAGTGGTCGTCTTAACGTGTTGACGCAAGGCGATGCGGGTAAGGGCAACGCCGTCCTGACCTTTGGCCCGGGAAAACTGAGCATGAACAACAGCGCCATGCCAATGCAACTCACCGGTGAAGCCAAACAGGGCGATCTCATTTTTTACGCGAAGCTTCCCGCAGCGCTCAGTGGTCCGTTGAGTTCCCCGCAACTGGCGTTTGAACCGGGCGCGTTATTGCGCTCGCGCGGGCGTGTGATTGATTCGCTGAATATTGATGAAATCCGCTGGCCGCTGGCGGGCGTCAGGGTCACGCAACAGGGTGTTGACGGGCGGTTACAGGCTATTCTGCGGGCGCACGAACAGGAGATGGGGGACTTCACCCTGCATCTGGATGGCCAGGCAGATAACTTCCTGCCGGACAACGGCACCTGGCAGTGGCGTTACTGGGGCGACGGCAATTTCACACCGATGCAGGCACGCTGGGACGTTGCCGGAACCGGCATGTGGCACGACAGCGCCATCGTGCTGAAGACACTTTCCACCGGTTTTGACAAGCTGGAATATGGCACTATGCGGGTCAGTCAGCCACGCCTGACGCTTGATGAACCCATTGAGTGGCAGCGCGACGAGCAGCATCCCAAATTTACCGGTGCGTTGTCATTTGATGCCGGGCAGACCACCTTCACCGGCGGCAGCGTATTGCCGCCATCGACGCTAAAATTCAGTGTGACCGGGCGCGACCCAACGTATTTCCTGTTTAAAGGCGATCTCCATGCCGACAGGATTGGCCCGATCCGCCTGCACGGGCGCTGGGATGGCGAACGCTTGCGCGGCGAAGCCTGGTGGCCGAAACAATCCCTGACGGTTTTTCAGCCGCTGGTGCCGCCGGAAATGAAAATGACCCTGCGTGAAGGGGAACTGTATGCGCAGGTCGCATTCTCTGCCGCGGCTGGTCAGGGCTTTGAAGCCGGCGGTCATGGCGTGCTGAAGGGCGGCAGCGCCTGGATGCCGGATAACGAAATCAACGGTGTCGATTTTGTGCTGCCATTCCGTTTCAGCGAGGGCACCTGGCAACTCGGTACGCGTCGGCCGGTGTCGCTGCGCATCGCTGAAATCGTCAACCAGGTCACCGCGAAAAACCTGACGGCGGATCTGCAGGGCAGCTATCCATGGAGTGAGGAAAATCCGTTATTACTGAGCAATGTTAGCGTCGATATTCTCGGTGGACAACTCACCATGCAACAATTGCGAATGCCGCAACACGATGCGGCGCTGCTACGCCTGCAGAACATCTCCACCAGTGAACTGATTAGCGCCGTGAATCCGAAGCAGTTTGCCATGTCCGGCCCGGTCAACGGTGCGTTGCCATTGTGGCTGAACAATGAAAAATGGATTATTAAAGATGGCTGGCTGACGAATCCATCGGCAATGACGTTACGCATCGATAAAGACACCGCCGATGCCGTGGTGAAAGATAACATCGCTGCTGGCGCCGCTATCAACTGGCTGCGCTATATGGAAATTTCCCGCTCGTGGACCCGTATCAATTTAGATAATCTGGGGTTGTTAACCCTCACGGCGACGATCACCGGCATCAGCCATGTGGAAGGGAAAAGCAATACGGTACACCTGAACTATACCCATGAAGAAAATGTCTTCGACCTGTGGCGCAGCCTGCGTTTTGGCGACAATTTACAGGCGTGGCTTGAACAAAATGCGGCGCTACCCGCGCTACGCTGCGCAGGCGGCAAGGAATGTAAGGAGCAACAATAATGAGAATGTTAACCGTCCTGCTGTGCGCAGCGGCGGCCATGATGCTGGCAGCCTGCACACCGCGTATTGAAGTCGCCGCGCCAAAGGAGCCGATTACCATCAATATGAATGTCAAAATTGAGCATGAGATCCATATCAAGGTGGATAAGGACGTTGAAAACCTGCTGAAATCGCGCAGCGATCTGTTCTGAGGTGCCGATGAAAAAATTTCTGCTGGCAACACTGATTAGCCTGAGCCTGATGAGCACCTCCGTACTGGCGCTGACCCTCACCGAGGCGCGGCAGCAGGGGCGCGTGGGCGAAACCCTGAACGGTTATCTGGCGCCGATCGCCCAGGATAAAGAGACCCTGGCGCTGGTGAAAAACATTAACGATGCCCGTAGCGAAAGCTATCAACAACTGGCGGACAGCAATAATCTGCCGGTCGATGAAGTGGCGAAAATGGCCGGGAAAAAACTGGTCGCCCGCGCGCAGCCTGGCGAGTACGTAAAAGGGCTTAATGGTAAGTGGCTGAAGAAATAATTACCGGTAGCGCTTGCGGTATTCCCCCGGCGATAACCCGAAACGCTGCTTAAACGCCGTTGAAAAATGGCTGTGGTCGGTAAAGCCCCAGCGGTAACCAATTCCCGCCAGTTTTTCATCATCATGCGCATTGCGCAGCGCCTGCGCGCAGAGGTCGAGACGACGATTTTTAATGTACTGCGCCACCACCAGCCCTTTATCTGCGAACATCCGGTACAAACTGCGTACCGACATGCCGGTTTCACTGGCCAGCCATTCCGGGCGCAACTGCTCTGACTGAATGTATTCATCAATCAGCGCCATGATTTTCTGATATTGACGATCGCGACGCGTGGGTATGGCGTCCTGTTGATACAGTACCGGACGCAACAGGCAGATGATGGCTTCCAGCGCTGCCTCGCTTTCATTCTCATTCATTCCCGGGCTGGTCATGCTTTCCTGCAACAGACGGTGGCTCAGTTGCACCATCGGCAGGGTTTTCGCCAGCCGCGTTGCGTTGCTGATTGTTCTCAGACGCGTCTGTTGTTCCAGCTTCTGGCGCGGCAATAACAGCGAGACCTGGCGCGACGTTTGCTGCCAGTAAAAAGAGCAGGGGCGCGCGGCGTCGATAAGCGTGATATCACCGGCTTCGAGGATCACCTGCCGGTCATCCTGCTCCATTACTGCCTGTCCTTCGAGCTGAAACACGGTATAAAACCAGGTGTCATTACCGCGCCTGATCTCCTCCTGCGAACGGTACAGATTCACCCCGCGAGTGGTCACAGTGCTCAGTTTTAACCCCCGCGCATATCCGGATTCGATCTCACCGTAAAACTTTCCGTCCAGCGGACGTGCGGCAAAGTTTCCACATAGCTGGTTGACCTTCGCCAGCCATGCCCGATAACTCTCTTTGTCGTCTGCCTGCGTCATAGACCATCCAGGTGGGAAAATTGTTTTATTATTGTTGCTGTTATGTTGATTAAAACAACCCCGTGCTGGCAACTATATGAAAGAACTATTACCCCCGGCACACTTTTGCGGCATAAAAAAATGCCGTTTGCAGTACCTGTCACAGCGGTAAAAACGAATGTCATGGAGAAAAAAGCGCGATCTGCTATCCGCCCCTAGACTGAATGCACTATTGGTGAAAATAAGGAGTGGGTATGTCCGGTTCTCAGGTCGCAACGCTTGCCAGCGTGCAGATGTTTCTGGATCGTCAGCATGGTCTTTATATTGATGGGGGACAGCAGGCGGCACAAAGTGAAAAGCGCTTAACGATCTACAACCCGGCCACCGGCGAGCCCATCGCCACCACCGTCGATGCCAGCGCTGCTGATGTTGATAAGGCGGTAATGTCGGCATGGAAAGCGTTTGTCGCCCGCACCTGGGCGGGGCGTTTACCGGCAGAGCGTGAGCGCATCCTGCTGCGTTTCGCCGATCTGGTTGAGCAGCATACGGAAGAACTGGCGCAGCTCGAAACGCTCGAGCAGGGAAAATCCATTCATATCTCGCGTGCCTTCGAAGTGGGCTGCACCCTGAACTGGATGCGCTACACCGCCGGGCTGACCACCAAAATCACCGGCAGCACGCTGGATGTTTCCATTCCGATGCCGGAAGGGGCACGTTATCAGGCGTGGACACGTAAAGAGCCCGTTGGCGTCGTCGCCGGGATCGTGCCGTGGAATTTCCCGCTGATGATTGGCATGTGGAAGGTGATGCCTGCGCTGGCGGCAGGCTGTTCAATCGTCATTAAACCGTCGGAAACCACGCCACTGACGCTGCTACGCGTGGCCGAACTGGCGACCGAAGCGGGGATCCCGGACGGTGTGTTCAACGTGGTGACCGGTAGCGGCAGCGAGTGCGGCGCAGCGCTGACCTCGCACCCGCAGGTGGCGAAAGTGAGCTTTACCGGTTCAACGGCAACCGGCAAACAGATCGCCCGCAGCGCCGCCGACCGCCTGACCCGTGTCACGCTGGAGCTCGGCGGTAAAAATCCGGCAATCGTACTGAAAGACGCCGACCCGCAGTGGGTCATTGAAGGGCTGATGACCGGCAGTTTTCTCAATCAGGGGCAGGTATGCGCCGCCAGCTCGCGGATCTACATCGAAGCGCCGTTGTTCGACAATCTGGTGAGTGGCTTTGAACAGGCGGTGAAATCGCTGAACGTCGGGCCAGGTATGTCTGAAACGGCGCACATCAACCCGCTGGTGTCTCGGGCGCACTGCGACAAAGTGCAGGCATTTTTGCATGAAGCGCAACAAAATAACGCTGAGCTGTTGAGCGGCAGCGCCGGGCCTGGGGGGAACGGGTACTATGTCGCGCCAACGCTGGTGGTCAATCCCGATGCCAGCCTGCGGTTGACCCGCGAAGAAGTGTTCGGCCCGGTGGTAAATCTGGTCCGTGTCGCTGATGGCGAAGAAGCACTGCAACTGGCGAACGACACTGAATACGGACTGACCGCCAGCGTCTGGACGCGCGACCTGTCGGCGGCACTATCCTGGAGCGATCGTCTGCAGGCGGGAACCGTGTGGATCAACAGCCACACGCTGATCGACGCCAACCTGCCATTCGGCGGCATGAAACAGTCTGGCACTGGCCGCGATTTCGGCCCCGACTGGCTGGACGGCTGGTGTGAAACGAAGTCGGTGTGCGTGCGGTATTAACCATCTGAATAACAAAGGGGCTTTCGCCCCTTTTTTTATTTCTGCTTTTCCCCCAGCGTCGGGGTTTCATCGAAGAAGTTCCACGGTTTCAGCAGCGCATGTACCCACTCTGTCGGCATGATCGGCCACTCTTCGGCGCGGGCGACGTGAGTCGTGCCGGTCGTGATCCATACCACATCATCATGATTATCCAGTGATTCATCATCTTTGCTGTACTGTCCCAGCCCGGTATCATGCGTTGAACGATTCGGGTATTTTCCTTCCGGGAAACGTTCGTCCGGGCGGTAACGTGTCACCCATAGCTGTTTATCCATAAAGCTCAGGCGATGGTAAATCCACTCGTCCGGGGCGAATTTCGCGCCGGTCGCCACCGGGTGTGTGCCGCCCGCGTAAGGGATAATCTGGTACGACACCGGGTTGCCCATGCGGTTTTCTTTGCTGGTATTGCTGAGCAGGCGGATGGTCCCCGGGTCAAATTTCTGCGCTGCCTGTTGTTCGCTGTCGATGGTGTACTGATTCACCTGCATGGTGCTGGTGCGTGGGCCGTCAGCGGTGTTTGGCTTCACGTCAGGATCCATCGCCACCAGTCGGTTATTTTCGCCGTCAACATCGAGGTCGAGACGGAAATTGTAGATATGCTGGTGCGTGGTGCCGACGATGTTATGGTCGATCAGCGTGCCGTAACGGGTATCGTCTTTCGCCGACGGGTCGTGCATGGTTTTCGCCTTCACGCCTTTCACCGCTTCAATACCGGTCGCACCGGCATCGATGCCGATAGTGCCGTTTTCATGGAAGATCCAGTCGAAGATGTAATCGTAGTTGCCAACGGTGCTGATCCAGCGGATCACCAGTTCGCGGCGTTCGCTGCTGACGTTCGGTTTACCCAACTCCTGATGCTTATACTCCGGCCCGGCGTAGCGTTCGAACACGGCGATGGCGCGTGGAATGTCCATCGGCGCACCGGCATAGTCGGCAATAGTTTCATCAAGCAGCACGGCATTGGACGGCGCGTCTTTCCCGCGCACAATCGGCGAGGTCAGGGTGCCCATACCGTAATCACCAGAATCGAGATAAGCTTTGAAATACCAGCCGATATCCGGGTCGCCGTAAGGAACAATCATCCCGCCGAGCGAGCCTTCGTACATGATTTTGCGCTTTTTGCCGTTGTCGTTATATGTCACGGTTGACAGAACCGGTCCGACGCGCGAGTTCAGGCGGAGGTGGAAATCCCAGTTCTGCCAGTGGATCATATCGCCGGTGATGGTGTAGTTCTTCCCCTCGGGTTCGACGATCTCCAGCGGTTTCAGCGCCGGTTTTACGCGGTCACGGCCATCATACGGGCGCGGCGTCAGCGGCACCGGGATCACCGGACCTTCCTCAATCTTAATAATCTTCTTCTGTTCGAGATCAACCACCGCCACCAGATTTTCAATCGGGTGCGCCCAGTAGTTACCATCGCCAACGTCGAGATAACTGATGACTTTCAGCAAACGGGCATCCTGTTTCAGGCCATCTTTGCCATCAAAATAGCCGACGGTGAGCGGGGTAGTGATGACCTTTTTCGGATCGTCGATGCCGTGCTTTTTCAGCACCTGCGCAAACTCGCTGCTGTTATCAATGACGCTTTGCACGGTGGCGAAATCATCCAGCAGCACCATACCGTGCGCGTCTTTGACAGGCTGCCAGGAAGTCACTTTTTTATTCTGCAGATCAACCACGCCTTCGATGACATGTTTGCCGTCGAGCATAATAACGTTCGCTTCGCGCGGCGTGTTGACCGCTTTGCCGGTCAGGGCGAAATCCCAGACCGCAGTTTTATCCGGCTCACGCAGCGAGATCTCGGTAAAGCGGGTGTTGGGTTTAAAATCCGGCGCGGCTTTGACAATCTCTACCGCCGCGCGGATCTCATCCGCCGTCAGCGAGTTGAGCGGGTGCGGCTTTTTCTCCACCTGAAAGGTCTGGTCGAGCCCTGACTGAAACACCTCATTGATGAAAGTGTCGGAAATCCAGGCTTTATTCTCTTTCATCACCACCGGCACCTGCAGCGTTAACGGCTTGCCATTGACGATGGCGGTTTTGGCGCCCGGTTTCACTTTGACGTACGCGCCATCTTTGATCAGGGTAAAAACCTGGGCGTAATCATCCCACTGCACGTCAGCGCCGAAATCCTGTAGCGTTTTGTCCATCGGCACCCTGTGCACCTCGCCACCGTGGGCGAAGGCCGGAGACTGCCAGGTGCAACACAGCGCAACAGCCAGCGCCGTTTTGCGGAGGGAGAAAAAAGAGCGGCTTCCCATGTTTGACCTCGTCTTATTGTTTTGTTGTGTGATGAGTGTTGTGACAGCGTTATCCTGACAGGCAGACGCGCAAAGGTGTTTGCCTGCTGCTGCCAGGTTGTTTGTCAGATGTGCCAGGTTGGGAAGTTTTTGCGTGCCGGGCAGGTGAATGCTACCCGGCACGGTTACTGCAGATCAGAGGTCGCCGGTCTGGCGTGCGACCAGGGTGAGAATAGAGTAGAGCGCCACCGTTTGCTGATGCTGATTGAAAATCTCGACTGCCCATTCCACCACGCCGGTCGGTCTCTCTTCAGCGGTTTTCTGTCGTTTCACCGTCTTGCGTTTGCAGGTCAGGCGCACCTGAATGGTGTCGCCAGGTTTCACCGGCTCGATAAAGCGCAGGTTTTCCATGCCGTAATTGGCGATGACCGGCCCGACGCCATCATCCACGAACAGCCCGGCGGCGGCGGAAATCACAAAATAGCCGTGCACCACGCGCTCGCCAAACAGCGATTCTGCCGCCGCGATTTTATCCATGTGGGCGTAGAAGTGATCGCCGCTCAGGCAGGCAAAATTGACGATATCCGCTTCGGTCATGGTCCGGCGCGGCGTCAGCAAGCTGTCGCCCGGTTGCAGCTCCTCGAAATATTTACGGAACGGATGGATACGGTCTTCCACCACCTGCGCGCCGCGTACCCATTGCTTGCTGATGGCGGCGAGCATCGTCGGGCTTCCCTGAATTGCCGTACGCTGCATGTAGTGTTTCACCGCCCGCAAACCGCCCAGCTCTTCGCCGCCACCGGCGCGCCCCGGGCCGCCATGTACCAGTTGCGGCAGCGGTGAACCATGTCCGGTGGATTCTTTCGATGATTCCTCATTCAGCACCTGAATACGGCCATGCGCCCGCGCCGCGCCGAGGATAAACGCCCGCGCCAGTTCGCCGTCTGCGGTAACCAGCGTTCCGGCGAGGCTGCCTTGCCCGGCACGGGCCAGCGCCAGCGAATGTTCACGATCGCGATAGGGCATCAGCGTAGCGACAGGACCAAAGGCTTCCGTCGCATGCACCGCAGGGGTCTCGTCCGGTTGTGGACACCACAGCAGTGTCGGCGGGAAAAACGCGCCGGCAGTACTGAGATCGGCCTTGCCGCCGAGACGGATTTCACAACCCGCTGCAACCAGCGCGTTCACCCGTTCCTGGACGTCCTGACGCTGTTCGGCATTGACCAGCGCGCCCATTTTTACCCCTTCCTGCGCCGGATCGCCCACCGTCACTTTTTCCAGTCGTGCAATCAGTGCGTCGCTCACTGCCTGTACCTGCGCCTGCGGCACAATAATGCGGCGGATCGCGGTACATTTTTGCCCGGCTTTCGCCGTCATTTCCCGCACCACTTCGCGAATGAACAGGGCGAATTCCGGCTGCTCCGGCGTGACATCATCGCCGAGCACGCAACAGTTCAGGGAGTCCGCTTCCATCGTGAATGGTATTGAATTTGCCACGATAGTGGGGTGAACACGCAGCATCTGGCCGGTTGAGGCCGATCCGGTGAAAGTCACCACATCCTGCGTATCGAGGTGATCCAGCAAGTCGCCCGCGCTGCCGCAAATCAGGCTGATGGCGCCATCCGGCACCAGACCGCTGTCGACGATGGCTTTCACTATCGCCTGGGTGACCTGCGCCGTTGCGGTGGCTGGTTTGATGATGGCGGGCATGCCCGCCAGCCACGTCGGCGCGAGTTTTTCCAGCATTCCCCAGCAGGGGAAGTTAAAGGCGTTGATATGTACGGCGACGCCGATTTTTGACGTCAGCACATGACGGGCGGCAAAACCACCGGCTTTTGACAGCGGGATCAGCTCATCTTCCGGCCACAGGGTGTCGTCCGGCAGTTCGCGACTGCCAAGCCCGGCATAGGTAAACAGCGTACCGATACCGCCTTCAATATCCACCCAACTGTCGGCCCGCGTGGCGCCGGTTTGTGCCGACAGCGCGTAAAAGGTCTCTTTCTGCTCCAGCAGATGGCGGGCGATGGCTTTCAGCATCGCCGCGCGCTCAATGAACGTCATTGCCTGTAACGCTTTGCCGCCGTGCTCAATCGCAAAACGGCGCGCCTGCGCCATGTCGAGGCCTTCACTGCTGACTTCCCACAGCGCGTCGCCGGTAATGGCGTGGTGGATTGCGCGCGCACGGCCGCGGCCAGTCTGCCACGTGCCGGATAAGTAACTGGTTAACTGCTGCATCACCGATCTCCAAAGTGTTACGTTGCATTGCATTACATAGTTTGATTATGAATCATAAAAATCAAGGATGAATTTAATAATTTATTAACAATGCGATCGCTGTCCTTATGAGATAAAAAGTTAATGTATTGAAAATACGTAACATTAGTAAATGAGTTGCGAGTGATATCACAGAAAACATAAACATAATTTGTGGTTTTAGTTAACTCTTATGTAACTTTTATAAAACAAAGTGATTCACATGATCATGATAAACAGGTTTAACAGGAATCATAAAGGTGATGTCGTGACAGAAGAGCAACGCTTTAACGAGCGCATCGCGCAGGAAACCGCCATCGAGCCGCAGGACTGGATGCCGGAGGCCTACCGCAAAACGCTGATCCGCCAGATTGGTCAGCACGCGCATTCCGAAATCGTCGGTATGCTGCCGGAAGGGAACTGGATCACCCGTGCCCCGTCGCTGCGCCGTAAAGCCATTCTGCTGGCGAAGGTGCAGGACGAAGCGGGGCACGGTCTCTATCTCTACAGTGCAGCGGAAACTCTCGGCTGCGCCCGCGAGGATCTCTACCAGAAGATGCTCGACGGCAAGATGAAATACTCCTCGATTTTTAACTACCCGACGCTGAACTGGGCAGATATCGGTGTGATCGGCTGGCTGGTGGATGGCGCCGCTATCGTTAACCAGGTGGCGTTGTGCCGGACCTCCTACGGTCCATATGCCCGGGCGATGGTGAAAATCTGCAAAGAGGAGAGCTTTCATCAGCGTCAGGGATTTGAAGCTTGCGTGACACTGTCACAAGGCAGCGATGCTCAGCGCCAGATGTTACAGGACGCCATCAACCGTTTCTGGTGGCCATCGCTGATGATGTTCGGCCCGAACGACGACAACTCGCCAAACAGCGCCCGCAGCCTGGCGTGGAAAATCAAACGACACTCCAACGACGAACTGCGTCAGCGCTTCGTCGACAACACCATTCCACAAGTGGAAATGCTGGGTATGACAGTACCGGACCCGGATCTGCATTTTGACGAGGTCAGCGGTCATTACCGTTTTGGCGATATCGACTGGCAGGAATTTAACGAGGTGATTAACGGACGCGGCGTCTGCAATCACGAACGTATCGCCGCCAAACGCAAAGCGTGGGACGACGGAGAGTGGGTGCGCGAAGCCGCACTGGCCCACGCGCAGAAACAGCAAGCCCGACGCGTCGCCTGAGGAGAAGCATGATGAGCAATGTTTACTGGCCATTATATGAAGTGTTTGTTCGCAGCAAACAGGGGCTGTCGCACCGCCATGTCGGCAGCCTGCATGCTGCGGATGATCGCATGGCGCTGGAAAACGCCCGTGACGCTTACACCCGTCGCAACGAAGGCTGTTCAATCTGGGTGGTGAAAGCGAGTGAAATCGTCGCCTCGCAGCCGGAAGAGCGCGGTGAGTTTTTCGACCCGTCAGAGAGCAAGGTGTACCGTCATCCGACGTTTTACACCATCCCTGACGGCATCGAGCATATGTGAGGTAGTGATGATAACCAACGATCCTGTCGCCACTTACGCATTGCGCCTCGGTGATAACTGTCTGGTGCTGGCGCAGCGGCTTTCCGCCTGGTGCGGCCATGCGCCGGAGCTGGAAATCGATCTGGCGCTTGCCAATATCGGTCTCGATCTGCTGGGGCAGGCGCGCAATTTCCTGACATACGCGGCGGAACGCCACGGTGAGGGCGATGAAGACACGCTGGCCTTTTTCCGCGACGAACGCCAGTTCAGCAATCTGTTGCTGGTTGAGCAGCCGAACGGCAACTTCGCCGACACCATCGCGCGCCAGTACCTGATGGATGCCTGGCACGTCGCGCTGTTCAGCCGCCTGACCGTCAGCCGCGATCCACAGATTGCCGCCATTGCCGCCAAAGCCATCAAAGAAGCGCGTTATCACCTGCGCTTCAGCCGTGGCTGGATGATTCGCCTCGGTCAGGGCACCGGGTTGTCCGCGCAGCGTATGCAGCAGGCGCTGGACAATGTCTGGCGCTTTACTGCCGAACTGTTTGACGCTGACGCGCTGGATATCGACCTGAGCGAGCAGGGTATTGCGGTTGATCCGCGTACGCTGCGCGACGAATGGGACGCGGAAATCGACAGTGGTTTACGCGAGGCCGGGCTGGTTATGCCCGCCGACGCAGCTTACCGCACCGGCGGCAAGCAGGGCCTGCATACCGAACATCTCGGCCCGATGCTGGCCGAGATGCAGTATCTGCAGCGGATGTACCCCGCGCAACAGTGGTAACCGGAGGTCAGCATGCAACGTCTCGCCACCATCGCCCCCGCCGACGTACGCCAGATCTGGGCGCTGCTGGGGCAGATCCCGGACCCGGAAGTCCCGGTGCTCACCATTACCGATTTAGGTATGGTGCGCAGCGTGGCGCCGCAGGGTGACGGCTGGGTGATTGGCTTTACGCCGACCTATTCCGGCTGCCCGGCGACGGAACATCTGCTGGGCGAGATCCGCCGCGCAATGATCGAAAACGGCTATACGCCGGTACACATTGTGCTGCAACTGGATCCGCCGTGGACCACCGACTGGATGAGCGCCAGTGCCCGCGAACGGCTGCGCCAGTACGGTATCAGCCCGCCACAGGCGCATACCTGCCATGCCGGGATCCCCGAAACGGTGAATTGCCCGCGCTGCGGCAGCAGCCATTCGACGCTTATCAGCGAATTTGGTTCGACGGCCTGCAAAGCGCTGTACCGCTGCGAAAGCTGCCGCGAACCCTTTGATTACTTTAAATGTATTTGAGGTTGCCATGACGACGTTCCATTCGCTTACGGTGGCAAAAGTTGAACCCGAAACCCGCGACGCGGTGACCATCACCTTCGCGGTGCCTGACGCGTTACAGGCGGCTTACGCGTTCCGCCCCGGGCAGCATCTGACGCTGAAAACCCGGCTGGGAAACGAAGAGCTGCGCCGCTGTTATTCCATCTGCCGTGGTGCGCGGCCGGGTGAAATCAGTGTGGCAGTGAAGGCCATCGATGGCGGGCGTTTCTCGAACTACGCCCGTCGGGAGATCAAACAGGGTATGGCGCTGGAGGTGATGGTGCCGCAGGGGCTGTTCGGCTATCAGCCGCAGCCAGACCGCCGCGGTAACTATCTCGCCATTGCCGCCGGCTCCGGCATCACCCCGATGCTGGCGATTGTGGAAACCACGCTGGCGACCGAACCCGACAGCCTGTTTACCGTGATTTACGGCAATCGCAGCAGTCAAAGCATGATGTTCCGCCAGGCGCTGGCCGATCTTAAAGACAGCTACCCGACGCGACTGCAACTGGTCTGCCTGTTCAGCCAGGAAACCCTCGACAGCGATCTGCTGCACGGGCGCATTGACGGCGAAAAATTGCAGGCGCTGTCGCGCACGCTGATCAACTTTGCCCAGTTTGATGACGCTTTTATCTGCGGCCCGGCGGCGATGATGGACGAGGCGGAAACCGCGCTGCTGGCGCTCGGTATGCCAAAAAAATCCATTCACCTTGAGCGCTTTAATACCCCGGGCAGTGGCATGCGCCGTGCCGCCAGCGTGAAGGCGCAGGGGCAGACGGTCACGGTGCGTCAGGACGGTCATGATCGTCAGGTGATGCTGACCGCTGATGACGAAAGCATTCTCGATGCGGCGCTGCGTCAGGGGGCGGATTTACCGTATGCCTGTAAGGGAGGCGTCTGCGCCACCTGCAAATGCAAAGTGTTGCGCGGTAACGTTGCTATGACCACCAATTACAGTCTCGAAGCCGATGAACTGGCCGCGGGTTATGTGCTGAGCTGTCAGGCGTTGCCAACCACGCCGGACGTGATTGTCGATTTTGATGCAAAGGGGATGGCATGAACGAGCTGCTGACTGAACAGCACGATCGTGTGCTGTTGCTGACCCTTAATCGCCCACAGGCGCGCAATGCGCTGAATAACACGCTGCTGGCGCAGATTGCCGATGCACTGGAATCTGCCGCGCAAAATCCGGCGATCGCGGCCTGCGTGATCAGCGGCAATGAACGCTTTTTTGCCGCCGGGGCAGATCTCAACGAAATGGCGGACAACGATCTCGTGGCGACGTTGAACGACGTTCGCCCACGATTGTGGGCGCGCATCAATGCCTTTAATAAACCGCTGATTGCGGCGGTGAACGGCTATGCGCTGGGCGCGGGCTGCGAGCTGGCGTTACTGTGCGACATCGTGATGGCGGGGGATAACGCCCGTTTCGGTCTGCCGGAAATCACCCTCGGTATGATGCCAGGCGCGGGTGGCACCCAACGGTTGATTCGCAGCGTCGGGAAAGCGCTGGCCAGCCGCATGGTGCTGACCGGTGAAAGCATCGACGCCAGACGCGCCCGTGAGGCCGGGCTGGTGAGCGACGTTTGCCCGCCAGCGCTGACCCAGGAATACGCGTTACAACTGGCAAAAACCATCGCTGCGCATGCGCCGCTGGCGCTTCAGGCAGCAAAACAGGCGCTGCGTCAGTCGCAGGAAGTGAGTCTCCACGCCGGGCTACAGCTTGAACGCCAGCTGTTTACGCTGCTCAGCGCCACCGACGATCGGCAGGAAGGCATTGCCGCTTTTCGCGAAAAACGTACCCCCGACTTCAAAGGACGCTAACAATGGACGCTTTTATTCTCAGCGACGTGGAACTGGGCGTGATGACCCTCACCCTCAACCGCCCGGATCGCCTGAACAGTTTTAACGATGAGATGCACCAGCAGTTAGCGGATTGCCTGACGCAGGCCGAACGTGACGATACCATTCGCTGTCTGTTGATCACAGGTGCCGGGCGCGGTTTCTGCGCCGGTCAGGATCTCAACGACCGTAACGTTGACCCGCAAGGCAACGCCCCGGATCTGGGGTTGTCGGTGGAAAAATTCTATAACCCGCTGGTCCGCCGACTGGCGGCGTTGCCAAAACCGGTCATTGCCGCGGTGAACGGCGTGGCGGCGGGCGCCGGTGCGACGCTGGCGCTCGGCTGCGATATGGTCATCGCTGCCCGCTCGGCCAACTTTGTTATGGCGTTCAGTAAGCTGGGGCTGGTACCGGACTGCGGCGGCACCTGGTTTTTGCCGCGCGTGGCAGGTCGGGCGCGAGCGCTGGGGCTGGCGCTGACGGGCGATAAGCTCAGCGCGGAGCAGGCGCAGCAGTGGGGCATGATCTGGCAGGTGGTGGATGACGCACAGTTGTCCGACACCGCGCTGACGCTGGCGCGCCATCTGGCGACCCAACCGACATATGGTCTGGGGTTAATTAAACAAGCGCTGCTGGCGGCGGAAACCAATACCCTCGACGCCCAGCTCGATCTTGAGCGCGACTATCAGCGACTGGCCGGACGCAGCCCGGATTATCGCGAAGGGGTCAGTGCGTTTCTCGCCAGGCGACCACCCCAGTTCAGCGGGAAATCATCATGAGCCAGCGCATTAACACCGTCGCGGTGATTGGCAGCGGCACCATGGGGGCGGGGATCGCTGAAGTGGCGGCGGCTGCGGGTCATCAGGTTTTGCTGTATGACATTGCCAGCGAGGCGCTGACTCGCGCGATTGACGGGATCCGCTCACGACTGGAGTCTCGTGTGGCGCGCGGCAAACTCAGTGCGGAAGCCTGTGCCAGCACGTTACGAAATCTGTATCCGGTCGAGGATCTGTCTGCGCTCGCCGCCGCCGGGCTGGTGATTGAAGCCGCCAGCGAACGGCTGGAGGTAAAAAAAGCGCTGTTCAGCCAGCTGGCGGAGATTTGCCCGCCGCAAACATTGCTCACCAGCAACACCTCATCGATTTCCATTACCGCCATCGCCGCTGATGTGCGTCACCCGGAGCGTGTGGCGGGGCTGCACTTTTTTAACCCTGCGCCGGTCATGAAGCTGGTGGAGGTGGTCAGCGGCCTGGCAACCTCGCCGGAAGTGGTGGAGCTGCTTTGCCAGTGCGTCACTCATTGGGGCAAACAGCCGGTGCGCTGTCACTCGACGCCGGGTTTTATCGTGAACCGTGTCGCCCGCCCGTTTTATGCCGAGGCATGGCGCGCGCTGGAAGAGCAGGTGGCAGACGCGGCAGTGATCGATACCGTACTACGTGACGGCGGGGGTTTTCCGATGGGGCCGCTGGCGCTGACCGATCTGATCGGTCAGGACGTCAATTTCGCCGTCACCTGTTCCGTCTTCAACGCCTTCTGGCAGGAGCGCCGTTTTTTACCGTCGTTATTGCAACAGGAACTGGTACTGGCCGGTCGGCTGGGCAAAAAAAGCGGGCAGGGCGTTTATCACTGGCCGCAAGGGGCGTCCGCGGTAGCGTTTCACCCGCGGATTGCTGAGCCTCTGCATGCTCACGAGGTACATAAATCAGGTGACGTTGTCACGCTTGATAGCGTGCAACTGCTGACCACTGACGGCGAAACCGCGCAGGCAAAAGCGGCACGGCTGAAATGCCCGGTGGTGCTGATGGATTATCGCGAGGGCGACGTTGTCGCCATTGCCGCCGCTGACAGTAATCGCCCGGAAGAGACGGCAAAAGCTATTGCCTGGCTGCAGCAACAGGGCAAGCAGGTGCTGATGATTGCCGATTATCCCGGTCTGCTGGTCTGGCGCACGGTCGCGATGTTGATTAACGAAGCGCTCGACGCCCTGCAAAAAGGCGTCGCCAGCGAAGCTGATATTGATACCGCGATGCGCCTTGGGGTGAATTATCCTCGCGGACCGCTGCAGTGGGGCGACATTCTCGGCTGGCAGCGGGTGTTGACGATGCTGGAAAACCTGCAACGTCATTACGGCGAAGAGCGCTATCGCCCGTGTTCACTGCTGCGCCAGCGTGCGCTTCTGGAGTGTGGTTATGAGTCATAACGCCTGGCACAACGCCCGTGTGATGTATGAAAACGACGCCTGCGCGCAGGCGCTGGGGATCGACATCGTGGAGATGGATGAAGGGTATGCCATGGTCACCATGACCGTGCTGCCGCAGATGCTGAACGGCCATCAGACCTGCCACGGCGGGCAAATTTTCTCGCTGGCGGATACCGCGTTTGCCTATGCCTGCAACAGCCAGGGACTGGCAGCGGTGGCCTCAGCCTGCACCATTGATTTTCTGCGCCCAGGAAAGGCGGGCGATAAACTCACTGCCACCGCCCGCGTCAAACATCAGGGCAACATTGCCGGGGTGTATGACATTGAAATCGTTAACCAACATCAAAAAACGGTCGCCCTGTTTCGCGGTAAATCGCACCGCATCGGCGGCAGTGTGACAGGAGAAGCCTGATGCGTGATGCGTATATTTGTGATGGCGTGCGAACGCCGGTAGGACGCTACGGCGGCGCGCTTTCCGGCGTGCGGGCGGACGATCTGGCGGCCATTCCGTTGCGTGCGCTGCTGAGTCGTCATCCGCAACTGGATGCGGCGTTGATCGACGATGTGATCCTCGGTTGTGCTAATCAGGCAGGGGAAGATAACCGCAACGTCGCGCGCATGGCGACGTTGCTGGCAGGGCTGCCGCAGACGGTGTCCGGCACCACCATCAACCGCCTGTGCGGCTCCGGGCTGGATGCGCTGGGGTTTGCCGCGCGCGCCATTCGTGCGGGTGATGCTGATCTGCTGCTGGCGGGCGGCGTGGAATCCATGTCGCGCGCACCGTTTGTGATGGGTAAAGCAACGTCGGCGTTTTCCCGTCAGGCTGAGATGTTTGATACCACCATTGGCTGGCGTTTTGTGAATCCGCTCATGGCGCGGCAATTTGGTACTGACAGCATGCCGGAAACGGCAGAGAATGTAGCTGAATTGTTAAATATCAGTCGGGCCGATCAGGATGCTTTCGCGCTGCGTAGCCAGCAGAGGACGGCAAAAGCGCAGCGTGACGGGATACTGGCGCAGGAGATTGTGCCCGTCACCGTCAAAGGCAAAAAAGGCGCTGTCGTGGAAGTGAAAGACGATGAGCATCCCCGCCCGGACACAACCCCGGAGCAACTGGCAGCGCTTAACGCCCCGTTTCGTGCCCGTGGTGTTATCACCGCCGGTAATGCTTCCGGGGTGAATGACGGCGCGGCGGCGTTGATTGTCGCCAGCGAGAAGATGGCGCTGGCGCAGGGGTTGACTCCGCGCACGCGTATTGTCGCCATGGCGAGCGCCGGGGTGGAGCCGCGCCTGATGGGGCTCGGCCCGGTACCAGCTACCCGCAAGGTACTGGAGCGTGCCGGACTGAATATCAACGATATGGATGTGATTGAGCTGAATGAAGCCTTCGCCGCGCAGGCACTGGGCGTGCTCAGACAACTGGGGCTGCCGGACGATGCCCCGCATGTGAATCCCAACGGTGGCGCCATCGCCATCGGTCATCCGTTGGGAATGAGTGGCGCCCGACTGGCGCTCGCCGCCAGTCATGAGCTGCACCGGCGCGGCGGACGCTATGCGCTGTGTACGATGTGTATCGGTGTGGGTCAGGGCATTGCCATGATCCTGGAGCGAGTTTGATCTGTGAGCTAATCAACCTGCGAGTACCCTATAATGATAACGACATCCAACCTTGATCCGATTGAAACCGCGTCCCGCGACGAACTGCATGCGCTGCAGACGCAACGCATGAAATGGACGCTGAAACACGCCTACGAGAATGTGCCGATGTACCGGCGCAAATTCGACGCCGCAGGCGTGCACCCTGACGATTTCAACGAGCTGGCCGATATCCGCAAATTTCCCTGCACCACCAAGCAGGATCTGCGCGACAACTATCCGTTCGATACCTTCGCCGTGCCAATGGAACAGATTGTGCGTATCCATGCATCGTCAGGCACCACCGGTAAGCCAACCGTGGTGGGCTACACGCAAAACGACATCGATAACTGGGCCAATATTGTGGCGCGTTCCCTGCGCGCGGCGGGCGGCAGCGCGAAAGATAAAATTCATGTCGCCTATGGTTACGGCCTGTTTACCGGCGGCCTGGGCGCGCATTACGGCGCAGAACGCCTGGGCGCGACGGTGATCCCGATGTCCGGTGGCCAGACTGAGAAGCAGGCGCAACTGATCCGTGATTTTCAGCCGGACATGATCATGGTGACGCCATCTTATTGCCTGAATCTGATTGAAGAGCTGGAGCGGCAAATGGGCGGTGACGCCAGCCAGTGCTCTCTGCGTGTCGGCGTATTTGGCGCGGAGCCGTGGACCTGTGCGATGCGTAGCGAAATTGAACGCCGTCTCGGCATTACCGCGCTGGATATTTATGGCCTGTCGGAAGTGATGGGGCCGGGGGTGGCGATGGAGTGTATCGAAACCGCTGACGGCCCGACTATCTGGGAAGATCATTTCTATCCGGAAATCGTTAACCCGGACGATGGTACGCCGCTGGATGATGGCGAGCAGGGCGAGCTGCTGTTTACCACGCTCACCAAAGAGGCGCTGCCGGTGATCCGCTATCGCACCCGCGATCTCACGCGTCTGCTGCCCGGTACGGCACGTTCAATGCGGCGTATGGACCGCATCAGCGGTCGCAGCGATGACATGCTGATTATTCGCGGCGTGAATGTCTTCCCGTCACAACTGGAAGAGGAGATTGTTAAGTTCGAGCATCTGTCACCGCATTACCAGCTGGAAGTGCATCGTCGCGGGCATCTTGATTCACTTTCGGTGCGCGTGGAGCTGAAAGAGAGCAGTCTCAGCCTGTCGCACGAACAGCGCTGCCAGGTATGTCACAACTTACGTCATCGCATTAAGTCGATGGTGGGCATTTCGACCGACGTCACCATTGTCAACTGCGGCAGCATCCCACGCTCTGAAGGCAAGGCCTGCCGGGTTTTTGACCTGCGCAAAGTTGCCGCTAACGGGTAATCGTTGTACGCCCCTCGCCAGGCGGGAGGGGCAATATGCTATGATTCATCCAGGATAAAAAAGATAAAAGAATGAATCAGATGAGCAAACTCGACGCGTTTATTCAACAGGCTGTCTCCTCCGTGCCCATCAGCGGGACGTCGCTTATCTCTTCGCTGTATGGCGATGCGCTGTCGCATCGCGGTGGCGAAATCTGGCTTGGCAGCCTGGCAGCATTACTGGAAGGGCTTGGTTTTGGCGAGCGCTTCGTGCGCACCGCGCTGTTTCGCCTTAACAAAGAGGGCTGGCTGGATGTCGATCGCGTTGGCCGACGCAGCTATTACCGGCTGAGTGACAAAGGCCTGCGCCTGACGCGTCGCGCGGAAGGCAAAATCTACCGCGCGGAACAGCCTGCCTGGGACGGCACCTGGTTGTTGCTGTTGTCAGAGGGGCTGGATAAATCGACGCTCGCAGATGTGAAAAAACAGCTGATCTGGCAGGGATTCGGCACGCTGGCGCCGAGCCTGATGGCGTCGCCGTCGCAAAAAATGGCGGATGTGCAGACGCTGCTGCACGAGGCGGGCGTAGCAGAAAACGTGATCTGTTTTGAGGCGCACTCGCCGCTGGCGATGTCAGTGGCGGCTCTGCGCGCGCGGGTTGAAGAGTGCTGGCAACTCAGCGAGCAGAACGTCATGTACAACGCGTTTATCGACTCTTTCCGGCCGCTGCTGCCACTGTTGCGGGAAGCTGCGCCAGGCGAGCTGACCCCGGAGCGTTGTTTCCAGATCCAACTGTTGCTGATCCATTTTTATCGCCGCGTGGTGCTGAAAGATCCGTTACTGCCCGAGGTGTTGCTGCCCGCACACTGGGCCGGGCAGGCGGCGCGCCAGTTGTGTATCAATATCTATCAACGTGTCGCCGCCGGTGCGCTGGCCTGGGTAAGCGAAAAAGCGGAAACCTCGGTCGGCGAACTGCCGCAACCGGGCAGTCTGTTTTATCAGCGCTTCGGCGGCCTGCAACTTAATTAAGGAGGCGTGATGCCTGTCTATCAAATCGATGGTCTGACGCCGGTAGTGCCTGAGGAAAGCTATGTGCATCCCACGGCGGTGCTGATTGGTGATGTGATCTTAGGTAAGGGTGTTTACGTTGGCCCGAACGCCAGTCTGCGCGGGGATTTTGGCCGAATCGTGGTGAAAGAGGGTGCCAATATTCAGGATAACTGCGTAATGCACGGTTTTCCGGAACAGGACACTGTGGTGGAGGAAGACGGCCATATCGGCCACAGTGCAATCCTTCACGGGTGTATTATCCGCCGTAACGCGCTGGTGGGTATGAACGCGGTCGTGATGGACGGCGCGATCATCGGCGAGAACAGCATTGTCGGCGCCGCCGCGTTTGTAAAAGCCAGGGCCGAAATGCCCGCTGATCATCTGATTATCGGCAGTCCGGCAAAAGCAATTCGCGCGTTGAGCGAGCAGGAGAAGGCGTGGAAAAAACAGGGCACGCGTGAGTATCAGGTGCTGGTGGAACGCTGCAAACAGACAATGCACCAGGTGGAACCGCTGCGCGAAGCCGAACCCGGTCGTCAACGGCTGGTGTTTGATGAGAATTTGCGGCCGAAGTCAGCCTCTTAAAACGTTAGCCCTCTCCGAAGAGAGGGCTAAGAGGTGCGCTGAGTGCCAGACCCTGCCGTGGTGACGCGGGGATTGCTCCCCGCGCGCGTCAGCTACTTCCTCGATTCGTAAGCGAGAACAGCTTTGATCTCCATACCACGTTCTTTTACGCTCAACTCACAAAGCGTTTCGCGTACCAGAAACGTGAATCCGAGTACTGCAATACACAGCACAATGATTGCCATAAGGGCGTATTTCGTCAGCATGTTATTGCCTCCTTTCAGAGAAGGGGCTAACATCCAACCTGCTAGGGTTTGGAGTGTCAGCCCCAGGTTGTACTGACCCCAAAAAGTTGGACAGTTAAACACGAGGCACATAGGTCTGGGTTCGATATTCAATTGGACTCAGACCTTTTAATTTCAGGCTAATTCTTCTGCTGTTGTAGTAGTCAATATATTCCGTAACAGCATCCTTCAGTTCGCTTATATTACTGAACTCGTCAAGATAAAAACACTCCGACTTTAAGGTTCCAAAGAAACATTCCACGACTGCATTATCCAGACAATTGCCTTTTCTGGACATGCTCTGTGTAATGCCTTGTTCTTTAAGGATGTTTTGATACCTTCTCATACGATACTGCCATCCCTGGTCAGAGTGCAGAATAGGATGCTCGTGAGGCTTAAGCTTTTTGAATGCCTGATCGAGCATATTCTCGACCATGTTCATCACAGGTCTTTCCGACAGGCTGTAAGAAATAACTTCGTTGTTGAAGAGATCTATTACTGGAGACAAATACAGCTTTCGCCCATTGACTGCAAATTCAGTAACGTCGGTAACCCACTTCTCGTTTGGCCGTGTAGCCTTGAAATCCCTTTGGAGAACATTGGGGGCGGTTTGCCCTACCTCTCCTCTGTAGGAGCTGTATCGCTTGACCTTAATCGCTGCCTTAAGCGAGAGGGTTCCCATCAGGCGCTGAACGGCTTTATGGTTAATCCGTTCCCCGTCTCGATGGAGAGACAACGTTACCCTACGGTATCCGTAACGACCTTTATTCTCGTGATAAATCTCACCAATACGCTTTTTAACATCCGCATACTTATCAGGCTTGCTGAGAGCCTTTAGATGGTAATAAAACGTACTGCGCGGTATCTCCGCTGCCTTGAGAAGCTCATCAAGAGGGTAAAACTGCCTTAGCTCGTTGAGTACTTTCACTTTTTCGCGGGATGAGCTAAGGCTTTCAGCTTTTTTAGATACGTAAGCCGCATTTCAAGGAATCGAACTTGTCTTTCAAGATCCTCAATACGTCGGTCTTTCGACAGCTCCAATGCTAACGCCGCTTTTTCTGGATCAACTGACATTGTAATGTTTCTTTTGGTGCCGATCTTGAGTGCGCGTAAACCAGCTTCTCCGTGCTCCTCATAGACTTTCAGCCACTTGGCTACAGAACCACTACCAGCAAGCATAAAGTGAGCAGCAGCCTGATTGAGGGACATCTGCTGCTCGGTCACGGCTTTCACGACCTTAATGCGCAACTCTGGATCAGCACTAACGCCTTTAGGTTTGGGAATTAAACCTTTTTCTCCATGTTTTTCATAGAGGGCAACCCACGTCCTGACCTGGGTTCGAGGCACACCAAAACGTGCAGAGATGATCCTGTAACCATCATCAGTTGTGAAGTAGTGATTCACGACTTCAAGGCGCTTTTCGAAGGGGTATTTTGGCTTTGACATATCAGGGACTATTCCATTTCATCGTCCAACAAAATGGGTGCAGTACAGGTGGATAACACTATCTCCCTGGGGCTTTTCACTATCCGGACTCCTGCAAATTGCCTGAGACCAGACAGTCTCAAGCACCCGCAGTGATTCTATGGGTTTCTTAACACATTGAAAGTACGAGATTTGAGTTTTACGAGCAGGCTCGTAAAGCGGGGCATTGCGGGGAAATAAAAACCCTCCCACCAGGCGGTGAGAGGGGGAAATCTTAAGCGGCGACGAAGCTGTCGATAGCCAGTTTAGCGTCGGACTGCGCTTTAGCTGCCACTTCCGGGCCGTACGCCACGCCTTCTGCGAACACGAAGTTCACGTCAGTAATACCGATAAAACCAAGGAACAGTTTCAGGTACGGGGCGACCAGGTCGGTCGGGGTGTCTTTATGGATCCCGCCACGGCTGGAGAGCACCACGGCGCGTTTACCGATGACCAGGCCTTCCGGACCGTTTTCGGTGTAGCGGAAGGTGACGCCAGCACGGGCAACCAGGTCGAAATAGTTTTTCAGCTGCGTCGAAATGTTGAAGTTGTACATCGGCGCGGCGATCACGATAACATCGTGCGCTTGCAGTTCAGTAATCAGTTCGTCAGAAAGCGCCAGCGCTTCCTGCTGACGCGGCGTCAGCGGCGCATCGCCCGGACGCATTGCACCCACCAGTTCACCATCCAGAACGGGGATCGGGTTGGCAGCCAGGTCACGAACAGTAATGTGGTCAGCCGGATGCTGCTCACGCCATTGTTCAACGAAATAGTCGGTCAGCTGACCAGACTGTGAGTACCCTGCCAGAATACTGGATTTGAGAACTAATACTTTGCTCATGGGTGATTCCTTATTATCAGATTGACGGGCCCGTGCCCTGTTGCTTGATGACACTTTATTCACAATCCTGCCACAGGGATAGCGCAATATATCGAAGTCTTTGTTCGAAATTATTGAACAAGAGACGAAAAGCGTGAATGTGGTACTCTATAACGAACGTTGACGTAAGCCTTTTCCGGCAGTGCGCTGCCCGATAACACTATGACAGAACAGAATAAAATTACCGTCGCTTCCCTCCACCACCAGCTTGATGGTCTGATGCTGCGCGACAAACAGCGCTTTACCCGCCGTTTGCAGGGCGCGAAGAAGGTTAAAAATCCTGAAGCACAACAGGCCATTTTCCAGGAGATGGCCAAAGAGATTGAACAGGCAGCGGGTAAAGTCCTGCTGCGGGCCGCCACGCGCCCGGAAATCACCTATCCGGATAACCTGCCGGTCAGTCAGAAGAAAGACGACATTCTCAACGCCATTCGCGATCATCAGGTGGTGATCGTGGCGGGGGAGACTGGCTCCGGGAAAACCACACAGTTACCGAAAATTTGTATGGAGCTGGGGCGCGGCATTAAAGGACTGATTGGTCATACTCAGCCGCGTCGTCTGGCGGCGCGGACGGTGGCTAACCGTATTGCCGAAGAGCTGAAGAGCGAGCCTGGCGAGTGCATCGGTTATAAAGTCCGTTTTAGCGATCGCATCAGCGATAACACCATGGTCAAGCTGATGACCGACGGTATTCTGCTGGCGGAAATTCAGCAGGACCGGCTGCTGATGCAGTACGACACCATCATCATCGATGAAGCGCACGAGCGCAGTCTGAACATCGATTTCCTGCTCGGCTACCTGAAAGAGTTGCTGCCGCGTCGCCCGGATCTGAAAGTGATCATCACCTCCGCGACCATCGATCCGGCGCGTTTCTCACGCCACTTTAACCATGCGCCGGTGATTGAAGTCTCCGGGCGCACGTATCCGGTGGAAGTGCGCTATCGCCCGATTGTGGAAGAGGCGGACGACACCGAGCGCGACCAGCTTCAGGCCATTTTTGACGCAGTGGAAGAGCTGGGTCATGAAAGCGCTGGCGACATTCTGATTTTCATGAGCGGCGAGCGTGAAATCCGCGATACCGCAGATGCCCTCAATAAGCTGGATCTGCGCCATACGGAGATCCTGCCGTTGTATGCGCGGCTGTCAAACAGCGAGCAAAACCGCGTATTCCAGCCTCACAGTGGGCGGCGTATCGTGCTGGCGACCAACGTTGCCGAAACCTCGTTGACAGTACCGGGCATTAAATATGTGATCGACCCCGGAACGGCGCGTATCAGCCGTTACAGCTATCGCACCAAAGTTCAGCGTCTGCCGATCGAGCCGGTCTCGCAGGCGTCAGCGAACCAGCGTAAAGGCCGTTGCGGACGTGTCTCGGAAGGGATCTGTATTCGCCTCTATTCGGAAGATGATTTCCTGTCGCGCCCGGAATTCACCGACCCGGAAATCCTGCGTACCAACCTGGCGTCCGTTATTCTGCAAATGACGGCGCTGGGGCTGGGTGACATCGCGGCGTTTCCGTTTGTCGAGGCGCCGGACAACCGCAACATTCAGGATGGCGTGCGTCTGCTGGAAGAGCTGGGGGCGATTACCACTGACGAACAGCAAACCGCGTACAAGCTGACGGCTATGGGTCGCCAGCTCAGCCAGTTGCCGGTGGATCCTCGTCTGGCGCGGATGGTGCTGGAAGCGCAAAAACACGGTTGTGTGCGTGAGGCAATGATCATCACCGCCGCACTGTCGATTCAGGATCCGCGCGAGCGCCCGATGGACAAACAACAGGCGTCCGATGAAAAACATCGCCGTTTCCACGATAAAGAATCTGATTTTCTGGCCTTTGTTAATCTGTGGAACTACCTCGGCGAACAGCAGAAAGCGCTGTCGTCGAACCAGTTCCGCCGCCTGTGTCGCACCGATTTCCTCAACTACCTGCGCGTACGCGAATGGCAGGATGTCTACACGCAACTGCGCCAGGTGGTGAAGGCGCTGGGCATTCCGGTGAACAGCGAGCCAGCGGAATACCGCGAGATCCATCTGGCACTGTTAACCGGGTTGTTGTCGCACATCGGCATGAAAGATGCCGATAAACAGGAGTTTACCGGCGCGCGCAACGCCCGCTTTGCCATCTTCCCTGGCTCTGGTTTATTCAAAAAACCACCGAAATGGACGATGGTCGCTGAACTGGTGGAGACCAGCCGTTTGTGGGGCCGCGTGGCCGCCCGTATTGAGCCGGAATGGGTCGAACCGCTGGCGCAGCATCTGATCAAACGTTCCTGGAGCGAACCACACTGGGAGCGGGCGCAGGGTGCGGTGATGGCGACGGAAAAAGTCACTCTGTACGGTTTGCCGATTGTCGCCGCGCGTAAAGTCAATTACAGCCGGATCGACCCCGCGCTGTGCCGCGAGCTGTTTATCCGCCATGCGCTGGTGGAAGGCGACTGGCAGACCCGCCACGCCTTCTTCCGCGACAACCTGAAATTGCGGGCGGAGATCGAAGAGCTGGAGCATAAGTCACGCCGTCGCGACATTCTGGTGGATGATGAGTCGTTGTTTGAGTTTTACGACCAGCGTATCAGCCATGACGTCATCACGGCGCGTCACTTTGACAGTTGGTGGAAAAAGGTCAGCCGGGAAACGCCCGATCTGCTCAATTTCGAGAAGAGCATGCTGATCAAAGAGGGCGCGGAAAAGGTCAGCAAACTCGATTACCCGAATTTCTGGCATCAGGGCAACCTCAAGCTGCGGCTGAGCTATCAGTTTGAACCCGGTACCGATGCTGACGGCGTCACAGTGCATATTCCGCTACCGCTGCTGAATCAGGTCGAGGAAAGCGGTTTTGAATGGCAGATCCCCGGCCTGCGCCGGGAGCTGATTATCGCGCTGATCAAATCGTTGCCGAAGCCGGTACGCCGTAACTTCGTCCCGGCGCCCAACTATGCGGAGGCGTTTTTAGGCCGCGTCACGCCACTGGAGTTGCCGTTGCTGGATGCGCTGGAGCGCGAACTGCGCCGTATGACCGGTGTTACCGTTGACCGTGAGGACTGGCACTGGGATCAGGTGCCCGATCATCTGAAAATGACCTTCCGGGTGGTGGACGACAACAACAAGAAACTTCAGGAAGGCAGCAGCCTGACCGCGCTAAAAGACGCGCTTAAAGGGAAAGTTCAGGAAACCCTGTCCGCAGTAGCGGATGACGGTATTGAACAGAGCGGTCTGCACATCTGGAGTTTCGGTACGCTGGCGGAAAGCTTCGAGCAGAAGCGGGGCAACTATAAGGTCAAAGCCTGGCCTGCGCTGGTGGATGAACGCGACAGTGTGGCGATCAGGCTGTTTGACAACCCACAGGAACAGCAGCAGGCGATGTGGCGCGGTGTGCGCCGTTTGCTGTTGCTCAACATCCCGTCGCCGATCAAGTATCTGCACGAAAAATTACCCAACAAAGCCAAGCTGGGTCTCTATTTCAACCCCTACGGCAAAGTGCTGGATCTGATTGATGACTGCATCTCCTGCGGCGTCGATAAACTGATTGATGAAGCGGGCGGTCCGGTCTGGACGGAAGCGGGGTTTGCCGCGCTGCATGAGAAAGTTCGCGCTGAACTGAACGACACGGTTGTCGAGATTGCGAAGCAGGTGGAGCAGATCCTCACCACCGTATTCAACATCAACAAACGGCTGAAAGGGCGCGTGGACATGACCATGGCGCTCGGTATGTCGGATGTGAAAGCACAGATGAGCGGGCTGGTTTATCGCGGGTTTGTCACCGGCAACGGGTTCAAAAAACTGGGTGATACGCTGCGCTATTTGCAGGCGATCGAGCGTCGTCTGGAAAAACTGGCGATTGATCCGCACCGCGACCGCGTACAGATGCTGAAAGTGGAAAGTGTGCAACAGGCCTGGCAACAGTGGCTCAACAAGTTACCGCCAGCGCGTCGTGAGGATGACGATGTGAAAGAGATCCGCTGGATGATTGAAGAGCTGCGGGTCAGTTACTTTGCGCAACAACTGGGAACGCCATATCCGATTTCAGACAAGCGCATTCTGCAGGCGATGGAGCAAATCGGCTAGCGGCCACCAGTCAATGGGCTTTTGCGGCTTTCGGAGTGATCCCCTGTGTTCGTCAGTCGCATGCGTTACCCTGTGGTTTCATAGTGGAAAGAAGGGAAAATTATGTTGACGACCTTTCCGGAATTACCCGAATCAACGCTAAATGCCGCGAATACGGTCGGCGCCTGGCTGGCGCAGAACGACTATCAACCGCGTCCGCGTCCTGGCGAGGCGGATCTGGTCGTGCTGGCCGGCAACGCGGTGATCCCAACGATTGATGCGGCCTGCCAGCTGGTCGCCGGTGGCGAACAAACGCTGCTGATAAGCGGCGGCATTGGCCATTCGACGACGTTTCTGTATGCGGCAATCGCCCGCCATCCGCGTTACCACAGCATCCGTACCACCGGGCGCGCAGAAGCCGCGATCCTTGCCGATATTGCCCATCAGTTCTGGAATATCCCCCGCGAACGGATGCTGGTGGAAAGCAAATCGACCAACTGCGGGGAAAATGCGCAATTCACTCGTGCGATGCTCGAAGAGACTGGCATTCACAGTCAGGAAGGCATTGTCGTGCAGGATCCGACCATGCAGCGGCGCACCATGGCGACCTTTGCCCATGTCTGGCAGGATTGCGACAGCGCGCCAGTGTGGAAAAGCTATCCGGGGCTGACACCGGTATTGCGTAACGGTGAACACGGGGCGTGTTTCAGCGGCGACAGTACCGGGTTATGGCCGGTGGAGCGCTATCTGTCGCTGATCGTCGGTGAATTACCCCGCCTGCGTGATGATGAACAAGGCTACGGTCCGCGCGGCAAAGGGTTTATCAGCCACGTGGATATACCTGCTGAGGTGGAGGCTGCCTGGCAGCAATTGCGCAGCGATGCGTTACTGGTGGAGGCGTTGAAAAGCCGTGCGCTGATGTGATCCTGCGGGGAAAACGCGGATGGCCTTAGCCATCCGCAGGGAGGATTACAGTTTTGCGAACTTATCCAGCACGCGAATCAGCTGGGTGACAAAGCCATATTCGTTGTCGTACCAGGAGACGGTTTTCACCAGTTGCAGATCGCCTGCTTCGGTGATTTCGGTTTGTGTGGCGTCGAAAATCGAACCGAAATGCGAGCCAACCACGTCTGAAGAGACGATCTCTTCCTCGGTATAGCCGAACGATTCATTATTCGCTGTTGCTTTTTTCAGCGCCTGGTGGATCTTATCCACGGTTACTTTCTTCTCCAGAATGGACACCAGTTCGGTGACCGAGCCTGTCTTCACCGGAACGCGTTGCGCGTGGCCTTTCAGTTTGCCGCTCAGCGCCGGGATCACCAGACCAATGGCTTTCGCCGCGCCAGTGGTATGCGGAATGACGTTTTCTGCCGCCGCGCGCGAGGCACGCAGATCTTTACCGCGCGGGCCATCGACCAGCGCCTGGGTACCGGTATAGGCGTGAATAGTAGTCATGGTGCCGAGTTTAATGCCAAAGGCATCATGCAGCGCTTTCGCCATCGGCGCCAGGCAGTTGGTCGTGCAGGAGGCGACGGAAATAATCGTATCGCTTGCCTCCAGCGTATCGTCGTTAACGTTATAGACGATCGTTTTCATTTCCCCTGCCGGGGCAGAAATCAACACTTTTCTCGCACCGGCATCAAGATGCGCTTTGGCTTTGTCTGCCGAGGTATAGAAACCGGTGCATTCAACAATAATCTCAGCGCCTGATGCTTTCCACGGGATGTTTTTCGCCTCTTTTTCGGCGTAGACGGTGATTTTTTTACCGTCAACGATCAGCGCATCTTCGGTGAAATCGACGCTCCATGGGAAAGGGCCATAGTTGCTGTCATGTTTGAGCAGATAGGCCAGCACTTTCGGGGAGGTCAGATCGTTAATAGCAACCACGTCGGCAGGGCTTTTGACTTCAAGAATACGGCGCAGGACCAGACGGCCGATGCGACCAAAACCGTTAATACCAATTTTACTCATGGATCATCTCCTTCATAACTCAACGAGTCGATATAGTGCACTTCACCAGGCTTAGTTCAGGAAATGGAAATGAGCAACCGGGAAGTGGCAACAGCCTGAAACTGTTTAGAAATTGGAACGGGAAAGTTAATGAATTCTTAAGAAAAGGCCGTTATGGTAGTCCGGCAACTTCATTCAGCGGGATAATTTTATGCGTGACAAATATTCAGGCTTACAGATTGGCCTTCACTGGTTCGTGTTTTTACTGGTCATCGTGACTTATTGCGCGATGGAACTGCGGGGCTTTTTCCCGCGCGACTATCGTCCGGTATTTAATATGGTTCACGTTTCCGGCGGGATCTCGATTCTCGTGCTGACAGTGGCGCGTCTGTTGCTCCGCATTAAGCGCCCGGCGCCGCCGATCGTGCCCAAACCAAAGCCGATGATGACCGGTCTGGCGCATCTCGGGCACCTGGCTATCTATCTGCTGTTCATCGTGCTGCCGGTGATTGGCTTTGTGATGATGTACAACCGCGGTAATCCGTGGATTGCCTTTGGCATTTCGATGCCTCATGCGGCCGCGTCGAATTTTGACCTTGCGGACACGCTGGAAGAATATCACGTCTTTCTGGCGAACCTCGGCTACTGGGTGATCGGCCTGCATGCCGCGGCAGCACTGGCACATCACTACTACTGGCGTGATAACACGCTGTTGCGGATGATGCCGCGCAAGCGGTCGTGACTGTATTAATGAGGGGGCGGATATTTAACTTTCTCCAAACCCTAATATCCATTCAACATATCTAACAAAAATTTATTGTTCCGAAAACGCAACGCTGCGTCCTCCTTTTACGGCCTAACCGAATATCCCGAACTCAACTATCATTTCTATGACTCCAGCAGAACCGCGCAGAATTATGCGCACCGCTGGTTGGAATAACACCGTAATTTTGAAGAGGAAAGGATAATGTCTTCTAAACCGTATGTACGTCTGGATAAAAATGACGTCGCTGTATTGTTAGTGGATCATCAGGCGGGATTGCTTTCACTGGTTCGTGATATTGAACCTGACAAATTTAAAAATAACGTGCTGGCACTGGCTGACATGGCGAAGTATTTCAATTTACCGACCATTCTGACCACCAGTTTTGAAACCGGGCCAAATGGCCCACTGGTGCCGGAATTAAAAGAAATGTTCCCTGAGGCGCCGTTTATCGCGCGTCCTGGCAACATTAATGCGTGGGATAATGAAGACTTCGTCAAAGCCGTTAAAGCCACCGGTAAAAAACAGCTGCTGATTGCTGGCGTCGTGACCGAAGTCTGCGTGGCATTCCCGGCACTGTCGGCCATTGAAGAAGGGTTCGACGTGTTTGTAGTAACCGACGCGTCAGGCACTTTTAACGAAATTACCCGTCATTCTGCGTGGGATCGTATGTCGCAGGCGGGTGTGCAGTTAATGACCTGGTTTGGCGCCGCGTGTGAACTGCATCGTGACTGGCGTAATGATATAGAAGGTCTGGCTACGCTGTTCTCTAATCATATTCCTGATTATCGTAACCTGATGACCAGCTATGACAAACTCGCGAACAAATAACTCGTGAGATAATCAGGCTTTCCACGCTATTGTGGCGAGCCTGTTTGCTTTTTATTCTTCAGCTCTTTCTTAACCCTCAATTATTTAATAAATTCTTACATACAGGCAGAATCAGCCTAAACTGAACAAAAGAATCATTTCACTCAGTGACAAGTACTGGCGATGTCGACATTCCGAAGCGAGAGAGAATTCCTCCGCTGCGGATAACGCTGTCCGGGGAGTGGTAAAACATTTAATACCCTGCGGGGGAGAAAGTGATGAGATCCTTCAGTCTGCGCTACACAGGCGACAACATTCTTTTTCCTGCACTGGAACAAAGTATGATGGCTGTGGTGCTGATTAATGAAAAGGATGAGGTTCTTTTTTTTAATCGGTCGGCGGAAAAACTATGGGGATATCAACGCCAGGAAGTCCTTGGAAAAGATGTCTCCGGGTTGGTGCCGTCTTATTTAAAAGGGATCCATTCCGGTTTCATTAGCCATAACCGTCAGGGCGGTGAGGCGCGGGTCGAAGGCATGAGTCGCGAACTGCTGCTGGAGCGTAAAGACGGTAGCACCGTCTGGACGCGTTTTTCCCTGTCGAAAGTAGACGTTGGCGGGCGCCTGCATTATCTGGCCCTGGTGCGGGACGCCAGTATCGATATGGAACGCCAGGAGCAACAGCGCTTACTGATTCTGGCGGTTGACCATGTCGACAGGCCGGTCATTGTGCTGGACACCGGACGGCGCATTGTACAGATGAACCGCGCCTTTACCGACATGTTCGGCTACAGCATGAAAGAAGCCGTGTCGCAGACGCTGGACAGCCTGCTCAGACTGGATGAAAACTCATCGGTCGATAACCGCGAACGCTTCCATCGCCTGATCTGGCAGGACTCCCACGATTATGACGAGATCCAATTGTTGGGCAACAATGGTCGGCAAATCTGGATCAAAGCGTCCACCAGTCCGGTTTACGGGGCAGACAAGCAATTACAGAACATCGTAATGACCTTTTCGGACATTACAGAGGATTTACGTCTCCGGGAGCTTGAAAAAGACACACTGGCGGCGATGAGCGGTCATCAGTCCTTCCAGGAAACGGGTGAGATAATCTGTCACCACATCGAAAATATCCTGCCGGGAACGGAAGTCTCGCTGCAATATCTGCGCAACGGCGTGATGACGCCCTGGGCGGCCTCATCGGCGCTCGATCCGGCAACGGAAAACGTGTCTGAGCGCCCGATGTCCATTCGCCGTCGTGACGGCATGACCACCGGAATGCTGACGTTCCGAACGCATGAAGGAAAAGAGACCCTCGATTTCGTCGACCGCGTGGCCGACATCAGCATTCACTTATGCGCACTGGCTATCGAGCAGGAATACAACCGGCTGCAGATAGAACAACTGGTGCAGTTTGATTCTCTCACCGGCTTACCCAACCGCAACTACCTGAATCAGCATATCGACGCGATTTTTGACGATCGCGAAGAGCATCGCCCGGCAGTGTTTGCCGTTTCCGTCGATAACATCCGCGACGTTATTGATGCGACAGGCTATTCGGCCACCGAACAGGTGGTGATTTTTTTGGCTAATCGCCTGCTGGCGCTCATCGGCACCGAGGCCTTTCTCAGCCGGATAGAAGGCACGCAATTTGTCATTGTCTATACCGACATGGAGATCAGCAACATTACCTGGCTTGCTGAAAAATTAAAAACTATCGTCGCCGAACCGGTGCTGATTAACGAGCATGCGTTTCATCTGACGCTCAGTATTGGCATCAGTCACGAGCAGACCCGCGACCGCGATTACCTGATTTCCACAGCGCTCAGCGCGATGGACTCCCGCAGCGACGCCGGGGGCAACGGCTGGCGTTTTTTCAACGTCGAAATGAACAAAGTAATCCGCGAACGGGTGCTGATGGGCGCGTCGCTGAAACACGCGATTGCCGACGGCACGCTGCGGCTGGTTTATCAACCGCAGATCTTTGCGGTGACCGGTGAGTTGTATGGCTTTGAAGCGCTGGCCCGCTGGCGTGACCCGACCTTTGGCGATGTGCCGCCTGACCGCTTTATCGCACTGGCGGAAGAGAATGGCGAAATCGAAAACATCGGCAACTGGGTGCTGCGCGAAGCCTGCCGGCAAATTGCCCAGTGGCGGGACCAGCAGCTCACTGTGCCGACCATCTCCGTCAACCTCTCAGCGCTGCAGTTGCGTAACCGTCATCTTGTGGAGGTGATCCGGGAGGCGCTGGAAGCCTGGTCGATACCCGGTGATATGCTGACGATTGAAATCACTGAAAGCGGCATGATGGAGCTGGATAAAGAGATGCTGCTGCAGATCCACGAGATCAGAAAAATGGGAGTCGGTCTCTCCATTGATGATTTCGGGACAGGCTTCTCCGGTCTGTCCCGCCTTGCCAGCATGCCGGTCTCAGAAATCAAAATCGACAAAAGTTTTATCGCCAAATGCCTGACGGAAAATCGACAGAAAGCATTGCTCGAGGCCATGACCGGGATCGGCAACAGTCTTGATCTCACGGTAGTGGCGGAAGGGGTGGAAAACCACGAACAGCTTGCCTTTATGCGTTCCATTCATTGCCCGGTGATTCAGGGCTATTATTTTTCCCGGCCGCTACCGGCAGACTCCATTCCCCAGTGGATGCAGGAATCGCTGCCGGAAATCAAAAATAAGCTCTGATACTTTCCCCTTTCAGAAGCCGCGCGTGGGGCATTGCGGTTTGCATGCCCTGGCCGTTCAAACTACCATACCCCGGCACCCTCTAACGCAATTTACACAAAGGGAAGAGACAATATGAAATCACGTGCAGCCGTCGCATTTGGCCCGGGCCAGCCGCTTAAAATCGTTGAAATAGATGTTGCGCCACCAAAGAAAGGTGAAGTGCTGGTGAAAATCACCCACACCGGCGTTTGCCATACTGACGCGTTTACCCTGTCGGGCGATGATCCGGAAGGCGTGTTCCCGGCGGTGCTGGGGCATGAAGGGGGCGGAATTGTGGTGGAGGTCGGTGAGGGCGTCACCAGCCTGAAGCCGGGCGATCACGTTATTCCGCTGTATACCGCCGAATGCGGTGAATGTAAGTTCTGCAAATCCGGCAAAACCAACCTGTGTCAGGCCGTTCGCGCCACCCAGGGTAAAGGCTTAATGCCGGATGGCACCACCCGTTTTTCTTATAACGGCGAGCCGGTTTATCACTACATGGGCACCAGCACCTTTAGCGAATACACCGTGTGTGCAGAAATCTCGCTGGCAAAAGTGAATCCGCAGGCGCCGCTGGATAAAGTTTGTCTGCTGGGCTGTGGCGTGACCACCGGCATCGGCGCGGTACACAACACCGCAAAAGTGAAAGCGGGCGACACCGTGGCGGTGTTTGGTCTCGGCGGCATTGGTCTGGCGGTGATCCAGGGCGCGGTGCAGGCGAAAGCCGGGCGCATTATCGCGGTAGACACCAACCCGGAGAAATTTGTCCTCGCGAAAGAGATGGGCGCCACCGATTTCATCAACCCGAAAGATCATGAAAAGCCAATTCAGGAGGTGATCGTTGAACTCACCGACGGCGGCGTGGACTTCAGCTTTGAATGCATCGGTAACGTAAATGTCATGCGCGCGGCGCTGGAATGCTGCCACAAAGGCTGGGGCGAAAGCATCATTATTGGTGTGGCAGGCGCGGGTCAGGAGATCCGTACCCGTCCGTTCCAGCTGGTGACCGGCCGCGTCTGGCGTGGTTCAGCGTTCGGCGGCGTAAAAGGGCGCACGCAGTTGCCAGGCATGGTGGAAGAGGCGATGGCGGGCAAAATTCGTCTCGACCCGTTCATTACTCACCGTCTGCCGCTCGATCAGATCAACGAAGCCTTTGATTTAATGCATGAAGGCAAGTCTATCCGCACGGTTATCCATTTCGGCGATAACTGATCCTCGCGCCAGCGGAGTTGTTCCGCTGGCGCTTCATAAATTAAATGTCGAAGTGTGACCTGTGTAGCGATTTTAGCGGTAATTAAACCTGCTAAACAGCCGATGACAATCTTACGGGCGTGTTTGTGCGCATTTTACTATAAGAGAGTCAAGGTCATGGACAAAACAGCAGCGCAGCTCCAGTCGCAAAAGCTGAGTTTTTTGCATAACATTCGGTTAGTTCCGCTTTTCTCCTCCATTCTGGGCGGCATTCTGCTGCTCTTTGCGCTCAGTTCCGGACTTGCAGGTTACTTCCTGCTGCAGGCCGACAGCGACCAGCGTGACGTCACCGAAGAAATCCAGGTGCGTATGGGCTTATCCAACAGCTCAAACCATCTGCGGACAGCCCGTATCAACATGATCCATGCCGGGGCGGCCAGCCGCATCGCCGAAATGGAAGACATGAAGCGCAATATTGCGCAGGCGGAAACGCGTATCAAGCAGTCTCAGGCGGCATTCAAAGAGTATACGGCGCGACGGGTGAAAACCGATGCCGATGTCGCGCTCGAAGCCGGGCTGACAAAACGTTACGAAGCCTACATCGCAGGCTTACAGCCCATGCTGAAATATGCCAAAAACGGCATGTTTGAAGCGATCATTAACAGCGAAAATGAGCAGGCGCGTCCGCTGGATGATGCCTACAACGAACTGCTGCTGAAAACCATCGCCATCCGTACCGAGCGCGCAGCGGCGCTGACGGCGCAGGCGCATTCACGTACCACGCTGGGGCTGATTTTCATGGTCGGCGCTTTTGGTCTGGCGCTGGCGCTGACGGTGATGACCTTTATGGTGCTGCGCCGTACGGTGATCCGTCCGTTGCAACGTGCCGCGTACCGCATCGAACATATTGCGCAGGGCGACCTGACGATGGCGGAAGACGCCACCGGCCGTAGTGAAATTGGCAAACTCAGCAGTGACCTGCAGGCGATGCAGCGTTCGCTGGTGAAAACCGTCGGTACGGTGCGGCAGGGGGCGGAAGAGATCTATCGCGGTACCAGCGAAATCTCTGCGGGTAACACTGATCTGTCGTCACGTACCGAGCAGCAGGCCGCTGCGATTGAAGAAACGGCAGCCAGTATGGAAGAGCTGACGGCGACGGTGAAACAAAACGCCGACAACGCGCATCATGCCAGCAAACTGGCGGAAGACGCCTCCGGGAAAGCGTCGCGCGGCGGGCAGATCGTCAACGGCGTGGTCAACACGATGGGCAGCATTTCGGCCAGCTCGCGGAAAATCTCTGAGATCACCGCGGTTATCAACAGCATCGCGTTCCAGACCAACATTCTGGCGCTGAACGCGGCGGTGGAAGCGGCGCGTGCCGGTGAACAGGGCCGCGGGTTTGCGGTGGTTGCCAGCGAAGTCCGTACGCTTGCCAGTCGCAGTGCGCAGGCGGCGAAAGAGATCGAAGGCTTGATCAGCGAATCCGTGACGCTGATTGAACGCGGCTCCAGCGAAGTTGTGGCGGCAGGCACCACCATGGGCGATATTGTCGATGCGGTGAAACGCGTGACCGACATTATGCTGGAGATCGCGGCTGCCTCCGACGAGCAGAGCCGCGGCATTACGCAGGTCAGCCAGGCGATCACCGAAATGGATAACGTCACGCAACAGAACGCCTCGCTGGTTGAGGAAGCGTCTGCGGCGGCGGCATCGCTGGAAGAGCAGGCGGCAAGACTGACAGAAGCGGTTGGCGCCTTTCGTCTGCAGGCTACCAGCGCCGCGCGTAGCAGTACGCCATCCTCTGGGGTGAAACCGCTGACTCCGGCGGTGGCAAACGGCGATAACTGGGAGACGTTTTAAGCATGATGCCGGGCTTACAACCGTAGGCCCGGCAAACGCGTTATTTTCAGACAGGCATGGATTTGCGGATGGCGCTCAGCAACGTCTGTGCGCCTGAAGACAACGCAGAGTCGACGCGGGTCAGAATGCCAATCGGCTCGCCGACACCGTAACCCGGCACCGGCAGGGCGGTGAGCGTTCCCTGGCGAAGGTCATCTTTTACCGCGCCGGAAGGCACAAACCACACGTAGTCAAACTCCACCGTCAACTGACGCGACAGCGACGCTGACAGCGTTTCGATACAGCCTGACGGAATTTTGCAGCCCTGGCTTTGCAGCATCGCTTCGGCATTCTGCCGCGGTGTGGTGCCTTTTGGCGATACCACCACCGGCCACTCCAGCACGCGGCTGAGGGTAACATTCTCCTGCAGGAGCGGGTGATGCGGGCGCACAACCAACTTCAGCGACTCGAGAAACAGCAGTTCGTAATTCAGCCCGACCATTAACTCAGGATCGGACATTCGCCCGATCCCCAGATCCAGTTCGCCGGATTTCAGCCCCGCCAGCAGCATGGTGTTATTCATGGTGGCGACCTGAATAGTGATGTCTTTTTGCTGTTTATGAAACTGACCAATCACCGGGGGAAGAATGCCCAGTGCCGCCGTCGGTAGCGCGCCAATGCGCACCACGTCACGATTGGCGCCGTCCTTATTATTCAACGATTGCCCGGCGGTATTCAGCGCATCAAGCACCTTGACGGCATGCGTCAGAAATTGTTCACCAACCAGCGTCAGCTGTGCGCCAAGACGCCCACGTTCAAAAAGACGCGTGCCGGTAAGCTGCTCCAGTTCATTTAAGGTTTTCGACAGCGCCGGTTGGCTCAGGTTAAGGGTTTCAGCCGCACGCCCCAGTGTTCCCTGTTGAGCGACGGCGACGAAAGTATGCAAATGGCGCAAGCGGATGCGCTGACTAAAGAGACCTTTTTTTTCCATAACAGGATGTTAAAAACAGAGCGAGGAGAGAAACAAGTAAAGTTGTTTAATTTTGATAACTTGCTAGCAAAATATTATTAACATTCGATATATTTGACTTACAAGTAAATTTTTTAAGTCACGTTATCCGCGATCACACTTTACACATTCTTCTCAACGCAGAACGACGGCCTTCTCTACACTCCAGGTAATATTCACTGGAGAAATGACATCATGGCGAACACCATCACGGCAGATGAGATTCGGGAACTTTTTTCGCAGGCAATGTCAGAGATGTACCAGCAGGAAGTTCCGCAGTACGGCACGTTGCTGGAACTGGTGGCAGACGTCAATCTGGCGGTACTTGAGAACAACCCCAAATTACACGAAAAACTGGCTAACGCCGACGAGCTGGCGCGACTTAACGTCGAGCGTCACGGCGCGATCCGCGTGGGTACGCAAGAGGAGCTGGCAACGTTGCGCCGCATGTTTGCCATCATGGGGATGTTTCCGGTCAGCTATTACGATCTGTCGCAGGCCGGGGTACCGGTGCATTCCACCGCGTTTCGCCCGGTTGATGATGCGTCGCTCGCCCGTAATCCGTTTCGCGTGTTTACCTCGCTGCTGCGCCTTGAACTGATTGAAAACGCCACACTGCGCCAGCGCGCCGCCGACATCCTGGCGCAGCGCGATATCTTTACCCCGCGCTGCCGTGAATTGATAGCGCAGCACGAGGCTCAGGGCGGATTTTTCGCTGCCGACGCACAGGCGTTCGTGCAGGAGGCGCTGGAAACGTTCCGCTGGCACCGCCATGCGACGGTCGATCAACAAACCTACCAGGCGCTGCACAATGAACACCGGCTGATTGCTGATGTGGTCTGCTTTCCCGGCTGTCATATCAACCATCTCACGCCGAGAACGCTGGATATCGATCGCGTACAGGCGTTGATGCCGAAATACGGCATTGAACCGAAAATCCTCATCGAAGGGCCGCCGCGCCGGGAAGTGCCGGTTCTGCTGCGGCAGACCAGTTTTAAAGCGCTGGAAGAGCCGGTGCTGTTTTCCGGCGAGCACAAGGGGACGCATACCGCCCGCTTTGGTGAAATTGAACAGCGCGGCGTGGCGCTGACGCCGAAAGGGCGCGCGCTGTACGACAAACTTCTCGGTGAAGCAGGGACGGCGAAGGATAACCTGTCGCATCAGCTTCATCTCCAGGAAGTGTTTAAAGACTTTCCTGACAGCGAAATGCTGATGCGTCGCCAGGCGCTGGCCTATTTCCGTTATCGGCTGACACCAGCAGGAGAGGCGCACCGGCAGGCGATCCACGCGGGCGATGATCCGCAGTCGTTGATTGAGCGCGGCTGGGTGATGGCGCAACCCATCACCTATGAAGATTTTCTGCCGGTCAGCGCGGCGGGTATTTTCCAGTCCAATCTCGGGAATGAAACTCAGGCGCGTAGCCATGGCAATGCCAGCCGCATGGCTTTTGAAGCGGCGCTGGGCGCACCGGTGCTGGATGAATTCACGCTCTATCAGGAGGCGGAAGACCGCAGTAAACGCCGTTGCGGTCTGCTCTGAAACAGGTAATCTGCTGAGGTGTTCAGCGAAAGGAAGACCGCATGCAGGCTCCATCCACACCTCTGGCAGAAACCGCGCAAGGCCCCGTTCTGGGGATGCGCGACGAAAATATTCATGTCTGGCGCGGTATTCCCTACGCCGCGCCGCCAGTCGGCCCGCTGCGCTGGCGTTCGCCGCAGCCGGTCGAGCCCTGGCAGACGGTGCGCGACACTACCGTGTTTTCAGCATCAAGCTGGCAAAACCTCGACTACTGCGTGGAACTGGGCGGCGGCGATCCGGGGGCGTTTTCTGAAGACTGCCTCTATCTCAACGTCTGGTCGCCTGCGGTTCGTACCGCGCCGTTGCCAGTGATGGTCTGGCTGCATGGCGGTGGTTATACCCTCGGCGCAGGCTCGTTACCGCCCTATGACGGCAAAGCGCTGGCGTCGCGTGAGGTCGTCGTCGTCACGCTCAATTACCGTCTGGGTCATCTGGGTTTTTTTGCCCATCCGTCGCTGGAGGGCGAAGAGCGCGAGCGCGTCTACAATTTCGCGCTGCTTGATCAGATTGCCGCCCTGAAGTGGGTACAGGACAATATTCATGCCTTTGGCGGCGACGCCAGCAACATCACGCTGTTTGGTGAATCCGCGGGCGCGCGCAGCGTGCTGTCGCTGATGACCTCACCGAAAGCGGTGGGCTTGTTCCATAAAGCGATTATTCAGAGCGGTTATACGCTGGCAGACACGCCACGGGAAAAGGCGCTGGAAAAGGGCAGACTCATCGCCGCGCATTTTGGCCTGCACAACGCTACCGCCGACGAGTTGCGGCAGATCCCCGCCGATGCGTTCTGGCCGCTTGCAGCGCCGCTTAATACCGGCCCGGCGCCCATCGTCGGGGATGCGGTGTTGCCGCAGCCGATGCTGGAGGTGTTCTTCGCCGGAAAGCAGCAGCCGATGCCGGTGATTGTCGGTTCAAACAGCGATGAAGCCAGCGTGATGGAGGTGTTCGGCGTCGATCTTGCGGAGCAGATCCAGAAGCTGCGGCGCGAGCGTCGTCTCGGGCTCGGACTGATAAAACTGCTGTACCCTGGCGTGAAAGGGGACGTAGAGCTGGGGCGGCAGGTCTGTCGCGATATGGCGTTCACCACGCTCGGCTATGTGGTGATGCAGGCGCAGCAGCGTGTCGGGCAGCCCTGCTGGCGCTACTGGTTTGATTATGTCGCGCAGAGCGAGCATCAGACCTACCTCAACGGCGCATGGCACGGCAATGAAGTTCCGTATGTGTTTGCGAATTTGCGGCTGGCGGAACCGTCGCGCAATTACGTTAACGATCATGACGTGGCGTTTTCTGAGCACATTGCGGATTTCTGGGTCAACTTTGCCCGCACCGCCAGCAAAACCAGCGACACGCTACACGGCGTTACCCGCTGGCCCGCCTGTCTCAGAGGCCGTGACCGGTTGCTGCGCATCGGGTTGAATAAACACGCCGGGTTTAAAGTGGAAAATCGCTTTATGCGCGCTCGTCTGGCGCTGTTCAGGCGGGTGATGAAACATCACGTCACACTGGATTAAGCAACTCATCACGAAACCGCGCCAGTCCCGCCGCTTTGCTTTGCGAGTCGCGGATCACCAGCCGGTAACTGGCGCCGGTTTTCACGCTCAATGCATAAGGACGCACTAAGCGCCCGCGACGAATATCTTCCGCTACCAGGGTTTCATCGGCGATGGCGACGCCAAATCCCTGGATTGCAGCGGTGATCGCCAGATCCATGGTGTCGAAGTGTTGATTTTTTTGCATAACCACCTGCGCTGACTGCGGAAAAGCTGACAACCACAGCGACCAGTCGGTTTTATCCCGCGTTGGGTGCAGAAAGGTCACGCCGTGTAACGCGTCATCATTGCTGGCGGCTTTACTCTGTACCGGCGTTAACGCCTCCTCAAACAACAAATCCCCCACGCTGAGATGTGGCCCGAACACAATGGCGGCATCAAACGGTTCTGTTTTGAAATTCACCTGATGCTCAATGGTGGTGGTGAGCGCCACCTGCAATTCCGGGTAGCGCTGTTCAAGGGATACCAGACGCGGCACCAGCCAGCGCATGGCGCAGGTCGGCGCTTTCAGGCGCACCACGGTTTGTTGCTGGCGCGCCTGATCGGCCACCGTCACCAGTTGCCCGAAGGCGGCGAGCAGATCCGGGTAAAGCGCGCTGCCCTGCGGTGAAAGACGCAGACCGCGCGCGTGCCGTTCGAACAGCGGAAAACCAAACCAGCTTTCGAGGCTGGCGATTTTACGGCTCACGGCACCCTGCGTCAGGCACAGCTCTTTCGCGGCGTGGGTCAGATTCAGATGACGGGCGGTCACAAGGAAGGTTTCAACGGCATTCAGCGGCAGATCGGTGCGCGACATCATTGACTCCAGCTATGCAAAATAGTCATGGCTATTATGACAACAATTCGTTTGTCGCTTCAACAACGTTCGGTTTGAATAGTTATGCACATAAAACGAGAAAGGATTGAAGATGACCGCTCGCACTCCGGTGAAAACCCGTTCTAAACTGCCCGACGTTGGCACCACGATTTTTACCGTCATAGGACAACTCTCCGCACAGCATAAAGCCGTCAACCTTTCTCAGGGCGCGCCGAATTTTTCCTGCGACGCCGGGTTAATGGCGGGCGTCACGCGGGCAATGGAGGCCGGACACAATCAGTATGCGCCGATGACCGGGCTGCGCGTGCTGAAAGAGCGCATCGCGGAGAAAGTCGCGACGCTCTACGGCACGCAGTACGATGTCGACAGTGAGGTGCTGATCACCGCCAGCGCCAGCGAAGGGCTCTATTCCGCCATCAGCGGGCTGGTTCACCCTGGCGATGAAGTTATCTATTTCGAACCCTCTTTCGACAGCTATGCGCCCATCGTGCGTCTGCAGGGGGCAACGCCGGTTGCCATTAAGCTGACAGTGCCGGATTTCACCATCAACTGGGACGAGGTGCGCGCAGCGATTACGCCGAAAACGCGGATGATCATCATCAATACGCCGCATAACCCAAGCGGGCAAGTGCTGACGGGCGACGATCTCACGCAGCTCGCGGCAGTCACGCGTAATACCGATATCATTGTTTTGTCGGATGAAGTTTACGAACATGTCGTGTTTGACGGGCAACAGCACCACGGCATGGCAACGCATCCGCAGCTTGCCGAACGCAGCGTGATTGTCTCGTCGTTTGGCAAGACCTTTCACGTCACCGGCTGGCGGGTGGGGTATTGCGTGGCGCCTGCCGAACTGATGGATGAAATCTGCAAGGTCCACCAGTTTCTGATGTTCTCCGCCGATACGCCGATGCAGTACGCATTTGCCGAACATATGAATGATCCGCAGACCTGGCTTTCGCTGGCCGCGTTTTACCAGCGCAAACGCGATCTGTTGCAGACCCTGCTGGCGGATTCACCGTTTCACCTGCTGCCGAGTGCGGGCTCGTTCTTTATACTGGCCGATTATCGCCATTTCAGCGACGAGAGCGACAGCGAGATGGTGAAACGGCTGATTACCGAATGTGGCGTTGCCACCATCCCGCTGTCGGCGTTTTATACCGACGGCACGGATAACAAACTGATTCGCCTCTCTTTTGCTAAAGATGAGGCAACATTACGGGCCGGTGCGCAGGCGCTGTGTCGCGTGAAGCCGCGTTAAGGAGCATAAGCCATGAAGATCAAAGCACTTTTACTTGTTCTGGGGATGTTCAGCGTTTACTCGTCGTTTGCCGCTACTGAGCTGCGTTATGGCGTGGAAGCGGAGTACCCGCCGTTTGAGAGCAAAAACGCGGCCGGGGAGCTGGAAGGGTTTGATATTGAGCTTGGCAAAGCCATTTGTCAGGCCGCTTCGCTGAAATGCAGCTGGGTGGAATCGTCTTTTGATGCGCTGATCCCGGGGCTGGTGGCGAAAAAATTCGACGCCATTAACTCGGCGATGAACATCACCGAACAGCGGCGCAAGAGCATCGATTTCACGCAACCTATCTACCGTATTCCGTCGCAACTGGTCGGTAAAGCCGGTGACGGCATGGAAGCGACGCCGGAAGGGCTGAAGGGCAAAACCATCGGCGTGTTGCAGGGATCGATTCAGGAAACCTATGCCAAAGAACACTGGGAAAAACACGGCGTCACGGTGGTGTCATACAAAGATCAGAACATGGCGTGGGCAGATTTGCTGAATGGCAGGATTGACGCCTCGCTGGTGATGTCTGCCGCAGGACAGGCGGGGTTCCTCAGTAAACCCCAGGGGAAGGGATTCGGATTCATCGGCAAGCCGGTATCGGATGACACCATTCTTGGTAGCGGAATCGGTTTTGGCCTGCGTCAGGGTGACGATGCAACGAAAGCACAGCTCAACGCGGCAATTGATAAAGTTCGTGCCGACGGAACGATCACTACGCTGGCGGCTAAATACTTCCCGGGTATCGACGTCAGCGTAAAATAATAATGCTGTGCTACGGCTTTGACCCCTGCTGATGATGTCAGGCAGGGGTTTTTTTATACATAAATTTACCTTCGTTTCGGCTGATTCCGGTCGACAGAAATTTTTTCCGGCTTTGCGCGCTTTTTCTGCCGCCAACAATTGGATTATTAATCAATTTTGTCTAGAGTGAGCGACATTCACGACGCATCTGTTTGCTGCCGTTGCGCATCAATTAACATGATAAAAGGACGCTTTCTCAGGCATGAATCGCAGACGTTTTTTAAAATCTTCCATGGCTGTGGCCGCTGTTGCGGGCACCTCCGGAGTCGCTTCTCTTTTCACCAACGCCGCCTGGGCTGAAGAGTCGGATATCGCCGACGGTCAGACGCGTCGTTTTGATTACAATGTACTGCAATCGATGGCGCATGATCTGTCGCGTCAGCCGTGGGGCGGGCCGCCACGCGCGCTGCCGGAAACGCTGGCCACCATGACACCGCAGGCCTATAACAGCATTCAGTACGACGCTGCGCAATCGCTGTGGAATAACGTTGAAGCCCGCAAGCTGGATGTCCAGTTCTTCCATGTCGGCATGGGCTTCCGTCGTCGCGTGCGCATGTTCTCGCTGGATTCGCAGACCCAGCAGGCGCGTGAAATTCATTTCCGCCCTGAATTGTTCCAGTACAACGACGCCGGTGTTGATACGAAACAACTGGAAGGGCAGACCGACCTCGGCTTCGCCGGCTTCCGCGCCTTTAAAGCGCCGGAACTGGCCCGTCGTGACATTGTCTCGTTTCTCGGCGCCAGCTATTTCCGCGCCGTTGACAGCACGTATCAATATGGTTTGTCTGCCCGCGGTCTGGCGGTAGATACCTTTACGGACACGCCGGAAGAGTTCCCGGATTTCACTTCGTTCTGGTTTGAAACCGTCAAACCGGGTGCCACCACGTTTACCGTCTATGCGCTGCTCGACAGCCCGAGCGTCACCGGGGCATATAAATTCGTGATCAACTGTGAAGAGAGCCAGGTGATCATGGACGTCGAAAACCACGTTTATGCACGCAAAGACATCAAACAGCTCGGCATCGCGCCGATGACCAGTATGTTCAGTTGCGGCAATAACGAACGTCGTACCTGCGACACCATCCACCCGCAAATCCACGACTCTGACCGCCTGGCGATGTGGCGCGGTAACGGCGAGTGGATCTGCCGCCCGCTGAACAACCCGCAAAAACTGCAGTTCAACGCTTTTCAGGATAAAAACCCCAAAGGGTTTGGCCTGTTGCAGCTTGATCGCGATTTCAGCCACTATCAGGATGTGATGGGCTGGTACAACAAGCGTCCGAGCCTGTGGGTTGAACCGCGCAACGCGTGGGGCAAAGGGGCTGTCTCGCTGATGGAGATCCCGACCACCGGGGAGACGCTGGATAACATTGTCTGCTTCTGGCAGCCGGAAAAACCGGTGAAAGCGGGCGACGAACTGGACTTCAAATATCGCCTTTACTGGAGCGCGATGCCGCCGGTACGTTCCCCGCTGGCGCGTGTGCTGGCGACCCGCACCGGCATGGGCGGTTTCCCGGAAGGCTGGGCGCCGGGCGAACACTTCCCGGACAAATGGGCGCGTCGCTTTGCCATCGACTTCGTTGGCGGCGATCTCAATGCTTCCGCGCCGAAGGGCATCGAACCGGTGATCACGCTCTCCAGCGGCGAAGCGAAACAGGTCGAAATTCTCTATGTACAGCCGTTCGATGGTTATCGCATTCTGTTTGACTGGTATCCCACGTCCGATTCCACCGAGCCGGTGGAAATGCGTATGTTCCTGCGCTGTCAGGGCGAGGCGATCAGCGAAACCTGGCTGTATCAGTATTTCCCGCCTGCGCCGGACAAGCGCAACTATGTTGATGATCGCGTGATGCGTTAACCCACCGCGCCCCGCCAGACCTGTTGGCGGGGTACCTGATGATTGCGAAAGGGAGTGCCGATGGCGACAACCCCCGATATTTTTATCCCCGTCAATGACCGGCTGTCGCTGCGCGCGATCGACGAGCGTTTTGTGCCGGAACTGCATCAGTTAGTGCTGAAAAATCAGGCGTGGCTGCAACATTCCCTGAACTGGGTCAAAGACGTCACCGACGAAAACGCCTCGCGCCAGCATGCACAGGGAAATGTCATGCTGCATCAACGCGGCTACGCCAAAATGTTTTTGATCTTTGACGGTGAAGAAATGGTGGGGGTGTTGTCGTTCAATCAGATTGAGCCGCTGAATAAAACGGGGTATATCGGCTACTGGCTGGATGAGGCGCATCAGGGGCAGGGAATTCTGTCGCAGGCGCTACAGGCGTTTATTCATTTCTACAGCCAGCGTGGCGACGTGCGGCGGTTCGTCATCAAATGCCGGGTGGCGAATGTGCCGAGTAACCGGGTGGCGCAACGCAACGGGTTTGCACTGGAAGGCTGCCTGAAGCAAGCGGAATTCCTTAACGGCGAATACCACGACCAGAACATTTACGCGCGGATTATTGATCCCTGATCAAAGTGATCCCAACAGCGGCGTGCGCGTGATGCGCTGGTCGCCGCCAATCACTTTTTGCCCGCGCAGGTGGATCTGCTCGTCATCGAAGGTTTCAATAACCGCATCGCCGCTGATGTCGACGTCGTGCTCAATAATCACATCGCCGCGAATGCGCGCCCGTCCGTGAACGACGACATTATCATCCAGCAGCAACGGGCCGCCCTGTAACCAGGCGTGACCGCAGATCCGTACGCGTTGTTTCAGCACGCAATTTCCTTCCACCACCGCGTCGTCGGTCACGACCGCGCCGTAGCGCAGGGTGGGGATCGCATCCTCGCCGCGACCGGCGATGATCCGCGCATGACCAGAAACGCTGGCGCAGTCGCAGATCCAGACGTTATTTTCTTCATTACCTTCAATGCGCGCGCTGCCGAATATCTCCGCGCGGTGTTCGACAAACGCCTGATTAACGAAAACCTCGCCATAAATCTGCGCCTGATGCACAATCCGCGAACGGCTGACGATGGCGTGCTCGTAGATTTGCAGTATTTTTTCCGCATCCGGTGTCAGCCCTCGGGCGGCAATAATCTCGCAGTGCTGCAGTACACAGGCGTCGCCGAAGAGATGACATTCACCACGGATCTGCGAGGCCTGAATGGTGACGTTGTCACTGATGAGTGCCAAATGGCTGACGGAACAGGTGTCGAGCAGGCGGGCGTTATCTTCAATACGCGCCCCGGCAAACACCACGCTGTCGCTATTGTAGATCCAGCAATTACCCTGCTGACTGAGCGCGGATTCGTTGTCTATCCAGCCGCCTGTGGTTCCGGCGGTCACGTCAGCAAAATCGCACAGGGCGACAATCTGGCGCAGCGTCACGGTGCGGTTTTCCCCGTTTTCCGGGTAATGATGCTGGCGGGTTTCTTTGCTGAGGCAGTATTTGTTCATCGTGGTTGCTCGTCACTGTCGGTTAACATAAACGTAGCAAAGATCTTCGTAGCGTGGTTTTGAAGGTTCCTTTAAAATGCATCTTAAAACGACACTTAAAATTAGAAAGAAAGGATTAACCATGACCTGTGACGAAAACTACTTTACTGATAAGTACGGCCTGACGAAAACGCACTCTGAAGTACTGCACGCCGCAACGATCATCCCGCCGGGCAAAACGCTCGATCTGGGCTGCGGCAACGGGCGCAACAGTCTTTATCTGGCGGCCAACGGGTTTGATGTCACCGCATGGGATAAAAATCCGATGAGCATTAATAATCTGGAAACCATTCGTCAGGAAGAGGGGCTGAATAATCTCCGTACCGCGATTCAGGATCTTAATAGCCTTAGCTTTCACGGGGAATATGATTTTATTCTCTCGACGGTAGTGCTGATGTTTCTGGAAGCGAGCACCATTCCAGGGCTTATTGATAATATGCAGCGCTGTACCAGGGCCGGTGGATATAACCTGATTGTGGCAGCAATGGATACGGACGATTATCCCTGCACCGTGGGTTTTCCGTTTGCTTTTAAACCGCGTGAGCTGAGCAATTATTATACTGGCTGGGAATTGCTCAAATACAACGAAGAGGTCGGCGAATTACACCGCACTGATGCTAACGGTAATCGTATTAAGCTGCGCTTTGCCACCATGCTGGCGCGCAAACCGGCGTAACCGGCCATTCAGCCCATCTGACGATGGGCTTTCTTTTTTTCGATATTTTGATCTTCCCCGTTTATTGCCACAACAAACCCCACCGACGTTTGCTATAACTACCTTGCACTCATGCATTTAAAGGGATTCCTACATGCGTACTAAAGCGTTATTTAGCGTGGCCGTTATTACGGCCATGATGGCGTTAACGGGTTGTGCTTCAAAAATTGCGCAGCCTGATAAGTATTCCGGCTTTTTAAAAGACTACTCAAATCTGAAAGAGACGACCTCCGCTTCCGGTAAACCGGAATTACGCTGGATCGACCCTGATTACAACCCTGCTAATTACGACAACGTGGTCTTTAACCCGATCGTTTATTATCCGGTGCCGAAACCGAACACGCAGATTGCTCAGAAAGCGCTGGATCAAATCCGTAATTACACCAACACACAACTGAAACAGGCGATCGCCGAGCGTAAACCGCTGGCGACAACGGCCGGGCCGCGCAGTCTGATTTTCCGTGGTGCCATTACCGGTGTGGATTCCAGCAAAGAAGGGCTGCAGTTCTATGAAGTCATTCCTGTCGCGATGGTTGTGGCGGGAACCCAAATGGCAACCGGTCATCGCACGATGGACACCAGCCTCTATTTTGAAGGGGAGTTGATCGACGCGAAAACCAATAAGCCGGTGATTAAAGTGGTACGCAAAGGCGAAGGGAAAGAGCTGGCGAACGAAAACACGCCGATGACTGTCGATACGCTGAAACAGGTGATCGACGATATGGCCATCGATGCAGTGAAATTCGATCCAAACCAGAAATAAGACCACAGGCGCCATCTTCTGATGGCGCCTCATTTTTCAGGCGGTTTTACCGCGCAACCCCCGCGGGCGAAACCAGGTTTCCGGTCTGGCAAACATCACCAGATTGCCCACCAGAATTAACGCCAGGCCAACAACGGCGTTCAGATGCCAGACATATCCCTCGTAAAACGTCGAAATGGTCAGCGCCACCAGCGGGAACAGCAGGGTGCTGTAGGCGGCATTGCTGGCACCGATGCGCCCGACCAGCGTGAAATAGGCGCCAAAGGCGACCACCGATCCCAGCAGCGCCAGATACAACAGCGCGCCCATATAGCTGAGCGTCCACTGCGGCGTAAAGTCATCGCCACGGAACAGGGCAATCGCCCCCATTACCAGCGTGCCATACAACATCGCCCAGCTATTGGTGGTCAGCGTTTCCAGACCGCGACGCTGGTGGCGCAGGCTCAACATATTGCCGAGCGAAAAACCGTACGTCCCCAGCGCGCTCAGTCCGATGCCGAACAGCAAAGAGGTATTAACGCCGCTTGCAAGTAGATCGTCCCAGAACAGCGTCACAATACCGGTCAGCCCCAGCAGCGCCGCCAGATAAAAGCGCCCTGGCGGTTGCTGGCGAAAAAACAGAAAGCTATTGATGGCGTTGAACAACACCGCCATGGAGAAAATCACCGATTCCAGACCGGTATTGATGTACGCCGCCGCGGTATAAAAACACCAGAAGTTAAAGCAAAACACGCAGCATCCTTGTAGCAGGCAAAAGAGATGATCGCGAAAGCTCAGACGACGCAGACGGCGCAGGGCGATCAGCACCACCAGCATGGTGATGCTGGCGACCGCAAAGCGCCAGAAGATCGACACCGGTGCAGGCACCGGCCCTTGTTGCAGAAAAATGGCAATCCACGTCGTTCCCCAGATAACCACGACCAGCGCATACAATAAGACGTTCATTTTTTATTCTCTCGTGTCACAACCTGCCTCCAGTCTGACGAATAACGTGCAAATGCGCTGTCATTCGCTTGCGTCTGACTTGCATATTCTTGCGGTTTTTCTGCCAGACACCGCTCACAACGCTGGCATCGGACGCGGACTCTTCATAGACTGGAGCTCTGATCCATCGATTTAACGGTTGCCATGTCTCACGCTTACAGTACCTTCGAAACGCTGTGTAAACAGAACGCCGTCCTGCGGGATACGGTGTCGCTGAACTCTGGCATTCAACTGGCGTCCTGGTACAACAAGCACGACACCGTCACGGTGAAAAGCGATCATCACACCCTGAGTTTGTATGTGGCAGACGGCTACGAAAGCTATCAAAAAACGCCAGGAGGCTGGAAAAACGGCGGCGGCCCGGACCGTTTTTGTCTGATGCCGAAAGAGGGCGAAACAACGTGGGACATTCGCGACGATCTGTCGTTTGTGCATCTGTATTGCACGGATGAACACCTGCGCGACACGGCCGAGAAAATCTGGGATCGCAGCCCGGCGGTACTGACCCTGGATGAGAAAATTTTCGCCGACGACGCCAGAATCACCGCGGTTTATCGTCAGTTTCTGCTCGGCTGCGACTGGCAACAACAGGCGAATCAGTTAACGCTCAGCAGCGCCAGTACGCTGTTGCTGACCCACCTGATCCAGCACTATTCCAGCGTGCAATGGCGTCTGCCAACGGTGACCGGCGGGCTGGCGCCGTTTGTGCTGCGCAATACGCTGGCGTATATCGAAGAGAACCTGTCACAACCGCTGACCCTCGCGGCGCTGGCGCAGGAAGCGGCGCTCAGCGAATATCATTTCGCGCGGATGTTCCGCCAGTCGATGCAGATGGCGCCGCATCAGTATGTGATGCAGCGGCGTATGGAAAAGGCGAAGGAACTGGTGCGCTATTCGGCGATGTCGCTGACGGAGATCGCCCTGGCCTGCGGGTTCAGCTCCGCCAGCCATTTCAGCAACCGCTTTCGCAGCGCGACCGGCAAAACCCCGTCGCAACTACGCGCGGCGGCGCAATGACAGCACGGCGTAGCACAGTCCGCCGAATAACAATCCCCAGAAGGCCGAACCGATCCCGATAAGCGTCATGCCGCTGGCAGTCACCAGAAAGGTGACAATCGCCGCGTCGCGCTCGTTTTCCTGCGCCAGCGCCTGCACCAGACTGCCGCTGAGCGTGCTGAGTAGCGCCAGCCCGGCCAGCATCTGGATCCACGCCATCGGCAGTGCCCCCATCAGCGCGGTAATCGATCCGCCAAATATCCCTGCCAGCAGATAAAACACGCCCGCCGTTGCCGAGGCGCGCCAGCGCTCTTTGGGATCGGGGTGTGCATCCGGGCTCTGACAAATGGCGGCGGTGATGGCTGCAATACAAATGGAATAAACGCCAAATGGCGACAGCAGCAGCGCCAGACCGCCGGTAAAGATAATCAGCGGCGAGACCGGCACCGGATAACCGCCCGCCTGTAGCGTGGCAAATCCGGGGGCGTTCTGTGAGGCCATCGTCACCAGAAAGAAGGGGATCCCGACGCTAATCAGCAGCGACGGCGTAAACTGCGGCGCAATAAATTCAGGGACTACCACGGCGAAAGAGAGTGGTGCAGCGGCGATTTCATCTCGCAGCAGCGCCACAGCGCAGCCCGCTATCAGCGCGGCGGTCACCGCATAGCGCGGGGCGAACGCTTTTACTACCAGCCACGCCAGCAGCATACTGCCGCACAGCAGAAGGTGTTGTTGCAGGCTGACAAACGCCTGCAGACCGAAACGCAACAGGATCCCGGCGAGCATCGCCGCCGCCAGTGAATGAGGAATTATTTTCATCAAACGCGCAAACAGTCCGGTGACACCGCACAGCACGATCAGCGCATTGGCGAAGACAAACACTCCGACAGCCTGCGCCAGCGTGACATGCTCTAATCCGCTCACCAGCAGTGCGGCACCGGGCGTGGACCAGGCGGTCAGCACCGGCGCTTTGCGCCATAAGGTCAGCGCCAGCGTGCTGATCCCCATCGCCAGACCCAGCGCAGTCATCCAGCCGGCGATTTGCGTCGGCGTGGCCTGGGCGGCTGCGGCCGCCTGCCAGATAATTGCAGCTGAACTGGCATATCCGACCAGCACCGCGACGAAGCCGGACATCAACGTGGGAAAGGGAAGCGCGCTGCGCATAAATAACTCCTTATGTGTTATAACGTCCGTTGCAATGTAACATTGTCCGTAACTATCGCAACGATGGAAAAAGTTTTCGTCCGGGCGCGGTTCTGACTACAATAGCCGCCATTTCGAACCTGACGGATAACGACGATTACATGCGCCTGCAAACCTCTCATCTTGAACTGCTCAGCCCCGCCCGCGATGCGACAATCGCTCGCGAAGCTATTCTTCATGGCGCAGACGCCGTCTACATCGGCGGGCCGGGGTTTGGCGCCCGCCATAACGCCAGCAACAGCCTGCACGATATCGCTGATCTGGTGCCGTTTGCGCATCGCTATGGCGCGAAGGTGTTCGTTACCCTGAACACCATTCTTCATGATGATGAACTGGAGCCCGCGCAGCGGCTGATCACTGATCTCTACCAGACGGGCGTGGATGCGCTGATCGTGCAGGATATGGGGATCCTCGAACTTGATATTCCGCCCATCGAACTCCATGCCAGCACTCAGTGCGATATCCGCAGCGTCGAAAAAGCGAAATTCCTCGCTGATGTCGGCTTCACGCAAATCGTGCTGGCGCGCGAGCTGAACCTGGAGCAAATCCACGCCATTCACGCCGCGACCGATGCCACTATTGAGTTCTTTATTCACGGCGCGTTGTGCGTGGCCTATTCCGGTCAGTGCTACATTTCTCATGCCCAGACCGGGCGCAGCGCCAACCGCGGCGACTGCTCGCAGGCCTGCCGCTTGCCCTATACCTTAAAGGATGATCAGGGGCGCGTGGTGTCGTTTGAAAAACACCTGTTGTCGATGAAAGACAACGACCAGTCCGCCAACCTTGGCGCGCTGATCGACGCCGGTGTGCGCTCATTCAAAATCGAAGGGCGTTACAAAGACATGAGCTACGTGAAAAACATCACCGCGCATTATCGACAGATGCTGGACGCCATTATTGAAGATCGCGGCGATCTGGCGCGCGCCTCCGCCGGGCGTACGGAGCATTTCTTTATTCCGTCGACTGACAAGACCTTCCATCGCGGCAGCACAGATTACTTTGTTAATGCCCGGAAAGGGGACATCGGTGCCTTTGATTCGCCGAAGTTTATCGGCCTGCCGGTGGGTGAAGTGTTGAAGGTGGCGAAAGATCACCTCGACGTTGAAGTGACAGAGCCGTTGGCCAACGGCGACGGGCTTAATGTGATGATCAAACGCGAAATCGTCGGTTTCCGCGCCAATACGGTGGAAAAGACCGGCGAAAACCGTTATCGCGTGTGGCCGAACGAAATGCCTGCTGATCTGCACAAAGCGCGTCCGCATCAGGCGCTGAACCGCAACCTCGACCACAACTGGCAGCAGGCGTTGCTGAAAACGTCCAGTGAGCGCCGCGTGGCGGTGGATATTGAGCTCGGCGGCTGGCAGGAACAGTTGATCCTGACGCTGACCAGCGAAGAGGGTGTCAGCGTGACGCATACGCTTGACGGCAATTTTGACGAGGCGACCAACGCCGAAAAAGCGATGAACAGCCTGCATGATGGTGTGGCGAAACTGGGGCAATCGATCTACTACGCCCGGGACATCCGCATTACGATGCCGGGCGCGCTGTTTGTGCCGAACAGCCTGCTGAATCAGTTGCGCCGCGAAACGGTGGAAAAACTCGACGAGGCGCGTCTGGCAAGCTATCAGCGTGGCAGCCGCAAGCCGGTCTCTGTGCCGCCGCCGGTCTTTCCGGAAACCCATCTTAGTTTCCTTGCCAACGTCTACAACCACAAAGCGCGTGCGTTTTATCATCGCTATGGCGTGCAACTGATTGACGCGGCGTATGAAGCTCATGAAGAGAAGGGCGACGTGCCGGTGATGATCACCAAACACTGTCTGCGGTTTGCTTTCAACTTGTGCCCGAAACAGGCGAAAGGGAATATCAAGAGCTGGCGTGCGACACCGATGCAACTGGTGCATGGTGACGAAGTATTAACCCTGCGCTTTGACTGCCGTCCATGTGAAATGCATGTGGTGGGAAAAATCAAAAACCACATCCTGAAACTGCCGCAGCCGGGCAGTATTGTGGCCTCCGTCAGCCCTGATGAGTTGATGAAAACCCTGCCGAAGCGCAAGCGCTAAACGATAAGAGCAGGGGGAATTCTCCCCCTGCTGTTCAGGATGTAAACCCGGCCGCCGTCATCAGCAGACGAAAACCCGCCCCGACAATCGCCAGCGCCAGCACGCTCCCGCCCCATAAAATAACCAGCCACAACAGCCGTTTCAGTAAAGTTTGCTGCATCAGTGATACCCCTCTCCATGCTGTACTTTTCCGCGAAACACGTAGTAACTCCAGACGGTGTAAACGAGGATTATCGGGATGATCAGCAGTGCGCCGACCAGCATAAAACCCTGACTTTGCGGCGGTGCAGCGGCCTGCCAGAGCGTGATGTCCGGCGGGATCAAGTGCGGCCAGATACTGATACCCAGTCCGCTAAAGCCAAGGAAAATCAGCCCCAGCGTCAGTAAAAACGGCGACGCGTGATGCGCCGGGTTTGCCAGCTCGCGCCACAGCCAGACGCTCAGGGTAATCACCAGCAGCGGCACGGGGGCAAGAAAGAAAAGATTCGGCAGGCTGAACCAGCGCGCGGCAATTGCGCTGTGCGTCAGTGGCGTCCAGAGGCTGATGATGGCGATCACTGCCAGTAGCGCCAGCAGTAACTTTTTCGCCGCACCGCGCATTTTCGCCTGTAATGGATTTTCGCTTTTCATCACCAGCCAGGTGGCGCCGAGCAGGGCATAGGCAATCACCAGACCCACACCACAAAACAGGGAAAACGGCGTCAGCCAGTCCAGCGGGCCGCCGGTATACGCGCGATCAGTCACCGAAAAGCCGTTCAGCACCGCCCCAACCACCACGCCCTGGCTGAAGGTGGCGAGCAGGGAGCCGCCGATAAACGCCTTATCCCAGAACGGGCGGTGTGACGGCGTGGCTTTGAAACGAAACTCAAAAGCCACGCCACGGAAGATCAGGCCGATTAACATCAGCGTCAGTGGAATGGTCAGCGCATCGACAATCACCGCGTAGGCCAGCGGAAAGGCACCGAACAGCCCGGCGCCACCGAGCACCAGCCAGGTTTCGTTGCCATCCCACACTGGCGCGACACTGTTGACCATTACATCACGATCTTCCGGGTCACGCGTCAGCGGAAAGAGCACGCCGATACCGAGATCAAACCCGTCCATCACGATATACATCAGGGTGGCGAAGACGATGATCACAAACCAGATAACAGAAAGATCGATGCCCATCAGCGGTGCTCCTCAGCAGGAAAGGATTCAACAACAGCAGAAAGCGGGCGCGCCGGGGTGCCGGAGGTGTCCGGGTCGTTATCCTGCGGCCCTTTGCGGATCAGGCGGATCATGTAGCTGTAGCCAACGCCAAACACAGCGCTGTAGACCACAATAAACGTGAGCAGGCTGACGCTCATTTGCAGGTCGCCATGCGCCGAGACCGCATCAGCGGTGCGCTGCAACCCGTAAACCACCCACGGTTGACGGCCCACCTCCGTGGTGACCCATCCGGCGAGGATCGCAATCAGCCCCGACGGCCCCATCCACAGCGCAAAGCGCAGGAACGGGCGCGAGAGGTACAGCCGCTGTTTTTTACGCAGCCACAGCGCCGTAATACCGAGCAGGATCATTAACATGCCAAGCCCGACCATGATGCGGAACGACCAGAACACGATGGTGGAATTGGGGCGATCCTCTCTGGGAAATTCTTTGAGCGCCGGAACCTGCTTATCCAGACTGTGGGTGAGGATCAGGCTGCCGAGGGCAGGGATTTCCAGTCCGTAACGGGTGCGCTCCTGAGCCATATCCGGCCAGCCAAACAGCAGCAGCGGCGTCGGCTCGCCCGGCACGTTTTCCCAGTGCCCTTCAATCGCGGCGATTTTGGCTGGCTGATGCTCAAGCGTATTCAGACCATGCATATCGCCAATCAAGGCCTGCAACGGTGCGACAATCAGCGTCATCCACAAAGCCATGGAGAACATCGCGCGGATGGCGGGCGTATTATTACCACGCAACAGATGCCAGGCCGCCGATGCGGCAACAAACAGCGCGCTGCTCAGAAACGCCGCTGTGGACATATGCAGCAGGCGGTACGGGAATGACGGATTAAACACCACCGCGAACCAGTCGACCGGCACCACCTGGCCGTTGACGATGGCAAACCCTTGCGGCGTCTGCATCCAGCTGTTTGACGCGAGGATCCAGAAGGTGGAAATAATGGTGCCCAACGCCACCATGCAGGTGGAGAAAAAGTGCAGTCCGGGGCCGACCTTATGCCAGCCGAACAGCATCACGCCGAGAAAACCAGCTTCGAGGAAGAACGCTGTCAGCACTTCATAAGTCAGTAGCGGGCCGGTAATGCTGCCCGCAAACTGTGAAAACCCACTCCAGTTGGTACCGAACTGATAAGCCATTACCAGACCAGACACCACGCCCATGCCGAAGTTAACGGCAAAGATTTTCGACCAGAAATGGTACAGCGAGCGCCATACCGGATTTTTAGTTTTCAGCCACAACCCTTCAAGCACCGCCAGATAACTGGCAAGGCCGATAGTGATAGCAGGAAAGATAATGTGGAAGGAAACTGTGAACGCAAACTGGACTCTTGCCAGATGAAACGCATCAAGACCGAACATGCACAACTCCGCAGAGTAAATTGATTCAGCGCAATTTTAGGATCTGACACATCGCAATGGCAGAAACAGTACAGTGATATTAATTGATAACAGTTCCACAACTGTTATGTTTTGCCATCGGGCACAATTCCTGGTTTATACGGCTGTAAGCCGTACTGATTGACGTCGGAAAAAGAGTGGCGTAGATTTTCTTCATACGGCTATCAGCCGTACCTGTTTTTCTGAAGGAGGAAAAATGAGAGGTCATTATGGCTAAAGTCGCGACATTTTCAGATGAACCGCGCAACGCGAAAAATGCCAGAGTAGAGCTGAAAACCAGCGCCGACATCAAAGACGTGCTTCGTGAGGCGGCGGCGGCGACGGGACTGGATCTCAGCGCTTTTATTCTTGGCGCGGCACTGGAACGTGCCGAAAGCGTGCTCGACAATCAACGGCGCCGCCAGCTGTCAGCAGAAAGCTGGCAACAGCTGAATCAGTTGCTGTCCGAACCAGCAGCACCGACGCTGGCGCTTCAGGCATTAATGCGGAGGGAAACCAATGGGAAAAAATCAGGAAGAGAGTGATATTTTGCTTTGCGCGTATCAGGCGGATATCACTTATCCGGGGCAAAAGCATTTTGATTGCGGCAATGTCGCCATCAACCATTTTGTGCGTAATTCGCTAAAAAAGAATGTGAAAGAGGGCAACTGCGCCGCCAGAGCGCTCATTGACGGGCATTCTGGCGAGCTGTTGGGGTGTTGTACTTTTACTGCGTATTCTCTGGATCGGGACAGACTGGCGGCAGCGTTATCCGGCTCATTGCCGGGTGACGTTGGCGTCGTGCGTCTGGTCATGCTGGGCGTAGCGCAGAAAGTGCAGCGGCGGGGCTTCGGGCTGGATCTCCTGAGCGATTTTTTCCGCCAAATTAAACTGATTCATCAGTCGCTGCCATTGAAAGGGGTTTATCTCGATGCCGCGCCTGAAGCCATCAACTTTTATGCCCGGCTGGGTTTTGCTCCGCTTTCAGAGCAACCCGGCGCATCCGATACCATTCCGCTTTTTCTGGCCATTCAGCATATTCTCGCTGCCTGATAGTGCCATTCGCCCGACCAGGATCATTGTCGGGCGGCACGCTCATTCTCCGCTTCTGACAATAACAGTTATCCAAAACGACTAAGATCACCTTTCTGTTATATGATGGTGAGAAATCTTCCGCAGGAATCCGCCATGAAAAAATACCAGCGTCTCGCACAGCAAATCACCGACCAGATTGAGCTGGGTGTGTGGGAGCCTGGCGACCGTTTGCCGTCGCTGCGTGAGCAGGTGGTGAGCAGCGGGATGAGTTTTATGACCGTCGGGCATGCTTATCAGTTGCTGGAAAGTCAGGGGCGGATTATCGCCCGACCGCAGTCGGGCTACTATGTGGCCCCGCGCCCGGTGCGACAACCGCCTGCCACGCCGCCAGAACAGGTAATGCGTGATGAATCCGTCGACATCAACACCTATATTTTTGAAGTGTTGCAGGCGAGCCGTGATGCGTCCGTGTTGCCGTTTGCCTCAGCGTTTCCCGATCCGCGTCTTTTTCCCTTACAGCAGCTTAACCGCTCGCTGGCGCAGGTGAGTAAAACGGCGACAGCGATGAGCGTGATTGAAAATCTGCCGCCGGGCAATGCCGAACTGCGCCACGCTATCGCCCGGCGGTATGCGTTGCAGGGGATGAACATTTCGCCGGACGAGATTGTGATCACCGCCGGAGCGCTGGAAGCGCTCAATCTCAGCCTGCAGGCGGTGACTGAGCCGGGTGACTGGGTGATCGTCGAGAACCCGTGTTTCTATGGCGCATTACAGGCGCTGGAGCGTCTGAAACTGAAGGCGCTGTCAGTGGCGTCTGATGTGAAAGAGGGGATCGACATGGACGCGCTGGCCCGGGCGCTACGGGATTACCCGGTGAAAGCCTGCTGGCTGATGACCAACAGCCAGAATCCGCTCGGCTTCACGCTCTCGCCGGAGAAAAAAGCGCAGCTGATTGCGCTACTGACGGCGCATAACGTGATGCTGATTGAAGACGATGTCTACAGCGAACTGTACTTCGGGCGGGAAAAACCGTTACCGGCGAAAGCCTGGGATCGCGATGATATGACGCTGCATTGCAGCTCGTTTTCGAAATGTCTGGTGCCGGGGTTTCGCATTGGCTGGGTCGCTGCCGGAAAACATGCGCGCCGCATCCAGCATCTGCAACTGATGAGTACGCTGTCGACCAGCTCGCCGATGCAACTGGCGCTGGTGGATTACCTGGCCACCAAACGCTATGACGCTCATTTGCGCCGCTTACGCCGTCAGCTCGCCGAGCGAAAACAGCAGGCCTGGCAATCGCTGCTGCGGCATTTGCCCGCTGAAGTGAAAATCCATCATAACGACAGCGGTTATTTTCTCTGGCTGGAACTGCCCGCCGGAATCGATGCAGGCGAACTGAGCGCGAAAGCGCTGGCGCAGCATATCAGCATCGCGCCGGGCAAAATGTTTTCCACCACCAACAGCTGGGCGTCGTTTTTCCGCTTTAATACCGCCTGGGGATGGGGCGAGCGTGAGGAAAATGCGATGAAGGTGTTGGGGGAATTGATTCGCGAATTGATCAAAAAATAGCGCCTGCAAAGGCAGGCGCTAAGGGATGGTGATTACGCCGTTACGATTGGCGGTTCTTCAAACGCGGTCAGCTTCGGTGCTTCGCCTTTGTATTTCTCAGCGTACACCAGCGAGGTGTTACCCGCGCAGCCGTTTGCCAGACGTGACGTCGGGATATCCGCCGTCAGCACGTTGGCGCCACCGTTTTTACAGATCCCGTTTTCGATATCTGGCCAGGCGCCTTCATGGATACAGATCACGCCCTGTTTGATGCCGTAGCTGACGCGGGCACCGACCAGCACCTGTCCACGCGCGTTCCAGACGCGGACCAGATCGCCATCAGCAATGCCGCGGGCTTTCGCATCTTCCGGGTGGATGGTAACCGGCTCACGGTTTGCCACCGCATACTCTTTACGCAGCGCAGCATAGTTCAACTGGCTGTGCAGACGATGCGCCGGGTGGGCGGTCAGCAACTGCAACTGATCTTTATCTGCGGTGCCTTTCCACTCGTCCGGCGCCAGCCAGGTCGCGTGCGGTGGGCAGTCTTTGTAATTGAATCCCTCAATGGTTTTTGAGTAGATTTCAATCTTGCCGCTTGGCGTCCCGAGGGCATTCATCACCGGATCGCTGCGGAACTCCGCGTAGCGAACGTACTTCTCATTTTTCTCGTTCTTACGCATTTCGATCAGCTTGTTCTGCTGCCAGAAGGCATTGAACTGCGGCATTGCCACACGCTGCGCACGACCCGCTTTTTGCGCCTCATCATAGAACTGCTTCAGCCAGCCCATCTCGTCTTTACCTTCGGTGTAGACCGCTTTCCCGCCAGCTTTGAGCATTTCAGCCAGATCGGCAAACACGTCGAAGTCGTTACGGGATTCGAACTGCGGTGGCACGGCCTGTTTCATCGGCACCAGGTGTTGATTACTGTAGTCGCCGGTCATGGTCAGGTCGTTACGCTCGAACGAGGTGGTGATCGGCAGAACGATGTCCGCGTGTTTCGCCGCCGCCGTCCAGTAGCTTTCGGAAATCACCACCAGCTCCGGTTTCTGCCAGGCTTTGATCAGACGGTTGGTATCCTGATGATGAGTAAAGTTACCGCCGCCTGCCCACCAGATCATTTTGATATCCGGGAAGGTCTGCTCTTTACCGTTGTGCTGATATTTGCCGCCAGGGTTTTCCAGCGCTTCGACAATACGCGCCACCGGAATACTGGTGACCGCATCAGATACAGCCCAGTCATTACCGGCGGAAGAACCGCCTGCAATCTGCGCGGAAATGGCTGGCAGCACACCGCCAACACGGGTCGGGTTACCGCCGTTGGAGTAGTGATAGGTGAAGCCAAAACCGCCGCCTTCTGTCCCGATCTGACCGAGCATCGCCGCCAGGGTAACCAGCATCCAGTGACGCTGTTCGCCATATTGCTGGCGCTGAATACCCCAGCCCGCCATCAGCATGGTTTTGTTGCCGGCGAAAATGTCTGCCAGTTTCTCAATTTGCTCTGCCGGCACGCCGCTGATGCCCGCTGCCCACTCGGCGGTTTTTTCTGTCTTGTCGGTTTTACCGAGCAGATACTCTTCAAACTGCGGATAACCGGTGGTGTACTTGTCGAGGAAGGCTTTGTCGTGCAGCCCTTTTTTCACCAGCGTATGGGCGATGCCGAGCATCATGGCCACGTCGGTGCCCATATTCGGTGCGATCCAGGTGGCACTGTCGCCAAAGAAATCGATAGTTTCGGAACGCATTGGGTCAATGGCGATGACGCTCTTGCCTGATTTTTTCAGCAGATGGAAATATTCAAGCCCTTGCTCATCGGTGCTGCTCCAGGCAATTTTCAGCGTGTTGAGCGGGTTCATGCCCCACAGCACCACGACCTGGCTGTGCTCGAGGATCATCGGCCATGTGGTCGGTTGCTCGTACACTTCGACTGACCCCAGCACGTAAGGGAGGATCACCTGTGCGGCGCCGGTGGAGTAGTCGCCAGTGTGCCCGGCATAACCGCCCGCCATGCTCATGTAGCGCTGCAACAGGGTCTGTGCTTTATGCAGCACGCCACTGGAGCGCCAGCCGTAGGAACCGGCGAAAACAGAGGAGGGGCCATAGCTGCTGCGAATACGGCTGTGTTGCTCGTGAATGAGTTTCAGCGCCTGATCCCAGCTCACGCGAACGAACGGATCGTTCCCGCGTTTGCCATCGGCTTTGCCAGGATTTTCCAGATAGCTTTTACGAACCATCGGGTATTTGATACGCGCGGTGGTGTGTACTTGATCCGGCGCGGTCTGTTGCAGTGAGTTCGGTACGGTTTTGGGCAGTGCGCCTTTAGAGGAAACGATTTTTCCGTCCTTGACCTCGACATACATCGCACCCCAACGCCCGGCGGTCAGAATAGCGCCGCCTGCCGGGCCTTCCGCCCAGGCTGGCATCGGGATGGCGGACGTAATCGCCAGCGAACCCGTTGCTGCTCCGGCCGTTTTAATAAAGTCGCGTCTTGTGAGTCTCATAGTTGCTCCTGGTGTTCTCGTTTATTCTTTGATGTCTTTCGCGTTGTACTGGAAATAACGACTCAGGATATCCAGCTCGTTTTCACTGATATTGGTGCGTGCCCCCATGCCTTTCACCACTGACGGCCAGGCATTAAGGGTGTAGTGATGCGTAGGAATTGGCGCATGACAGCCCGCGCAGTAGACGTCGTCCAGCTTGCGGGCGTAATCCCACATTGGCTCGCGGCTGGCGAGTGCCGACGCGCTCCATTCGCCCTGCAGTGTCACGTCACGCCAGGCATTGCCGTAATCATCTTTTTTCCAGTCGGAAAGCACTTTCAGCGACTGCTGGCCTTTTTCACTGAGGCTGGCGAGGATCAGGCGCTGGCCGGCGGCGTAGTAAATAACCTGCTCGCTGCCCTGCATCTGGCTGCCGCGAATTTCCACCTGTCGCGCCGTACCTTCGTTTTTCAGCACATGCAGTTCCGTGGCCGGATAAACAGTGCCGAGATCGCCAAGCGGGGTATTGCTGACGACATAAAGCGTTCTGGCATCGGCAGGTGTGGATGCGGCCTGGGTTTGCAGCGCTTTGACGGCGCTGTCATCCATTTTGATCTCAGGGGGGAAGTGGGCGACGCCTTTATGGCAGTCGATACAGGTCTGTTTTTCCTTAATACCCATTTCGTGCATTTTCTGTGCTTCGGGGCTCTGCGCGCTGAGATCCATGGCATCCATGCTGTGGCAACTGCGGCAGGTTGCCGAGTCATTGGCTTTTAATTGCGCCCAGACTGTCTGCGCCATTTCCAGCCGATGTTCTTCGAATTTCTCAGGGGTATCGATCTTTTTGGTGATGAACTGGTGATAAATATCTTTCGAAGCGAGGAATTTGGTGACGAGATAATCCATACCACCCTCAGGAATATGGCAATCCGCACATTCGGCGCGGATCCCTTTCTGATTCTGAAAATGCACAGAGCCGGTATATTCTTCATAAGGGGCTTGCATGGTATGGCAGGATAAACAGAATTCCGTGCTGGAGGTTTTGTGTAACGTCCATTGCGCCGCGAGGATCGCCAGTGCGCCAAGAATGACGCCAAGTAAACAAACCAGCGCCAGGGTTTTATTTATTTTTCTCATTCCACTTCTCGTTATGTTTTTACCTCGTTGTAGGTAAACGATAAGTAACCAATAAGCGGTAAACCTTGATATTCATCAAAAGGTAAGGGGAATGGAGGCAGAGAATACTACATTCCTGAAGAGGATCTCATTTTGAAATACAGCGGAAAAAGGATGACTAAACAGCAGTCTGTGCTGGTATGAATGGTTTCATGTGCCAGCATTTAGCTTAGAAACAGTATAAAAATCCTAACCGCGCCCCGCGATGAACTCATAAGAGTCATTAATCAGCAAAAAACACTTGGTTATATATTTTATTATACAACGGAGCGGCGTAAACCGTGTAAATGGCGATAGGGGAGAATCCCGCTGGCGAACTATTTACTAAACACCGTTCTTATTCACTGAATATCTTTTTCTGCTTTTAAAAATAACGCATTTAATTAACGATGATTATTTGAAGTGATATTTCTTCGCAACGGCCATATGAAAAATCAATACCCTCAACAACACAGTAACTGTTTGTCTCTTTGGCCGTCTATTATTGCTTTTGTCTGACTTTTCAGCGTAATGCGCGGCTTGTCACAACCTGAGTAAATTTCCTCAGCGCGGCAGGTGCGCCCTCGTTGCGCCGTCTACTGTTATTAAAGGAGATATTTTTACGGCACGGCTGCCGCCAGAATTCATTGTGACAGGAGTAAGATTCTATGAGCAAGCAATTTGCCCGCAGCAGCCTGTGCGCGCTGGGAATGACCGTCATTACCGCGCATGCCGCCGAACCCCCGACATCGCTCGAAAAAGGCGAAGGCCAGTTAGATATTATCGCCTGGCCTGGCTATATCGAACGGGGGCAGACGGATAAAAACTACGACTGGGTCACCGCCTTCGAAAAAGAGAGTGGTTGCCAGGTCAACGTCAAAACCGCCGCCACCTCTGACGAGATGGTCAGCCTGATGGCCAAAGGCGGATACGATCTGGTCACCGCGTCCGGCGATGCGTCCTTGCGTTTGATCATGGGCAAACGCGTACAACCGATCGACACCAGACTGATCCCGGCCTGGAAAACCCTCGATCCGCGCATTGTGAAGGGCGACTGGTTTAACGTCGACGGCAAAGTGTACGGCACGCCGTATCAGTGGGGCCCGAACCTGCTGATGTACAACACCAAAACGTTCACGACGCCGCCGGACAGCTGGAGCGTGGTGTTTGTTAAGCAGAATCTGCCCGATGGAAAAACCAACCAGGGGCGCGTTCAGGCTTACGACGGCCCCATTTATATTGCCGATGCCGCGCTGTTCGTGAAAGCAACGCAGCCGCAACTCGGCATCAAAGATCCCTACCAGCTCACTGAAGAACAGTATCAGGCGGTACTGAAAGTGCTGCGCGATCAGCATGGCCTGATCCACCGCTACTGGCACGACACCACCGTCCAGATGAGTGATTTCAAAAACGAAGGCGTTGTCGCCTCCAGCGCCTGGCCCTATCAGGCCAACGGGCTGAAAGGTGAAGGGCAGCCTATTGCCACTGTGTTTCCAAAAGAAGGCGTAACCGGCTGGGCCGATACCACCATGCTGCATGCGCAGGCGAAGCATCCGGTCTGTGCTTACAAGTGGATGAACTGGTCGCTGACGCCAAAAGTGCAGGGGGATGTATCCGCCTGGTTTGGTTCGCTTCCCGTGGTGCCGGAAGGTTGCAAAGCCAGCACCTTGCTCGGCGAAAAAGGCTGCGAAACCAACGGCTACGCCTTCTTTGACAAGATCGCCTTCTGGAAAACGCCAGTGGCGAACGGCGGCAAATATGTCTCCTACAGCCGCTGGACGCAGGATTACATCGCCATCATGGGCGGTCGCTGAGTGCGGGAGTGAAACATGACGTATGCCGTAGAGTTTCATGACGTCTCGCGTCTGTATGGTGATGTGCGCGCGGTGGATGGAGTCAGCATTGCGATTAAGGATGGCGAGTTTTTCTCCATGCTGGGGCCGTCCGGCTCCGGCAAAACCACCTGTCTGCGGTTGATTGCCGGGTTCGAGCAGCTTTCCGGTGGCAACATCAGCATTTTCGGCAAAGAGGCCAGCGAACTTCCCCCCTGGGAACGCGATGTAAACACGGTCTTTCAGGATTACGCGCTGTTCCCGCATATGTCGATTCTCGACAACGTCGCTTACGGGTTAATGGTCAAAGGGGTCGATAAAAAAACGCGGCGGCAGCGTGCGCAGGAGGCGCTGGAAAAAGTGGCACTCGGGTTTGTCCATACCCGAAAGCCGTCGCAACTCTCCGGCGGTCAGCGCCAGCGGGTGGCGATAGCCCGTGCGCTGGTCAATCAACCGCGCGTGCTGTTGCTTGATGAGCCGCTGGGCGCGCTGGATCTCAAATTGCGCGAGCAGATGCAGCTTGAACTGAAAAAGCTGCAACAGGATCTGGGGATCACCTTTATTTTCGTCACTCACGATCAGGGCGAAGCGCTGTCGATGTCCGATCGCGTCGCGGTGTTTAACAACGGTCGCATTGAACAAGTCGATTCTCCACGTGATTTGTATCTGCGTCCGCGTACGCCGTTCGTCGCCGGGTTCGTCGGCACCTCCAACGTGTTTGATCCGGCGATGAGCGAAAAACTGTGCGGGATGGCGGGCGTCTGGTCGCTGCGTCCGGAACATATTCGGCTCAATGAAGGCGGCGAAGTGCAGGTTAATGGCGTGGTCCAGGCGGTGCAGTATCAGGGGGCGGCGACGCGCGTTGAGATTGCGTTGTCGGGCGGTGAAAAACTGCTGGTGAGCCAGGCCAGTTTTACCGGCAGCGCTTTGCCCGCAACGCCCGTACCGGGGCAAACGGTGCTGGCATCCTGGGCGCGAGAGGCCATGGTGCCGCTTGACGGAGGGAGGTGAAATGGAGATGAGTGTGTCCCCAACGCCGTCACCGTCGCGCATTAGCCGCCTGTCAGGTCTGTTCTGGCGCAAACCCGCGCTCGGGCTGTTTTTGTTGCTGCTCGGGCCGCTGATGTGGTTCGGGATCGTCTATCTTGGCTCACTGTTTACTTTGCTGTGGCAGGGGTTTTACACCTTCGACGATTTCACCATGTCCGTCACGCCGGATCTGACGTTGGCGAACCTGAGAGCGCTGTTTAACCCGGCGAATTACGACATCATCCTGCGCACGCTGGTGATGGCGGTCGGTGTGACCATTGCCAGCGCAATACTGGCCTTTCCGATGGCCTGGTATATGGCGCGCTACGCCCGCGGCAAAATGAAAGCTTTCTTTTATATCGCCGTCATGCTGCCGATGTGGGCGAGCTACATCGTTAAGGCCTACGCCTGGACGCTGCTTCTGGCGAAGGATGGCGTCGCGCAGTGGTTTCTCAGCCATATGGGGCTGGAAGGGCTGTTGAATCTGATCCTCACGCTGCCCGGCATTGGCGGCAATACGTTGTCGACTTCCGGACTGGGGCGCTTTCTGGTTTTTGTCTATATCTGGCTGCCGTTCATGATCCTGCCGGTACAGGCGGCGCTGGAGCGTCTGCCATCGTCGCTGTTGCAGGCTTCATCCGATCTCGGTGCCAGACCCAGTCAGACCTTCCGCCATGTGGTGTTGCCACTGGCGATCCCCGGTATTGCGGCGGGCTCTATTTTTACCTTTTCGCTGACGCTCGGCGATTTTATTGTGCCGCAGCTCGTCGGGCCACCGGGGTATTTCATCGGCAACATGGTCTATTCGCAACAGGGGGCGATCGGCAATATGCCAATGGCAGCGGCATTCACGCTGGTGCCTGGTGTATTAATTGCCCTTTATCTGGCGTTCGTGAAGCGCCTGGGAGCCTTCGATGCACTCTGAACGCGCACCGTGGTTTCTCAAAATCGCCACCTGGGGCGGCGTTGTCTTCCTGCATTTCCCGCTGGCTATTATTGCGATGTACGCCTTTAACACCGAAGACGCGGCATACAGCTTTCCGCCGCAGGGGCTGACGCTGCACTGGTTCAGCGTGGCGGCGGGGCGTGGTGATATTCTCGATTCCGTGACGTTGTCACTAAAAATCGCCGCACTGGCGACATTGATTGCACTGGTGCTGGGAACGTTAGCTGCCGCGGCACTGTGGCGCAGCACGTTTTTCGGCAAAAACGCTATCTCGTTATTGCTGCTTCTGCCCATTGCCTTGCCGGGGATCATCACCGGGCTGGCACTGCTGACCGCGTTTAAGGCAATTGGTCTCGAGCCAGGATTCCTCACCATCGTGGTGGGGCACGCCACTTTCTGTGTGGTGGTGGTGTTTAACAACGTGATCGCCCGTTTCCGGCGCACCTCATGGAGCCTGGTCGAAGCGTCGATGGATTTGGGTGCTAACGGCTGGCAAACCTTCCGCTATGTGGTGCTGCCGAATCTTGGCTCGGCGCTGCTGGCCGGGGGCATGCTGGCCTTCGCGCTCTCCTTTGATGAAATTATCGTTACCACGTTTACCGCCGGACACGAACGCACGTTGCCGCTCTGGCTGTTGAATCAGCTCGGACGGCCGCGCGACGTACCGGTCACCAACGTGGTGGCTTTGTTAGTGATGTTGGCAACAACGATTCCCATTCTGGGTGCCTGGTGGTTAACCCGAGACGGCGAAATGGTCGCCGGTAGCGGGAAATAAACGATAAATATGGAGTCTGCTATGCAACATAAGTTATTGATCAATGGTGAACTGGTGGCAGGTGAAGGGGAGAAGCAACCTGTCTACAATCCGTCAACCGGCGAGGTCATTCTCGAGATTGCGGAAGCCTCGCCAGCACAGGTTGATGCGGCGGTGCTGGCAGCGGATCGTGCGTTTATGGAATGGGGGCAAACGACGCCGAAAACACGCTCGGAGTGCCTGTTAAAACTGGCGGAAGCGATTGAAACGCATGCGGAAGAGTTCGCGCGCCTTGAGTCGCTCAACTGCGGCAAGCCACTGCACTGCGTACTGAATGACGAAATTCCGGCCATTGTTGACGTGTTCCGCTTTTTTGCCGGGGCATCGCGCTGCCTGAGTGGTCTGGCGGCGGGTGAGTATCTGGAAGGGCACACGTCGATGATTCGCCGCGATCCGGTCGGGGTGGTGGCCTCGATTGCGCCGTGGAACTATCCGCTGATGATGGCGGCCTGGAAACTGGCGCCAGCGCTGGCTGCCGGGAACTGCGTGGTGATCAAACCGTCAGAAATCACCCCGCTGACTGCACTCAAACTGGCTGAACTCGCCAGCGGCATTTTCCCGCCAGGGGTGCTGAACGTGCTGTTCGGGCGCGGTAAAACCGTTGGCGATCCGCTGACCGGTCATGAAAAAGTGCGCATGGTGTCGCTGACCGGCTCCATCGCGACTGGTGAGCATATCATCGGTCATACCGCCTCGACGATTAAGCGCATGCATATGGAACTGGGCGGCAAAGCGCCAGTGATTGTGTTTGATGATGCCGATATCGATGCGGTGGTGGACGGCGTACGCACATTCGGCTTCTACAATGCCGGGCAGGACTGTACCGCCGCCTGTCGCATATACGCCCAGCGGGGCGTTCATGATCGACTGGTGGAAAAACTGGGTGCGGCGGTGGCCAGCCTGAAAATGGGCGATCCGCAGGATCCGTCCACCGAACTTGGCCCGCTTAGCTCGCAGGCGCATCTGGAACGTGTGTCTGCGGCCGTCGAGAAAGCCAAAGCGCTCGGTCATATCAAAGTGGTAACCGGCGGTAATAAAGTCGAAGCGCCTGGCTATCGTTACCAGCCCACGGTGCTGGCGGGCGCGTTGCAGGAAGATGAGATTGTGCAGCGCGAAGTGTTTGGCCCGGTGGTCAGCGTGACGATGTTTGATGATGAAGCGCAGGTGCTGGCCTGGGCCAACGACTCGCAATACGGGCTGGCGTCATCCGTCTGGACGCGTGACGTCGGGCGCGCGCATCGTCTTAGTGCACGCCTGCAATATGGCTGCACCTGGGTCAACACCCACTTCATGCTGGTCAGTGAAATGCCGCACGGTGGGCAGAAACAGTCTGGCTTCGGCAAAGATATGTCGCTGTACGGGCTGGAGGATTATACCGTGGTGCGTCATGTGATGGTGAAACACGAATAAAGGCAGTAAAACACATTGCCCCGGGACACAGAAATATACCGGGGCAATGCCTGTCGTGACAGGGAAGTTACAATAAGTCGCTATTACGAGAATGGAGATAAACTCAGAAAACCCAGTTAAATCTGTAGCATAAGAGACTCAGTAACAGCAACGCAGCCATAACATTTATCAATACTACGGTTCTGCTGGAAACGTCCATAACGCCACCTCGCTGAATTAACCCCTAAACATATAGTCGGCGAAGTGCCTAAGTGCAATCGGATAAAGGCTTAGATTTCTAAAATTCGGCGTTGGCAAGAAATTTTCGTATTCTTGAGCAGGGATCTTGATGGGCATCATAAAAAGAGGCATAGTGCGCCCGGTTTTTCCACGGAATGGGCTTCCCAATGACGCTGTACCAAAAAATGCTGGTGTTCTATGTCGTGATGGCGGTGATCTGTTCGGTGATCACCTGGTTTCTGACGAAAGAACGCTTCTGTATTCGCCTGATGGCTTCCCTCCTTGTTGGTGTTACCTGGCCGTTTAGTTTCCCTGTCGCACTGCTGATGTCGCTATTCTGAGGATCAATGACGGGCTCACATCCTTGTGAACCATCATTACTGCAAATGTTTGTGTAACTGGCGACGTGCGTCAGCCGTAATGTCCAGCGGATGCTGCCAGCCTGCGTTTTCGGTCGCCCGGCTGTAAAGCGCCACCAGCCAGTCATAAACATATCGCGTGGCCGCATGTACCGGCTGTTCGCCCAGTTGCGTCAGACGTGCGGTGGTGTCCGGCGATTTCAGTTCAAAGATAGCGCTGCCTTTCGCAATCCGACTTGCCGGACGAGCCTCCACCGGCAGGGCGGCATAATCAAACCAGGCGATGAAATTACCGATGGTGGCGCGTAACTGTGCCGCGCTGGGGTTTTCGCCACGCATCACCTGCTGCAGTCTGGCCGGTAGTTGCAGACGATAACTGGTGATGATCAGACATTCGGCCAGTTGTTGCAGCACATCAGGCGTTAAGCCCGCATGCGCGGCAATGTCTGCCCGGCGGCTCCACTGATGTAAATGTCTGATCCACAACTCGTGCGCCAGCGTACCGGTATCCTGCTCGTTGTAACTGGTGCGGGACTTATCTTCCGGTTGCGCAAACAGATCCACGCTTTCGCTGAATAAGCCTGCGACTTTCTCTTCCCGCGGCTGCTGCGTCTGACAGAGCATGTCAAACGCGCGCTGGGCGGGCAGTAATCCTTCTATTATTTCCCCCAGCGTTGCAGCGCGGGATTGTAACTGGCGAACCAGCGACTGCGCCTGCTGCTGCATGGCGGCGGGATCACGATGCACCGGGGCGAGATACGGTCTCATCAGTGCCGCGAGTCGGGCATTCACGCTCTGACCGAGCAATTGCAGACGGCTGCTGCGCAGCGCCGGGTTCAGCGCCTGCGCCAGCCACTCCATCAACCGTTGCATACTGCTGCTGTCCAGCGCCTGCAAGGTTCCCCAGCGCTGACCCGGTTTTTTGATCAGGTGCTGGACGCCTTCGTCGAGATTCTGTTTCAGGGTAAAGCGGTGATCGTGCGGGGTGACCGCCCAGACCAGCCCCGGCAACGCGCTTTCCTGTAGTGGCTGCGTGTCATCCACCCATTGCATCAGCGCACGGGCGACGGCGGGCGTTTGCGCACGCTGCACGGAGGCGTTGCATACCAGCAGAATGTCCGGCTGGAAGCGCTGGCGATAGCTCTCCAGCAGCCAGCGGCATTTGCTCTGCCATAACGGCGCGCCGGGCGAGTGCGGCACCGCCGGAATATCAACGATCTCTACGTTATCGAGCACGCCGTTTTCTACCGGCAACGCCAGCTCAAGACTGAGCAACGCCAGCGTGGCGATGGGCAGGCTGATGGCATTTTGCAGATGACCGTGGTGCAGGGGATGCACCACCACGTCACCTTCAACCTCAACGTCAGGGGTTAAAAAACCTTCTGCTGGTAATGCGAAGCTGTCGACCAACAGACTCAGCGGCGCGGCAACCTCACGGGCATTGCCGGTCTGGTGCAGCGTATGCGCCAGCATCAGCCACTGCTGGGTCAGCGTGTGTTGTTCTCCCCACAGCAGCGACCAGGCGCTGGCACGGGCGCTGAGATCCAGCGACGGCAACAGCGCGGCAAACTGGTACCACAGGCCGTCGTCCATCTGCTGTTGGGAAACCGGTACGCTTTCGCGCCAGAAACGGGCAATCGCCGCAATCGATTCTCGATCGATACCCGGTACCTGTTGCGGCTGGCGCAAGGACTGCCAGCCTGCCAGCCGTGCGGCAATGACACTTTTCTCAACCGGGCGGATCTCGTCCTGATCTAACGCATGTGCAATAAACAGCTGCACCAGTTCGGCTTCGCTCATCAGTGTCAGGCGCAGCGGGAACGCTTCATTCGGCGCGGTGACCTGCTGACTGAAGCGGATCGCCATGCGCGTGGTGTTATGACCAGGGTTAATATGAGTAAACCAGTCCAGGGTTTTGCCGCCAGCGGTAATCGACAACCGCCCGGCGGGGCTGCTGCATAAAGTGGTCAGCAGATGGGCTTTGGCCTGTAGCGCGTGGCCGTACAGGCCAACGGACGGCGGCTGGTTTTGTGCCGACGTCAGTCGCTGTTGTTGATGCTTCAGCGCCAGCAGGCGTGTCAGCAGGGCATCCGCATCGTTATTCAGTAAGGGGGCGTGCAGACGCGTGGCTTCCGTCCACGCGATGACGGCTTGTAAATCACTCATTTCAGATAAACGCTCCCGCTATCGATCCAGTAGTGGCTGCCGCTGTGACGGCGATCGGCCAGCGTATTCAGTTTCAGCGTCAGGGCATCCGGGGCGACCGGTGTACCGTCCTGTAACCAGGCATCAGCCAGTTCAAAGGCATCCGGCGCCAGATGCCGGTTACCGCCGCGCAATTGCAGGCGGACATGCAACACGCCATCTCCGGCGATGGTTTTGGCCAGTTCCGGGCTGTTAATGCTCAGGGTGTAGAGCGGGGTGGCCGGCCAGCGGGCGTTGGCGAGCTGGCGGAAACCCAGCGTGACATTGCCGCGCAGCGGGAAATGGAGCCGTGAGTCGAGTTTGACGCCGGGTTGATCCAGATCGATGTCCGGGTACCAGACGTTCTCCTCGCGCAGCGTGTTCACCACGTTATCCAGCACGCCGAGATAGCGCACGGTGGAGTAAGCACCGATGTCGACGGCCTTAAAGTTAAAGCGCGGCAGACGTAAATCGAGCGCCAGGCTACAGAGCATTGCGCCCACTGCCGCGGTGGATTTCGGGTTGCCGATTTTGCCCTGCTGACTGAACGGATACCATTCATGCACATGATATTTGTCGAGCCAGACCATGCGGCTGGCCGGTACGGGTTGCAGATGGCGGATCAGCGCCTGCACACCCGGCAGACACCCCGGACGCCCGGTGATCAGCAGCACGTCGCAGTGGTAATGGGAGATGGCTTCGCACACTGCATGCAACGGTGAGGCGATGGTAAATTCACCCGCCAGCATCGCCTGTTGCAGATCGCTGAAGTTCACCTGCAACGGCACGTTGAGCAGTTCGAACGGTGCTGAACCGCCAGGCAACTGATGCTCAACCGCGTGGGTAATGTAGTTCATCACGTTGCGAGTGGGCGGCTGACTCAACAACTCGCCAAAGGTGGCATAGAGTCCCGCCAGCGGATCGCTGCTGTCGCTGCGCTCCCACGCGGCAAGAATGGCGTGGCCGAGCGGCATAAACAGCTGGAGCGTGGTCTGTTGGCGCAGCACCGCCTGGGTATCGATGCGACCAGAATCACCAAACAGCGTCGCCATCAGGGCGGGTGCATCGGCAATACCGCTTTTCTGTAACTGCGTCTGCAGGGCCGGTAACACGCAGCGCTGAATGATATCCAGCAGAATGTCATCGCCAGCCACTTTAAATCCTTCGCGGAACAGCAGGTGCGGGGTGATTTTGACGTTGCTGCCAGTGCCGTCATCAAGCTGATACTGGGTGATCGCCATATCCGTAGTGCCGCCGCCAAGATCGACCGAGGCCACGCGCAGGGTGCGGCCTGGCTGCTCGTTGTGCGCGGCAGCGCGATCCGGGCGGGAGAGCGCGGCAAAAAACGCTTCTGTCTGCCCGCTGTAATGCGACACGGCTTCGTTATACAGCCACACCAGTTGGCCGCAGCTTGCTTCGTCCCATTCCATCTGGATCTGCGGAACTGGCACCACGCTGTTTTTCTGCAGTTTCAGGTTAGCGAAATCGTCATCCTGTGGATGCCAGCCGAGGGCTTTCCACACCAGTGCAATCGCTTCAAACATCCGGCGACGGAAAATTTCACGCTCCTGTTTCGGCATCGCCGACGGCAGGGTCAGAATAATGGTGCGTAGCTGGCGAGGGGACGACGGAAAACCGAGTCGCAGGCGGGTGGCGACGCTGTTGATCTGCCCGAGCGCCTGCGCCAGCAATTCACACAGCATATGGGTCATCAGCGTACTGCGGCTGTACTGCGGCGAAAACACCGGCAGGCGATCTTCCGGCGGCAACGTATACAGCGGCTGCCCGTCATCGTTCATCAGGTTCATCAGCGGGAAGGCGGTGGCCAGCGGCTCACGCTGCGTTTTGCTGTTGATCTGGCTGAAACGCCAGTCCTGCACGGTGGGCGTTTCATCCCACAGATAACGACGCGGGCTGGACAAACCGCTGTAACCGTCAGTGCCGAGACGCTGCATCGCCAGTTTTCGCGCTTCATCGCCGACGCGGACAATCGACGGCCAGACGAACGCGTCATCGCGACCGCTTTCAACCGAATAGTGCTGTTTGCCGAAACGGGCCTCGCAAAACTCGATGCGGCTGCTGAACAGTGGCTCATTAAGATGCTGCGGCTCGGTCAGCGAGCGGACCTGCAACTCCGCCGTCTGCCGCAGGCCATCGTTGGCATCGCCCTGATCTTCAATAATGACGCCACAGGTGTGGGTGTTGCCGACATCAAGGATCAGGTCGACCGGGATCGCCGGGGTGCTCAGCGTGGCGGTAACGATTTTGATTTCCGGAATAGCTAGCTGTTCGCCAAGCAGGGTGAGCAGGTTCAGCCAGTGGCCCTGATATTCAAAACTGCGCATCGCCTGCGCGATGTCGCGCTCGGTGCGGCTTTGCTGAGACGCATACTGGCTGAAGACTTCCCGCAACCAGCCGTCGATCCAGGTTTGATCGAGGAAATCGGCGATTTCGTCGTCACGCCACGCCAGCGAAAAGCGGGTGCCGTTGAGAATATCGTTTTCGACCGGCGCCAGCGACGCCGGGCTGTCGCCGCTGAGTTGGCTGTCGAAGGCCAGCGTCACGCGGTGGCTGTTGCCTGCGCTGTCGGGCTGACTCAGTTTGCGGATCTGCACACGCGCCCAGTTATCCGGCCCTTCAACGAAAGTTCGCGGCGGGTTAAAGCGGAAGAAGGGTAGCGGCAGCCAGATCCCGTCGAGGATCGCCAGCGACTGTTCCAGCGTCAGCGTGCTTTCCGGTTTGACCACTTCCGCCTGTTCGCCCTGACGGGCAGGCAGCGTATAGCGACCATTGACCAGATCATAATCAAGTCTCAGCAGCGGGCCGTTGGCGGTTTTACGCACGAAGCGCCCGCTGTGGAGCGACTCCTGCGGCGTGAGGCCAAAATCAAGAAACTGTACGCCACTGTTGGCAATCAGCGTGACGCTCTGTTTGTAATCGCAAAGAGTAACCAGCATGACATCAGGCCCCTGTTTTCTTGAACGTCAGCGGGACGATGGTTCTGGCATCGTAACGGCCGGTACATTGCGCCACATCGCTGGTGCCTGCTTTGCAGGTAATTTCCGGCATTGGGTAGCGGGAGCCGTCTGCGCAGCGCGCCGCGCCACGGCTCTTAATCAGCAACTCACCATTCTGGTGCAGGCCGGAGAAAATATCCGCACGGCAGACAATGTTCTTGCCATGCACCACGCGTGCCGTACCTTTGTTGTTCTGGATCTGATAACGCAGTGATGGCGCGTTGCCGGTCGGATCTTTGATATCGCCCAGCACCCGCCAGCTGCCGTTGAGGAAACGGGTCGTGCCCGCTTTGAGTTCCCCGGCTTCCATTACCAGCGCATCTTTAGGAATGGCGGCGATCACCACCGGTTCATCCTCGGGTTTCGCTTTCTCTGCCACGTTCTCTTCTTTGGCTTTGACAACATCAGCCTGATGCAGCGGTAATCCGGCGGTTAACTTCGGTAAATCGGCGGGCGCGGGTAACTCAATGGGGGCTGGCGCTTGTGTAACAACCGGGGTCGGTTCAACTGCCGTCGCGCGCTGTTTCCACAGTAATGGCACGGCAACGGCGGCCACCACCACGGCAGCGACTGGCAGGCTCCACAGCGGAATGCGACGATGGCGGGCAGGTACCGTTTTCTCCGGCTGCGGCTGGGCTTCCGGGATGAGCGGAATCGCAATTTCAGGTTCGGGCTCTGGCATCTCCACCGGGGTGAACGGCGGTTCGGGGAGCGGAGGCGGTGGCGTAAACAGCGGCTTGTCGCCATCGCTAAACATGACAGGTTCCGGGATGGTGTCGACGGGCGGTTCCGGGAGTTGCTCAATCACCGGTTCCGGTTCTGGCAACGTCAGACAGGCCAGCGCGTCAACGCGGGTATTTTCGTTGAGATTGATGAAACCCCAGAAGGTGATGACTGGCTTGCCGTCGACCAGGTAAACGTGATTTTCACCAGGGAACTGCAACGCTTTTTCCAGCAGCGCGCCGAACAATTGCTGCGCGGTTTTGTCGGATTGCAGGCTTTTGCGGCTCAGGGCTAACGCGCTTTCAAAGGTGTTGTGCAGAAAACGCCGCGCCCGTTCGCGGGTATCGGCATCCGCCGCTTTCCAGGCGATCGCTTTTCCTTCGATGGGCGCATACCACGCCACGCGGTCGCTTTCGTCGTTGACTTGCGGAATGGCCAGGCAGTCTACCAGTGCGAGCTGTTTACGCAGGCGCAGGGTTTCACGGATTTGCAACGCCGAGTCAAAGACCGCCTGACCGCCGCCGCCGACAGCCTGGAAATCGTCAAGATCGCCGCTGCGTAATAGAGTTTTTGTCACGTTCTCATCCCATAGACTTCTTCACTCCATTACTCTACTGGAGCGGCCGGGGTTCTAAACGGCAAAAGACAGGCTAAAACCTTCGAATTCTCGCGCTATTGAGCAGTGAATTTTTGCTTGACCTTTGCGAAACAACTTAAGCCAAACAGTTGATTAAGAAAGCAACGAAAAACACCCGGTTAGCATAACCTGATGACGATTGATTATTTGTCAGTTATTACCGACTGTGCTGTTATTAAGATCCACATAATAAAAGCAGGGTTTACTACCATGTCTAAAGGGATAACGCTACTCGCGCTGGCATTGAGCGCAATTTTACCGGCAAGTGCCATCGCGGCAGACAAAGACACGATTATCTACTGTTCCGAAGCCTCACCGGAATCCTTCAACCCGCAGATTGCCAGTTCCGGCCCGTCGTTCGTCGCCAGCTCGCAAACGCAATATAACCGCCTGATCAATTTTGACCCGGTGAAAAACACCCCGGTACCGTCCCTGGCAACCGAGTGGAAGATATCGCCTGACGGCAAAACGTATACCTTTACCTTGCGTCAGGGCGTGAAATTCAACAGCAACAAATTCTTCAAACCGACGCGTGATTTCAATGCCGATGACGTTATTTTCTCAGTGATGCGTCAGAAAGACCCTAACCATCCGTATCATAAAGTTTCGCAGGGCAATTACGAATATTTCACTGACGTAGGGCTGGATAAGCTGATTCAGGATGTGAAAAAGATCGACGATTATCACGTCCAGTTTGTGTTGAGTGAGCCGAATGCCGCGTTTATCGCCGACTGGGGGATGGATTTTGCCTCGATCCTTTCCGCTGAATATGCCGATGCGATGCTGAAAAAAGGCACGCCGGAAAACGTCGATAACTGGCCGATCGGCACCGGGCCGTATGTGCTGCAACAGTACAAAGTTGATTCGTTGATCCGCTACGTCGCTAACCCGAACTACTGGGATGGCGCCGTGCCGACGAAACACCTGATTTTCTCTATTACGCCAGATGTGCAGACTCGCCTGGCCAAACTGCAGACCAACGAATGCCAGATTATTCCTGCGCCGTCGCCCGTCCAGTTTGACGCGATCAAGAAGAATAAAGATCTGACGCTGCATTCTGTTGATGCGCTGAACGTCGGCTATCTGGCATTCAATACCGAGAAAAAACCGTTTGATAACGTGCTGGTGCGCCAGGCGCTGAATTACGCGACGGACAAGAAAGCCATCGTCAACGCCGTGTTTATGGGCTCCGGCACAGTGGCGAAATCGCCGCTGCCGCCAAACATGCTCGGCTACAAAAAAGATCTGCAGGACTATGCTTACGATCCGCAAAAAGCGAAGGATCTGCTGAAGCAGGCGGGGCTAGAAAATGGCGCGGAAGTGACGCTATGGTCGATGCCAGTTCAGCGTCCATACAACCCAAATTCCCGTCGCATCGCGGAGATGATCCAGAACGACTGGGCGAAAGTGGGCATCAAAGCCAAAATTGTGACCTATGAGTGGGGTGAATACCTCTCCGGCATGCGTAAAGGTGAACACGACTCGGCGCTGTTTGGCTGGATGTCCGACAACGGTGATCCGGATAACTTTGCTGACGTGCTGCTTGGCTGCGACAGCGTTAAAACCGGCTCCAATGCCGCCCGCTGGTGCGATAAGGGATACAATGATCTGGTGCAGAAAGCGAAACTGACCAGCGACCCGGCGGCGCGTGCGGAACTGTACGGTAAGGCGCAGGAGATTTACTACCAGCAGGCACCGTGGATTGCGCTGGCGAATGGCAAAACCTTCTTCGCCACCCGCAGCAATGTCTCCGGCTTTAGCGTCAGCCTGATGGGCAGCGATTTCTCGAAAGCGAAGTTAAATTAAGCGATAAGGAGTGAGTTATGTCGCATCTGGATGAGGTGACCGCCCGCGTGGACGCGGCGGTGGAAGAGAGTGTTATTACGCATATGAATGAGTTGCTGGTTGAACTGAGCGAGGATGCGGCGCTGAGTCGTGAAGATCGCTATGCCCAGCAGCAACGCCTGCGTAATGCCATCGCCCATCATGGCCGCCAGCACAAGGAAGATATGGAGGCGCGCCACGAGCAGCTCACCAAAGGCGGCACCATCCTTTAACGTCAAAACTGGCGTCTGGCCACCAGCCAGGCGCCTGCCACCAGCATCACGGCACCACACACCGGCCCCACCAGCGCCCGCCAGGGAATGCCCTGACTGCGCAGCACATCCATCACCAGCCCACCGATTAACTGACTGGCGACCAGCACCGCAATGGTGGTTGCCGCGCCGACATACTGATAACCGCTGATGCTGGCAAACACGAAAAATGAGCCGAGCAGGCCGGGGATCAGCGTCCACCACCTGACGCTTACCGCCAGTTCCTGAAACCCGCCCACGCCGTGTTTAATCCACAGAATGCTGACGAACAGGATGATCCCGACCAGTGAATTGAGCAACATGGCGATCAGGATCGTGGAGGCGTTGTGGGTGATCCGCACCATCAGGGTATTCTGGATGACCAGGCCAAACCCGGCGGCGATGAGAAAGGCGAGGGTCAGCGACTGGTTCATGGCCGCGCGTCCGGTTCTGCGCGGTCATCAAGTTGAAGCTGCATAAAGGTCAGATCCAGCCAGCGGCCAAACTTGGTGCCTACCTGCGGCATTTCGCCAGTGGTAATAAAACCGAGGGAGGCGTGCAACTGCAACGATGCAAGGTTTTGCGATTCAATACCCGCGACCATCACGTGCTTGCCGATGTTTCTGGCTTCGGTAATCAGTTGCGTCAGCAGCAGGCGGCCCAGCCCTTTGCCCTGATGCGCCGGGTGCACGTACACCGAGTGCTCAACGGTATGACGAAAGCCGTCAAACGCGCGCCAGTCACCAAACGAGGCATAACCCGTCACTGTGCCGTTCTCTTCACTCACCAGCACCGGATAGCCCAGTAGCTGACGCGACTCAAACCATGCAATGCGGTTATCCGTATCAACAGTAGAATCATTCCAGATGGCAGCGGTGTGCAGTACGGCATGATTGTAGATTTCTGCAATCGCTGCACAGTCTTCTTTACAGGCAGAGCGAATCGTCATAGCAAACCTCATGGCATGTATACTATAGTAGTACGATGTTATTACTATAATGTATTCCATGATGACGCCAGAAGACAATGTAAATCAGCGGATCAGCGCCCGCCTGCGCCTTGAACGTGAATCCCGTGGTTGGTCGCTCAGCGAGCTGGCGGAGCGGGCCGGGGTTTCCCGAGCGATGGTGCATAAAATCGAGCGTGGTGAAAGCAGCCCGACAGCCACTATGCTCGGGCGCTTATCCGGTGCCTTTGGTCTCAGCATGTCGACGCTGATCGCCCGTGCGGAAATGCAGGAAGGCAAGTTATTGCGGCGGGAAAACCAGCCGGTCTGGCGTGATCCGCAAAGCCATTACCTGCGCCGTCATGTTTCGCCGCGCAGCGATCTGCCTATTGATCTGGTTGAGATTGAACTACCCGCCGGGAGCGATATCCCGATGCCAGCGTCGTCGTACGCGCTGGCGCGCCAGTTGATCTGGTTACAGCAAGGGGAACTGGTGTTTATCGAGGGCGATACCCGTCATGAGATGAAAGCGGGGGATTGTCTCGAACTCGGGCCGCCGAATGATTGCCGTTTTGTCAATGAAACGAAACAGGCCTGTATTTACCTGGTGGTGAGATTAAATCAGGCTGTTTCATAACCCCGGCTTATCAATTAAACCTTATTTCATGAAAGTGAATTAACGCGAAATATTTTCATGGAAAATTTTGATATTACCGTCTTTAATTATTGCAGCGTCGATCACCGCGCGCAGTACGGTATGGCCTTCATTAGCAAACTAATAACTCTAAACTATGACAGTTGACTTTTTATTTTATAACCCAACACCAGCGAAGGATACAGGATATATTCTCTGTGTCCTGCAAAATAGTTTCTGCTAAATGGCTGCAACGATAACGATGAGACTAAGCAACAGGATGTCCCTATGCTGGATTTTGAGAAAGCACAGCGCACGAGTTTGACCACTCAGGTCGAAGTGAATTTAAAAAGTGCGTTAATTATTGGCGCGCTGAAACCCGGAGCCCGGTTAATTACCAAGGAGATTGCCGAACAGTTAGGCACCAGTATTACCCCCGTGCGCGAAGCGCTTCTGCGGCTGGTATCGTCAGGCGCACTCCAGGCGACGCCTGCCCAGGCATTTCTGGTGCCGGTGGTTTCGCAGGAGCGTTACAAGGAGATCAACGCCATCCGAAAGCAGTTAGAGGGGATGGCAGCGGTCACTGCGCTGACGCATCTCACGGCAGAAAAACTCAGTGAATTGCAGCGCCTTGCCGATGACTTTCAGGGTAACATCCGGCACGGCGAGGTTGAACAGATACTGCAGGCAAATTACGTGTTCCGTTTTCACCTCTACCGTTACGCCGAAATGCCTACATTAACCGCGCTTATTGAACAATTGTGGGTACAAATTGGTCCCTGCTTTAATTTTCTCCACCCGCATTCCAGCGATATTTTCCCTGATACGCATTTTTATGCGGATTTACTGGCGGCACTGGAAAAGAAGGATGAGCAGGCGACCCGTCAGGCAATGGAAATAATTATCGATCACGATACGTTTATTTTACAGCGGCAGTCTATTTATTAACCGGAATTGATCGCCAGGACGATGATATTCACCTTCCCCGGAACAATGGCTTATTATTTGTCCGGGGAATGTGTTATGCGACGTTATTCGAACTGATATGCCAGTGATAATCCCACACCGAAATTACGACCCGGTGAGGGTTCATAGTAGCGGCCATTTGACTCGTTAACGATCACTGAGCCGACATATTGACGATCGAACAGATTATCGACGCGGCCGAAAAGATCCATTTTCCATTGGCCTAAGTCAAATTTATAGCCCGTATTCAGACCCACCACTGTCCAGGAGGGCGCTTTGGCGGTGTTGTCGTCGTTGGCCATGATGTCGCCCATGTAGCGAATATCTGCCCCGGCGTACCAGCCTGCTTCAGGAACATATCCCAGCGAAGCGAACCCCATGTTGCGGGCAATACCGGGAATGCGGTTGCCGTTGCAACTGCCGTCGCCGCAGACATCGGTGCGATAGGTGGCATCGAGCCAGGTCCAGGCGGCGGTCATTCGCCAGTTTTCAGCAAACTGCTGATCGAGTGACAACTCGGCGCCCTGACGGCGAGTTTTACCGGCGTTTTTGTAACTGGCGCGCCCGTCTTCGCTGTTGTCGACCACGATTTCATTATCGGTATCAGTCTGGAACAGTGCTGCCGTCAGCAGGCCGTTACCGATGCGGGTTTTGCTGCCCACTTCAACGGTGGTGTTGGTTGACGGTTTTAGATCCAGATTCAGGCCGCCCACATCTCCCGAACGATAGGAAAGTTCGTTAATGGTCGGTGTTTCAAACCCGCGACCCGCAGACGCATAGAGGTTCCAGGCATCAGTCACCGCGTATTTCAGCGAACCTGCCGGCAACCATTTGTGATAACTCGACTCGCCGCTGGAGTCGGCATTGCCTGGCGTGACGTAATGGTCGTTGGAGTCGAACCACACCGAGCTGTAACGTACGCCTGCATCCAGCGTCAGCTTATCGGTCAACTGCCACTGAGTCTGCAGATAAGGGTCGAGGTTCCACATCAGGTTGCGCTCATCGCGACGCATTGCGCCTTTTTCACCATACTGCGGTGCGCCATCAACCATCACGAAGTTCTCAAAGCCTTTGCGCTTTTCACTCATATTCTCGTAATCAAGCCCGGTGGTGAAAGTCACCGGCACGCCGAGCTCACCCTGGTGCGTCCAGCGGGTATCGATGCCCTGATAGTGGCGTTCAAGATCGATAACGCCACCGGCGTGAGAAGGGCGCAACTGCGGAGCCATCGGAATGGACTGATATTGCGTGGTCTGGCGCTCCCCGGCATACATCATCACGCTGAGCGCATCCTGTTCGCTCAACTGGCGGTCATAGCGCAGGCCCGCTTGAGTCTGTTTGATGTCTTTGCGGGTATTAAAGTTATCGCCGCGCGGCGACTGGCGCGGGTTCGCCTGCCATTCGCTGTACGTCAGGCCACCGGGATCATTCGCTTTCACGTCGACGCTGTTAAACAGCAATGTCAGCTTGCTGTCCTCGTTCAGCCGTACGCCGAGCTTTGCGTTAGCGAGGTTTTTGCGCGCGCCGCTGTGGTCGCGGTAGCCGTGGGTGGCAAAACGACTGGTGGAAACGGTGTAATCCACGTCGCCGGCTTGCGTACCGTCGCCCACTGCGCCGGTCGCTTTCAGCCCGTAGCGCCAGGAGCCATAGCTGCCATAATAGCTGCTGGCCTCAACAGTAGCGGGTTGTTTACCAGTTTCGGTGGTGACGTTCACCACACCGCCGGAGGAGTTGCCATATAGCGCCGAGAAGGGGCCGCGCAACACGTCGATATGATCGATGCTGTTGATGTCGATATTCGATGTCTGCCCCTGACCGTCGGGCATGGTAGCCGGAATCCCATCCACATACATGCGCACGCCGCGCACACCATACGTAGAGCGTGAACCAAAACCACGGATTGACAACTGCAGATCCTGCGCATAGTTCTGCCGGTTTTGTACCTGTAACCCTGGCACGCCGCTGAGGGATTCTGACAGATTCACGCGTGGGGTGGCATGGCGCATATCGTCACCCGCCACCACGCTGACCGCAGCAGGGGTATCCAGTTCAGAGACCGCCTGCGGTGTGGCGGTGACGATGAGCGTTTGCTCGTCATCTGCCCGGGCATCTGAAAGGGAGATGAAGGGAAGGAGAAGAGCCGGAAGCGCAACCCGGCGAACAGAACTTATTTTCATGACACTCACTTGTGCGGAGGAACCCAAAAAATCAACCCGGGAATGGTAATGAATTTGTTAACGACATGAAAAGTTTAACGGCACATTCGGTTAATTCCAGGATTAAAAAGTTCTCCCCGACGCCACAACCTGAATAAATCCTCCACATTTATGCCATTAATGATTACTATTCGCATTTGAAAAACAACGCAATGCCATGACATTGCGAGCCGGAAGCGATGTGGAGCAGCAGATCATTTTGTTGAACAAAGGGAGTCGTCATGTCTTTACGTTTTCAGTCCACACCCCGCCTGCGCCGCTCGCTACTGCTCAGCGCACTCCTGCTCACTGGCAGCTTCAGCGCGCATGCCGCCGAAGAGATGCTGCGCAAAGCGGTAGGAAAAGGCGCTTACGAAATGGCTTACAGCCAGCAGGAAAACGCGCTGTGGGTCGCCACCGCGCAAAGCCGCAAAACTGATAAAGGCGGCGTGGTGTATCGCCTTGATCCGCAAAACCTGGATGTGACGCAGGTGATCCATAACGACCTGAAACCCTTCGGCGCGGCGATCAATACACAGACGCAGACGCTGTGGTTTGGCAACACCCTCAATGGCACTGTCACGGCGGTGGATGCGAAAAGCGGCGAGGTGAAAGGGCGCGTGATACTCGACAGCCGCCAGCGCAGCGACACGGTAAAACCGTTGCAGCCGCGTGAACTGGTGGTCAATGAAAAAACCAATACCGTCTATGTGACGGGCGTGGGTAAAGAGAGTGTGCTGTGGGTGATTGACGGCGCGACGCTCGCGCTGAAATCCACCCTGACCGGTACTGGTGCGTTTGGCACCGGGCTGGCGCTGGATGCCGGCGCGCAGCGCCTGTATGTGACTAACGCTGATGGCGAGCTGATCACGATCGATGCTGCCAGCAATACGATCCTGTCGCGCAAGAAACTGTCTGAAGACGGCAAAGAACATTTCTATCTCAATCTAAGCCTCGATACCGCCGGTCATCGCGCGTTTATCACTGATTCAAAACAGCCAGAAGTGTTGGTTGTTGATACCCGCAACGGCAAGGTACTGGAAAAAATCGCCGCCCCGGAATCGCTGGCAGTGCTGTTTAATCCGGCACGCAATGAAGTTTATGTCACGCACCGCCAGGCAGGGAAAGTCAGTGTCATCGACGCCAAAAGCTATCAGGTGGTGAAAACCTTCGATACGCCGACGCACCCCAACAGCCTGGCACTTTCCGCTGACGGCAACACGCTGTATGTGACGGTGAAACAAACCTCATCACGCCAGAAAGAAGCCACGCAACCTGATGATGTGATAAGGATTGCGTTGTAAGGCGGTCCTCTCTCTTCCTGGGAGAGAGGATATTTTACTTGACCGTTAGTAGGTATTTTTTGCTGATCAATTCACCTGATGAGTACATCGTTGAGACGGTATAAACTGAGATATCAATTTGTATAATTCCTCTTTGCGAAGGAAAGCCAGAGATAATGAGATTTTCATGATATCCACAATCTTTTGCACATTTTATATTTAAGTCTGGTGAGATGGTAAGGCTTCCATCGGAGGGGGTCATTCTGACTTTAGTATTGTTATTGGTAAAGTAAAATCGGTTGCCGTTGGTAAAATTTGCAATTATTTTTGCAGAGTAATACTCTCCGGTTAGCGCATCTGGCAGTGTATCATTCTCTGGCTGAAAGTTTACCTTATCCGAGCAAGAAGTTATGAGAATAAGAAAAGATAAAAACAAATACCGAATCATTTTTATTTAATTGGTTTAAAAACCAATCCCCCAAAGAAACGATTGAGAAAGAACGAGATGTCTGTATTTTCCTTTATTTGGTTATCCACCGTACCCCATGAAAACAATCGTAGAGTTATGTTTCTATTGCTGTCCTCGTGAACACATCCCTCCCAGACGATCCAATGACTCGGTATTGTTAGTATTGAATCACTTCCTTTCAGCAATCCGTCACTAATTAAGGCGACAATTCTGTACCCCTTGCTGGCGTAACTATTTAATTCGATGAACCCCTGCATACCCGCCTGGACAGGTCCTGCATTGCTAAAGATCTTTTCATATCCTGCCTTTTCAAACCATTCGGAAAGCGTACCCCACATTGTTACTCCTGCAACTGGCGAAACTATTGAATCATAGTCCAGAAAAGTATTGTCAGAATCCACTAACCCTGCGAGGGTCATCCAGTCAAGACCAGAGATGCCTGGTGTGCCATCATCATAATAAAACTTACCCGAAGGATGCCTGCAATCTATACCGGGTGAAACCTCCAGACGACCAATTCTGGTTTTCCCATACGACCATAACTCTCGTGCTGCTTGTCTGTAGATATCAGGGCGATCGACTTGCAAACAGTAAAAAAAAGCAGCAGAGCCGCAGACGCTCGCACCCATTTGATTCGGGTAATCAAGCTGATTAAATCTGTATTTTATTTGCGCATTTATTGCTTCTTTTTTAAAAGGGTCAAGCAAACTACCTGCAGGATATTCTTTTGCTATAAAAGCTCTTTCAGGTCTCATTATATTAATCGGAATTGTGTTTTTCCCTTCTCTGACAGGTCTGGTTGTCCCCATAGAGACAAAAAAGCAAGGGTTCTCTCGTTTCTCGGATGAGTATGCCTTTCCAGTGCTTAATTCCTCAAGCGTATACATTCCAACGAATGGATGCGGAGTTACGCACGTGATTGTTAACATAGTTTTCCTATATAATGTCACCTCCATGATGTAAATAACCATGAGAGCATCATCCGTATCCTGTGTTTCATGTTTTTGCGTTTCGTAAGTATCGGTGACTGGCTGCTGTTTTACATCGAGAAGAATATGCTTATTATGTTTTGAATCCATTCGGTAAATATACAGGTCATAGACAATGTAGGAAGGTGGAACATTAGACCTAATCCTTGTGCTTACCGTATATACAGACATGTTTTATCCTGAGATGTTGTTAAAAATGAAAATTTTATTAAACAGATTGGATGACCACTGTGAAGTAGCTAACATAAATTAATATAACCCATTGTAAATATTGAGATTAATTGATCTGATTTATATTTAAATGTTTTTTATTTAATATGAAAATATATCGCGCAAGCAGAAGCGACCATCCGCACCTATACTCAGTTTTTGTCTGAGGAGGTCGCTGATGATTACCGTTTATGGCGCACCGGGCTGGGGCTCCGCCATCAGTGAAGTGATGCTGACACTGGCGAAGATCCCCTACAAATTCGTCGATGTCAGTGGATTTGACCAGCCCGGGCCGCAGCAGGATGCGCTTTCCGCGCTGAATCCATTGTGCCAGATCCCCACGCTGAAAATGACCGACGGCAGCGTGATGACCGAAACCGCTGCCATCGCGTTGATGATTCTGGATGAATATCCGGCGCTGGCGCCGCCGCCCGACACGCCGCGGCGTCGCCAGTTTCAGCGGCTGCTGGTCTGGCTGGTGGCGAATGTCTACCCGACGTTTACTTATGCAGATTACCCCGAGCGCTGGACGGAAACCGGCGCCCGTGAGCTGGTTGAAAACTGCCAGAAGTACCGCAAAACGCTCTATTTGTGGCTTGAAAGCCAGCTTGTCGCCACGCCGTATGCGCTGGGGGAACAGCTGACGTTGATTGATGTGTATATCGCCGTCATGCGTAGCTGGGGACCGCGTCACGACTGGTTTAAAGCCAATACACCGAAATTTTATGCCATCGCGGAGACGGTGTACCAGCGCCCTGAGTTACAGGACGTGCTGCGTCGCAATGACATTATTCCCGGCACGAACGGATAATGCGCTGATGACAGGTGTGTTAGTGTAAACGCTCATCACATTAAGGAGTCTTGCCATGCCGCACATCGACATCAAATGCTTCCCCCGCGATCTGACTGACGAACAAAAAACGGCGCTGGCCGCCGATATCACCGACGTCATCGTTCGCCATCTTAACAGCAAAGACCGTTCCGTCAGCATCGCGCTGAACCAGGTACAGGAAGCTGACTGGAAACAGGTGTGGGACAGCGAAATCGCGCCACAACTGGAGACGCTGATTAAGAAACCTGGCTACAGCATGTAGTCGCTCTGGCACGGCCTGCGGGTCGTGCGCATTTCCCTCCGTTTGGCCCAAAACGATCGCTTTTGGGGATGCAGATACCTGCTGCGCCACATCATTTACAGGAATAATAACCGCATCCATCAAACAAGGAGCGCCATGATGAAGATGCTGTTATGCAAAACATTATTATTCGCCACGATGCTTTCTGCATACGCGCTGGCAAATACTGAGGAGTTGTCACCTGTGAATAGCAAAACCATTCGTACCATGAGCGGCGCGACCGCCACCACATCGCTGTCAGCACCCGCTACCGGGCTGCTGGTGATTGATATCCAGAACGAATACTTCCCCGGCGGCAAAATGGTGATCCCGGACGGCATGAAAGTGCTCCACAACAGCAAAAAGCTGGTTGAGTTTGCGCACCAGAAGGGTATTCCGGTGTGGTTTGTGCGCCACGTCGGCGCGAAAGGCGGCCCGTTGTTCGCCGAAGGTTCCGTTTTTGCTGAGTTTCATAAAGATCTTCAGCCAACAAAAGACGATCGTATAATGACCAAAGCGACACCCAGCGCCTTTGTCGGCACTGATCTTGAGCAACAGCTCAAGGCGAAAGGGATTAAACAGCTGATTGTCACTGGCCTGATGACGCATATGTGCGTTTCCACCACTTCGCGCGATGCCGTACCGAAAGGCTTTAGCGTCATCATTCCTGAAGATGCGACCGCCACGCGCAGCATTGACGATTCGCGTGGTGGGGTGATTGATCATCAACTGTTGCAGCGTGCGGCGATTGCCGGTGTCGCGGATGTGTTTGCCGAAATTCGCACTACGCAAGAAGTGTTGGATCTGCCGGTGACACCGTAACGTTATCTGAAGGGAGTGAAGATGACCCGCATTGGTATTGTGGTATTTGATGGCATTATTCCGTTTCATCTGTCCGTGCCCTGCGCCGTCTTTGAACTGGTGGTATCACCTGACGGGACGCCGCTGTGCGAGGTGACCATCTGCGCCACCACACCGGGGCAGATGAAAACCAATGCCGGGTTTTCGATTGTTGTTGATAAGGGGCTGGATGCGCTGAGCGGCATGGATATCGTGGTAGTGCCGAGCTGGAACCCGGCGGTGACTCACCCCGACGAGCGGCTACTGGCGGCGTTGCGCACGGCGCATCAGGCTGGCGCCCGCATCGTTGGCCTTTGTATGGGGGCTTTCGTGCTGGCGGCGGCGGGGTTGCTGGATCATCGTCCGGCGACGACCCACTGGCGCTGGGCACCGGATTTCCAGCAGCGTTATCCGTCCGTTCGCATGGATCGCGATGTGCTGTATGTTGACGATGGCGATGTGATGACCTCGGCGGGCACCGCCGCCAGCATTGATTGTTGCCTGCATCTGGTGAGGCAAAAGTGGGGGGCGGAAATCGCCAACAGCGTCGCGCGTCTGTTGGTTGTGCCGCCGCATCGTCAGGGCGGTCAGGCGCAATATGTGGAATTGCCGGTGCAGAATACGCGGCGGGGCGACAGCTTTTCGCTGGCGCTCTCGTGGGCGACGGAAAATCTCCATCAGCCGCTGACAATCGATTTGCTGGCTGATCGCGCCTGTATGAGCCGCCGCAGCTTTACCCGGCGCTTTCAGCAGACCACCGGCGAGAGTTTTTCGCGCTGGCTGCTCGACCAGCGCATCATCGTGGCGCAACGTTTTCTGGAGAAAACCGATCAGCCTATTGATCTCATCGCCAGCCAGGTCGGCTTTGCCTCTGCCACATCACTTCGCCGCCATTTCCTCAAGTCACTGAAAACCTCGCCGTCCCGTTACCGCAAGGAGTTTCGCGGCGTCTGAGGTTAGTCCTGCGAACTGGCTTTCAGCAGCCTGCCGCTACTGACGAAGGTGCCTGCGCCGAGGTGATGCAGCGTGTTGCGCTTGTCATCATCAAACTGCCAGCGACCGTCGATAAACGCGCTGGCGTCGGCAGCCGCGGCGACGACTTCGCCAAACAACGTGTCATATTTCTCCTGGGCGGCGGTGGGAGGTAGCAGGCGGCACTCCATCCACGCCAGGCATTTCTCTTCGATCAGCGGTAAACCTAACACCGGACCGCTCACCACCGGGATGCCATAGCAGTTGAATTTGTCTTCATCGCGACCGGTGACGCTGCCTACGGCGTAAGTCCAGTTGGTGGCGTCCACACCGGGAATGACGATACCAAACTGGCCGCTGCGTTCGATAAGCTCCCGCGACCAGGTGGATTTATCCACCACGATAGCAATTCGCGGCGGCTCAAACTCCACCGGCATCGACCACGCCGCCGCCATCACGTTGCGCCGTTCGGTCTGCTCGTCATAACTGGTAATGAGTATCGTCGGACCGTGATTGAGCAGACGGCTGGCATGTTTTAACTCCACTGGGCGAAAACGGCTCATAGCGACTCCTCAAAAAAGGCAATTCAACGGGTAAAGGTTTGTTTAGCATAGCATCGCCAGTCAACCGCACAAATTCACCGCTGGCAACGAAAAAATACGTTATAAACAAGGGATACCGATAGCAGGAGATCCTGATGAGTCCTTTTTTAATGGCGTATTTATCTCGTCTTGGCTGGCGTGGCGAGACTGGCGTGACTCTGGAAACATTGCAGGCGCTGCATTTAAAGCACAACTGCACCATTCCTTTTGAAAATATCGATGTTCTGTTACCGCGTGAAATTCACCTTGATGACGGTGCGCTGGAGGACAAACTGCTCACAGCTCGCCGCGGCGGGTATTGCTTTGAGCAGAACGGGCTGTTTGAACGGGTGTTACGGGAGCTCGGTTTTAATGTGCAAAGCCTGCTGGGTCGCGTCATTCTCGCGAATCCGCCGCAAATGCCGCCGCGCACGCACCGACTGCTGCTGGTCGATCTCGCCGGAGAACGCTGGATTGCGGATGTGGGCTTTGGCGGTCAGACGCTCACCGCGCCGATCCGCCTGTTGGCCGACGTTCCGCAGCCAACGCCGCACGGTCTGTACCGGTTGCTGAATGAAGGCAACGACTGGACGCTGCAGGTAAGCCATCACGAGCACTGGCAGTCGATGTACCAGTTTGATCTCACGAAGCCGTACTTTACCGATTACGTGATGGGCAATTTCTGGTCAGCGCACTGGCCGCAGTCACATTTCCGCCACCATCTGTTGATGAGTCGACATCTTCCCGACGGTGGCAAGCTGACGCTGACCAATTTCAGTTTTACCCACTGGGGAAACAGCCATGTGATTGAAAAGATCGAACTGCCTGATGTTGAGTCACTGTATGCGGTGATCCAGCAGCGATTTGGCTTAGGGGTTGATAACCGTAAACACGGCTTCAGCGTAGCGGAACTGGCGGCGATCATGGCGGCGTTTGAAACACACCCTGAGGCGGGGAAATAGTTATTTGCCCGGTGGCGCTTCGCTTACCGGGCCTACAATCTTCTAACGATGAGAGGGCCTAAAAAGCTCCACCGAAATAGCCTGCTGGAGATGGTGAACAAAAGCGGCATCATCCATTCCTTCCAGCCCCAGGGCGTAGATGCCATCCAGTCCGCAGACCAGCGAGATCAAACGCCAGGCAATGCCGGAAGGGGTGTCACTAAGCGTAAACTCTTTCGCTTCAACACCTTTCTGAATAATCGCGACTGTTTCATCGTGCCACATGGTCATGGTTAACAGATAAGCGGCTTTGATATCACTGTCGCTGTCGGCCAGGATCTGCGCTTCGCGCCAGAGCCGCAGGTGCGGGCCGAGTTTTCCTTCTTCGCTGTAGAGCATGACAAACAGTTTTTCGCGCCAACTGGTGCAGTCGGCAGCCAGCGGGACATCAAGCATTTCGCGAACCACCCGCACAAAGGCCTCTGCCTTTAACTCCCCGGAAGAGGTGAAATGGTGATGGACCTGGCCGGAAGCCATACTGGCTTCCTGAGCGATATGCCGCACCGTCATGGCGGTGAACCCACCGGAAAGCGCAACGCGCATCGCCGCCTGCACAATCGCTTCCCGACGCGCTTCCCGATTCAGATAGCTCATGATGTTCCGTCCGTAATGATGATATGGCGATGATAGCAAATACCTGGACGAGTGTTCAATTTGCTTTGATAGCTTACAGATGTGTCACGAGTACAGGTTTATAACGAAATTTTAACCAGACGCAAGGGTATTCAAAAAAACTCATTTCCGAGCGTCGTTTAGCGATTTTATACGCTCCATTTTCAGGAATACGACCATATTCCCCGGGTTCGAGCTGCCTTTCCGACTCAAACCATGCGGAAGCGGAAACAGTTCCCTTGTAACCTTTGACGGTTTTATTTGTCAGACGACTCAACTCAGCGGCAAAAGAGTCAACACCGCCGTCGCCAGAGTGACATACGACTAAGCGGATAGCTTGATACTCTTCAATATTTACGCCATTGTTTTCCAGCAGACGGACCAGATCCAGAGGATCAATATGAATATCTCTCTGTTTAATTAAACCGCTGCCATATGATTTATCAAATCTGCCATGCGCATCGATATTGAGTCGTCTGCCATTCTTATAAGTATCTTCAAAGTACTGGATAAAATTATATTCGCCGGTGAGTGAGCCCGTGTTAATAGCGACACCGCCACGGGGAGTGATGCGTTGACCTGGTTCAGCGATCGTCCGGGCAATTTTCTGCGATAACCCTTTAATTTTACGTCCCATCTGAGGGGCAAGTATTTCTGCTACGCCGAAAGTGCCGGCGATGCCGAGGCCCAGCGACATCCAGCCGAGCGCTTTTGCAGCATGAGGGTTGGTTTTTGCTACCGCGCGGCTGGCCTGACCGGTGACGGCTGAGGCTGCCAGTTCCACCCCGGTTTCTACTGTTCCGGCGGTCGCTAGCGAGGCAGAAGCACCATCGGATATCGCCGCTTTGATGCCGGCGCGTACACTCAACCCGATAATTTTGCGAATAAGCCAGGTGATGGGCCCGTGGCCGCTGGGGTCAGTCTTGTTGATCGGATCGCTTTCACAATAAGCGTAGGGGTTAATACCGCCGATACCGAAGGGGCTTTCACTGTCCGGGCAGGTGAAACGACGCAGTACCGGGCTGTAGGCGCGGTAGCCATTACCGAGGTGAGTCACGCCGGAAAGCGGATCCTGGCGTTCGCCGTTAAAACCGGGAATCAATGCTGCTGCTCCGGTACGATTTGTGCCGCCGCCGAAGGGGCTCCACGCCTGCGTGGTACTGGTGCCGGAGGTGTGTGACAGCATGGGGCTGCCGTGCCAGTCAGCACCGGTGAGTTGAAGTGTCATTGTATAGTCCTGAAGTATGAGAAAAACCCCAGCCTAACGCGTAACTACCTGCTGTCTCGGGCAAAAAAAAGACATTACCTGGCAAAATAAACGTTTTCACTTATGCAAAACAAAATCAATAAGAATTGGACAAGCGTTCAAAATTTCTGGAAAATCGCCATGTTGGACATGCGTCCAGAATTTATCAGGAAAGGAAAGTAGTATGTTTCGCCAATGGTTAACGTTGGTTGCGATTGTGCTGGTGTATATCCCGGTCGCGATTGACGCCACGGTTTTGCACGTAGCCGCCCCGACACTCAGCGTGTCGCTGGGGGCCAGCGGCAATGAATTACTCTGGATCATTGATATCTATTCGCTGGTGATGGCCGGGATGGTGCTGCCGATGGGCGCACTGGGCGACAAAATCGGGTTTAAGCGTCTGCTGCTGACCGGCAGCGGGCTGTTTGGCCTGGCGTCGCTGGGTGCGGCAATGGCTGACAACGCCCTGTGGCTGATTGCTGCGCGGGCATTGCTGGCTATCGGGGCGGCAATGATTGTCCCCGCAACGCTCGCGGGGATCCGCAATACCTTCGCCGAAGCGCGGCATCGCAATATGGCGCTTGGCCTGTGGGCGGCGGTTGGCTCTGGTGGTGCGGCGTTTGGTCCGCTGGTGGGCGGGATGCTGCTCGGGCACTTCCACTGGGGATCAGTGTTCCTGATCAACGTACCTGTCGTGCTGGTAGTGATGGCACTGAGCTGGCGCGTGGTGCCAGCTCAGCAGGGGCGTCACGAACAGCCCATGCACATCGGCCAGGCATTGATGCTGATCGTGGCTATTCTGATGCTGGTTTACAGCGCAAAAACGGCGCTGAAAGGGCAGCAGGCGGTGTGGCTGACTGGGCTTACCCTGATGATGGGCGCAGTGTTACTGGTCAAATTTATCCGCATTCAACTGGCGGCCCGCACGCCCATGATCGATATGCGCCTGTTTCTGCATCCCATCATTCTGAGCGGGGTGATGATGGCGATGACGTCGATGATCACCCTCGTGGGGTTTGAGCTATTGATGGCGCAGGAGCTACAGTTTGTGCACGGGAAAACACCATTTGAGGCAGGAATGTTTATGCTGCCGGTGATGCTCGCCAGCGGTTTCAGCGGCCCGATTGCCGGGATGCTGGTTTCCCGTTTTGGTCTGCGGCAGGTGGCGACGGCAGGAATGGCGATGAGCGCTCTGAGCTTTCTCGGCCTGTCGATGCTCGACTTCAGCACGCAACAGTTGCAGGCATGGGTGTTGATGACGCTGCTGGGCTTCAGTGCTGCCAGTGCGTTGCTGGCCTCGACGGCGGCGATTATGGCGGCAGCACCGAAAGAGAAAGCCGCCGCGGCCGGGGCGATTGAAACCATGGCCTACGAACTGGGTGCTGGTCTCGGGATCGCGCTGTTTGGTCTGATCCTGACGCGCAGTTATCACGAGTCCATCGTGCTGCCGAGTGGCCTGGATGGCGCAGCGGCGACACAGGCGGCATCGTCGATTGGCGAAGCCATGCAGGTGGCGCTAAGTCTGCCTTCGTCTGTTGCGGATACGCTGGTGAGCGCGGCTAAAACGGCGTTTATCACCTCGCACAGCGTGGCGTTGTTTAGCGCCGGTGCGATGCTGATGGTGCTGGCGGTAGGGATCTGGTTTGGTCTGGCAAAAACTTCACGTACGGCATAAGAAGAAAGGGCTGCGAGAGCGCAGCCCGGATATCTGATTAATTCGAGAAGGTGACAGGGCGGTAACCGGGGATATCCCAGTCCTGGCTGAAACAATTACAAATTCGTCTCCATTTGTGCACGCTGAACTGCGCTGAGGGCGTTGTTTCATAATAGTGGCTCAGCCCTTCTGGACCGTACCTGTCGGCTAAAAAATTCATCTGTTCGGTCAGATCCCGTGGTCCGATGGAGCCATTAAGGACGCCTTCGAATCCTTTGACCGGACGGTGGATGAGCTCACTGAATTGCGCGGCAAACGAGCGTTCCCCGCCGTTGGCGGAGTAACAGGAGAGCAGTCTGACGTTGTCATAGCTCTGAATATTAATCCCCTTTCTCTGCAGTATCAGCCGGAGCTGGCGGGGTGTTAATCGATGCTTATCCACCGCCAGTAACGATGTGCCGGTGTTTTCCTGAAGAACGCCATGAGAAAGAATATTCAATCGTGGAGAGCCTTTATACACGTCCTCATAGGTCATCAGACCAAGATGATTACCGTGATGTATCCGCGTGTTCCGCATCGGGCCACCCAACGACAACGTTCTTCTGTCATTGCCGGGTAATACGCGTTTCATTTTTCCTGATATGCCTTCCAGTTTCTGCCCGATCCGCGGCGCTAATTTTTCCGCGATGCCAAACGTGACCGCAATACCGAGTCCCATTGATGCCCAGCCGAGCTTACGGGCCATCGCCGGGTCTTTCTCCGCCATCTCTTTTGCGGCAACTCCCGTCGCGACAGAAGCTGCAGCTTCCACGCCAGTCTCCACTGTGCTGAGGGTCGCGAGCGTGGTCGACATGCTGTCACTCATGGCGGCTTTTATCCCGATGCGGATGCTGATACCGAAGATTTTGCGCAGCAACCATGTTATTGGTCCGTGACCGCTGGGATCCGTCATGTTGATCGGATCGCTTTCGCAGTACGCGTAGGGATTAATACCGCCGACGCCGAACGGACTTTCGCTGTCCGGGCAGGTAAAGCGACACAATACCGGGCTGTAAGCGCGATAGCCATTGCCAAGGTGCGTCACGCCAGAGAAAGGATCCTGACGTTCGCCGTTAAAGCCGGGCAGTGACGTCGCAGCGTCCGTGCGGGGAAGTGACGCGCCGAAGGGGCTCCATGCGACAGCGGTGTTAGCGTTGGCGGTACGGGTCAGAAACGGGCTGCCGTGCCAGTCGTTGCCAGAAAATGATAGTGCCATGATGATTTTCCTTTTTGGTAGAAAAACCAGAAACGTAGCAACGTATCACCGGAGCCCCGGCACAAATAAAAGTAAAAGTGCGGCAAAAATAAGTCACTTCCGCGTCGCGTACCAGCAGAGCAGGGAGCCGAGACACACCATACCGGCACCCTGCCAGAAGGACCAGGACAGCGGCGCGCTGAGTAAAAATGAGGCCAGTGCCGAAGAAAGTACCGGGGTGAAATAGGAGCCGACGGCCAGCAGGCTCACATTGCCGTGGAGAATGCCGATATTCCACGCCGCATAGGCAAATCCTAACGACAAGGCGCACATCAGCAGTTTTATTGTGACCGGCCAGCTAAAATGCATCGGCGGTTGATCGGTCAGAAAATAGTGAACCCAGAGGCTGAGGCCGGTCAGTAAAACGAAAAAAGTAATGCCGTTTTTTCCCTTCGCATAGCGGGCGGTGACCGTACAGTAAGCCGCCCAGATAAATGCGCCGACAAAGGCGAGAATATAACTCAGCGGGCTGGAAATAATATTGTTGATAATGTCATCGATATTAAGCCCCTGATCGCCGCCAAGCACCCAACTGACGCCAAGCAGCGCCAGAATCAACCCCGGAATAATCCACAGCGTCGATTTTTGGCCGTTGAAGAGAATAGCGAACAGGATCGTCAGACTGGGCCAGAGATAATTCACCATGCCGACTTCAATCGCCTGCTGGCGAGTGGCGGCATACCCCAGTGACAGGGCGAGGCAGATTTCATAACTGACGAACAGAAAGCAACCTGCCAGCAGATAACGCACAGAAAACTGCCGGATATTCGGGATGCCAACGGTGAAAACCAGTAACAGCCCACTCAGCGAGTAGACCATCGCCGCCCCCGCGACAGGGCCAAGCCCTTCACTGACGCCCCGAATTAAGCCCACCATGGTGCTCCAGAGAATAATGGCAATCAGGCCAATGAAAGTTGCGCGTTGTGTCGTCATTTCTTTTTTTCTTCATTCAGCGTAAATCGTAACATCAGAATATATAACACCTTTTTGCCATTTTCTGGATTAAAATTTCCGAAAACTACTCCCTTGGGAGTAACGAGAATCGACAAAGTAAACTATTTAGTGGGCGTAAAGAATCGTTATTGATTTGCCGCAAAAAAAAGCACACCTGCGCTGTTACTTTTCCCCGGGAAGTCACCCCATCAATAATGAGGAAAACAATGGACGTCAACCGCAGACAGTTTTTTAAAATCTGCGCGGGCGGTATGGCCGGGACGACGGTAGCTGCGCTGGGTTTTGCACCCAAAATGGCGCTGGCACAGGCGCGAAATTATAAATTAATGCGCGCTAAAGAAGTTCGTAATACCTGCACATACTGCTCCGTAGGTTGTGGGCTTTTGATGTATAGCCTTGGCGACGGGGCGAAAAACACCCGGGAATCGATTTACCACATTGAAGGCGATTCCGATCATCCCGTCAGCCGGGGCGCGTTATGCCCGAAAGGGGCCGGGCTGCTGGACTATGTTCACAGCGAAAACCGCCTGCGCTACCCGGAGTATCGCGCGCCGGGTTCTGACAAATGGCAGCGCATCTCGTGGGATGATGCTTTCAACCGTATCGCTAAGCTGATGAAAACGGACCGCGACGCCAACTTTATCGAGCAGAACGCGGCCGGCGTGACGGTGAACCGCTGGCTTTCCACCGGTATGTTGTGCGCCTCGGCAGCGAGTAATGAGACCGGCATGCTGACGCAAAAATTTGTGCGTTCGCTTGGCATGCTGGCGGTAGATAACCAGGCACGCGTCTGACACGGACCAACGGTAGCAAGTCTTGCTCCAACATTTGGTCGCGGTGCGATGACCAACCACTGGGTGGATATCAAAAACGCCAATGTGGTGATGGTGATGGGTGGTAACGCCGCTGAAGCGCATCCGGTGGGTTTCCGCTGGGCGATGGAAGCGAAAAACAACAACGATGCCACGCTGATTGTTGTTGATCCGCGCTTTACCCGTACAGCGTCAGTCGCCGATATCTATGCGCCGATCCGTTCCGGTACCGACATTACGTTCCTGTCGGGCGTTCTGCTGTACCTGATCGAAAACAACAAAATTAACGCGGAATACGTTAAACACTACACCAACGCCGCGCTGCTGGTGCGGGATGATTTTACGTTTGATGACGGGCTGTTCAGCGGCTATGACGCCGAAAAACGCCAGTACGATAAGTCTTCCTGGAGCTATCAGTTCGACGAAAACGGCATGGCGAAACGTGATGACTCGCTGACCCATCCGCGCTGTGTATGGCAGTTGCTGAAAAAACACGTTTCCCGCTATACGCCGGAGGTGGTGGAGAACATCTGCGGCACGCCGAAAGCCGATTTCCTGCGGGTGTGTGATGTACTGGCCTCAACCAGCGCGGCAGATCGCACCACCACGTTCCTGTATGCACTGGGCTGGACGCAGCATACCGTCGGCGCGCAGAACATCCGTACTATGGCGATGATCCAGCTGCTGCTTGGCAATATGGGCATGGCGGGCGGTGGCGTTAATGCGCTGCGCGGTCATTCCAACATTCAGGGCTTAACGGATCTGGGGTTGTTGTCTACCAGTCTGCCGGGCTATCTGACACTGCCGTCCGAGAAGCACACGGATCTGAAAAGCTATCTGGCGGCCAATACACCGAAAGCGATGCTTGCGGACCAGGTGAACTACTGGAGTAACTATCCCAAATTCTTCGTCAGCCTTATGAAAGCGTTCTACGGCGATGCGGCGCAGCCGGAGAATCACTGGGGTTACGACTGGTTGCCAAAATGGGATCAGGCCTGGGATGTCATCAAGTATTTCAACAAGATGGACAAGGGCGAAGTTAATGGTTATCTCTGCCAGGGCTTTAACCCGGTCGCCTCATTCCCGGACAAAAACCGCGTCGTCAGCAGCCTGAGCAAGCTGAAATACATGGTAGTTATCGATCCGCTGGTGACGGAAACCTCCAACTTCTGGCAGAACCACGGCGAAATGAATGACGTCGATACCGCGTCCATTCAGACTGAGGTGTTCCGTCTGCCGTCGACCTGCTTTGCGGAGGAAGATGGATCCATCGCCAACTCGGGCCGCTGGCTGCAGTGGCACTGGAAAGGAGGCGAAGCGCCAGGGGAAGCGCGTACCGACGGCGAAATTCTGGCCGGGATCTTCCATCGGCTGCGGGATATGTACCGCAGCGAAGGCGGAAAAGGGGCGGAGCCGCTGCTCAACATGCGCTGGGCGTACAAACAGCCGGATCACCCGGAATCGGACGAAGTGGCGAAAGAGAACAACGGCTATGCGCTGGCGGATCTCTATGATGCGAACGGCGTGCTGGTGGCGAAAAAAGGCCAGTTGCTGAGCAGTTTTGCGCTACTGCGCGATGATGGCACGACTTCATCGTCATGCTGGATCTACACCGGCAGCTGGACCGAGAAGGGCAACCAGATGGCGAACCGCGACAACGCCGATCCATCCGGTCTTGGCAATACGCTGGGCTGGGCGTGGGCGTGGCCACTGAACCGTCGCGTGCTGTATAACCGCGCGTCGGCCGATCCGCAGGGTAAACCATGGGATCCGAAACGGATGTTGATCCAGTGGGATGGCGCGAAATGGAGCGGGAACGACATTCCTGATTTCAGCACTGCCGCACCGGGCAGCGCGACCGGGCCGTTCATCATGCAGCCGGAAGGTCTGGGGCGCTTGTTTGCTCTCGACAAACTGGCGGAAGGGCCGTTCCCGGAGCACTACGAACCGATGGAAACGCCGCTCGGCACCAATCCGCTGCACCCGAAGGTGATCTCCAGCCCGGTTGTGCGCCTGTATGAAGAAGATGCGCAGCGTATGGGTCAGAAAGACCAGTTCCCGTACGTCGGCACTACCTATCGTCTGACCGAGCATTTCCATACCTGGACCAAACATGCGCGTCTGAATGCAATTGCCCAGCCGCAGCAGTTTGTCGAAATCAGCGAAACGCTGGCGACGTCAAAAGGTATCGCTAACGGCGACAGGGTTAAAGTCAGCAGCAAACGCGGTTTTATTCGTGCGGTGGCCGTAGTCACGCGCCGTCTGCAGGCGCTGAACGTTCATGGTCAGCAGGTAGAAACCATTGGGATCCCGCTGCACTGGGGCTTTGAAGGGGTCACGCAGAAAGGTTATCTCGCCAACACCCTGACGCCGAATGTGGGCGATTCCAACTCGCAAACGCCGGAGTACAAAGCGTTTCTGGTCAACATCGAGAAGGCGTAAAGGAGCGAATTTATGTCAATGGAAACACAGGACATTCTCAAGCGCTCCGCCACCAATCCGATCACGCCCGCGCCGCGTGCGCGTGATTATAAAGAGGAAGTGGCGAAGCTTATCGATGTCTCCTCCTGCGTAGGCTGTAAAGCCTGCCAGGTGGCCTGTTCGGAGTGGAACGATATCCGCGATGAAGTGGGGCACTGCGTCGGGGTGTACGACAATCCCGCTGATCTGAGCGCCAGATCCTGGACGGTGATGCGGTTTAGCGAAACCGAACAGAACGGCAAACTGGAGTGGCTGATCCGCAAAGACGGCTGTATGCACTGCGAGGATCCAGGCTGTCTGAAATCCTGCCCGTCCGCGGGGGCGATCATTCAGTACGCTAACGGAATTGTCGATTTCCAGCAGGAAAACTGCATCGGTTGCGGCTACTGCATCGCGGGCTGCCCGTTCAACATTCCGCGCCTCAATAAAGAGGACAACCGCGTCTACAAATGCACATTCTGTGTCGAACGCGTCAGCGTCGGTCAGGAGCCGGCCTGCGTGAAAACTTGCCCGACAGGCGCCATCCACTTTGGCACCAAAAAAGAGATGCTGGATGTGGCGCGGGCGCGGGTGGATAAGCTGAAAGCGCGCGGCTACCCACAGGCGGGGATCTACAACCCGGAAGGCGTTGGCGGTACGCACGTCATGTACGTCCTGCACCATGCGGACGAACCTGAGCTGTACCACAACCTGCCGAAAGCGCCGAAGATTGATACCAGCATTAATCTGTGGAAAGGCGCGCTGAAACCGCTGGCGGCAGCGGGGTTTATCGCCACCTTCGCCGGGCTGATTTATCACTACATCGGTATTGGTCCCAACAAGGAAGTGGACGACGACGAGGAAAGCCATGATGAATAAATCGAAAATGATTGTGCGGACAAAGTTTATTGACCGCGCCTGTCACTGGACGGTGGTCATCTGCTTCTTTCTGGTTTCGCTGTCGGGGATTTCGTTTTTCTTCCCGACCCTGCAATGGCTGACGGAAACCTTCGGGACGCCACAGATGGGGCGCATTCTGCATCCTTTCTTTGGCGTGGTGATCTTCTTTGCGCTGATGTTTATGTTTGTGCGTTTCGTTCATCACAATATCCCTGACAGAAAGGATATTCCGTGGCTGAAAGGGATAGTCGAAGTCCTGAAAGGCAACGAGCATAAAGTGGCCGATGTCGGTAAATACAATGCCGGGCAAAAGATGATGTTCTGGTCGATCATGAGCATGATTTTCGTGCTGCTGGTCACCGGCATTATTATCTGGCGTCCGTACTTTGCCGATTATTTCCCGATGCAGGTGGTTCGCTACAGCCTGCTGCTTCATGCAACCTCAGCCATTATTTTGATCCACGCAATTCTTATCCACGTCTATATGGCGTTCTGGGTGAAAGGCTCCATCAAAGGCATGGTCGAAGGGAAGGTGAGCCGCCGCTGGGCGAAGAAACATCACCCGCGCTGGTATCGAGACGTCGAAAAGAGGGAAGCAAAAAAAGAGAGCGCAGAAGGGATTAAATAAACCCTGCGCGGTGAAATCCCCGCATCCGTGAAGGGCGCGGGGATTTTTGTTTAACGGCTTACAGTTTTGCGTTAAGCACCGCAATCTCGCGACGCCATTGTGCCTGTAGCGCAGGTTTCTGATGTTTCGGCTTACGCGCCAGATCCTCCGCCAGGCGGGTTTCCAGCTCAATAAGCCGCTCCAGCAGGTGCTCTTCCTGCGGCGGTATCACGGCAGATTCTGGCATATCGATATCCTCGTTCACTGCGATGGTTCGCAGTTGCTCCGATATCGCGTCGGGATCGTGCCATTCACTAAGCGTGCCGTTATCAATCAGCCAGAAACGATTGCAGCTTTCGCTAATCAGCTTCCGGTCATGACTGACCAGCAGCACGCCGCCTGCGTAATCACGCAAGGTTTCCGCCAGTGCCTCTTTACCCTCCATATCGAGGTGGTTGGTTGGCTCGTCCAGCATCAGCAGGCTGTAGCGCGCCAGCGACAGGCCGACGAACAGCAGACGCGAACGCTCGCCGCCGCTCAACGTACTGACATTCTGGCCATGTTGCGCCCAGGGGAAACCGGCGCTGATCAGCGCTTTCTTGCGTACCTCTGCGGCCGGGGCGAACGGCTCCAGCGCGTCCAGCAGCGTGGCATTATCCGCTAACTGATGCAGCGTCTGGTCGTAATAACCGAGGCTGACGCGGGGATGCAGCTTCAGTTGCTCATTGTGAACCCCCTGATAATGCTGCCAGATCTGTTTCAGCAGCGTCGATTTCCCGCACCCGTTACGGCCCATTATCGCCACCCGATCTCCGCTTTTCAGGCGGGCGAGCGGGGCGGTAAACAGCGGCGGCACACCGGGTGCCGGGGAGACGCTTAGCGCTTCCATTTCCAGCAGACGGTCAGCGTGAAGGACATCGCCGTGCAGTTGCAACTGCCAGTGGCTACCGGCAGTCACCTCCGTCTGACTCGCTTTCAGCCGCTCGATCTGTTTCTCCATCTGTTTGGCCTTGCGTGACAGATCTTCGTTGTCATAGGTGCGCCCCCAGACAGCCAGCCGTTTCGCGCTGCTGGTGATGCGGTCAATCTCCTTTTGCTCGGCGTTGAAACGCAGCGCATCGCTCTCATCCTGCGCGGCTCGTGCTTCACGCGCCGCCGTACACGGCAGGGCGAAACTGTAGAGCGTATTGTCACGCAGAATTAATGTTCCATTAGTTACAACATCCAATAAGTGACTATCATGGGACACCAGTATGAAGCTTCCGTGCCAGTTTTTAAGAAAGCTTTCCAGCCATAGCAGGGTGGGAAGATCAAGGTGGTTACTGGGCTCATCCAGCAACATCAGGTCGGGCTGGTGGATTAACGCACGCGCTAACAACAGTCGCGTATGTTGACCACCGCTCAGCGTGGCTGATTGCAACTGGATATCCGCCGCACTGAACCCCATTTCTGCCAGTAACGCTTCCGCGCGCCAGCGCTGAGTTTCGCGCTCGCCTGGCGGCAGTTGCGCCAGAACGGCGTCACGCATCGTCAGCGGATAAATATCAGCAGGAAGATGTTGCTCGACGCGGGCCAGCAGACAGTGATTTGCCCGCGAAACGCTGCCCGAGGTAGGGGTGAGCGTGCCATCAAGCACTTTCAACAGCGTGCTTTTGCCGCAGCCATTGTAACCAATTAAGCCAAGGCGATCGCCTTTTTTCAGCGTGAAAGAGATGTCAGAAAACAGCGGACCGAACGCGGTGTCCACGTGGAGAAATTGTGCAGTTAGTAATGTGCTCATTGCTTACTCAAGAGTTACAGGTACAGTCGTACCTCGTCATACATCGCTGACGATAACCCGGTAAGCCCGAGGGAAGGGATTAAGACAGTGTTTCTTCGCTCAAGCCGAAGTTATCGCAGCACGAAACCGATAACGCTTGAGCTGGCACGATCACCAAATGCATGTGAAACAATAAGATGTTCACAGTACAGCATGGGGATCCTCCTTTTTTATTCAGTAAGTTGATGGGTGAATGCAGTGTAGCGGGGAAAATCTCACTTGACCAGCCCGGCAGACGGCGCTGCCGGGTGGAAAAGGGGATTAAATGGAGGTTCTGCGGTAGCTGCGGTATTCCGGTAACCAGAAGTTATCGTCAATTGCCTGGCGCAACGCTTCGGCGGAGGTTTTCACCGCCACACCCTGTTGCTGCGCCATTTTACCCACGGCGAATGCAATCGCCCGGGAAACCTCTTTGATCTCTTTCAGCGGCGGCAACACCATGCCTTCGCCGTTATTAACCAGTGGTGAGTACTCGGCCAGTGTTTCGCTGGCGGCCATCAGCATTTCATCGGTAATGCGTGATGCGCCGGAAGCGATGACGCCAAGCCCGATGCCGGGGAAAATATAGGCGTTGTTGCACTGGGCGATGGGGTAAATTTTATCTTTCCACACCACCGGTGCAAACGGGCTGCCTGTCGCTACCAGCGCATTGCCTTCCGTCCAGGCGATGATATCCTGCGGCGTCGCTTCCACGCGCGAAGTGGGGTTTGACAGCGGCATGACAATAGGGCGTGGGCAGTGCTTATGCATTTCCCGAATGATCTCCTCGGAGAACAGCCCAATCTGGCCCGAGACGCCAATCAGAATATCTGGTTTGACGTTACGTACCACATCGAGCAGCGACAGCGCGTCGTTGGTGGTATCCCAGCCGCTCAGGTTTTCGCGTTTCTGCACCAGTTTTGTATGAAACGACAATAGATTGGGCATCTGATCGGTCAGCAGACCGAAGCGGTCGACCATAAAAACGCGCTGACGAGCCTGCTCTTCGCTGAGCCCTTCGCGCTGGATTTGCGCCACAATCTGCTCGGCGATGCCACAACCCGCAGAGCCCGCGCCAAGGAAAACAATTTTTTGTTCGCTTAGCTGGCTGCCCGCCGCGCGGCTGGCGGCGATTAGCGTGCCGACGGTCACCGCCGCGGTGCCCTGAATATCGTCATTAAACGAACAGATTTCGTCGCGATAGCGGGTCAGTACCGGCATGGCGTTGTTCTGGGCGAAATCTTCAAACTGCAGCAGCACATCTGGCCAGCGCTGTTTCACCGCCTGAATAAAATCATCAACAAACTGGTAATACTCTTCGCCGGTGATACGCGGATGACGCCAGCCCATATAGAGCGGATCATTCAGCAGTTGCTGATTATTGGTGCCGACATCAAGCACCACCGGCAACGTATAGGCCGGGCTGATGCCGCCGCAGGCGGTGTAAAGTGACAGCTTGCCGATCGGAATACCCATCCCGCCAATGCCCTGGTCACCGAGGCCAAGAATGCGCTCGCCGTCGGTCACCACGATCACTTTGATATTGTGGTTGGGGACGTTCTGCAGAATGTCGTCCATGTACTGCCGGTTTTCGTAGGAGATAAACACGCCACGCGCGCGGCGGTAGATCTCAGAAAAGCGTTCACAGGCGGCACCTACCGTCGGAGTGTAAATCACCGGCATCATCTCTTCGAGATGGTTTTCAACCAGCCGGTAGAAGAGGGTTTCGTTGGTGTCCTGGATATTGCGCAGGTAAATATGTTTGTCGATTTCCGTCTTAAAACCCTGATACTGGATCCAGGCGCGCTCTGCCTGCTCTTCGATGGATTCCACCACTTCGGGCAACAGTCCGAGCAGGTTAAAGCTGCGGCGTTCTTCCATGCTGAAAGCGCTGCCTTTATTCAGCAGCGGAAATTCGAGCAGAACGGGTCCCGCGTAAGGGATATAAAGAGAACGGTTTTTTTTATGATTTAATAACATCTCGCTTCACTCCTTTGTCATCTTTCCGGTCCATGACAGGGTTTTGTAGGTACGACAGGAGCGCCAAAGTATAAATCAAATGTTAATGAAAAGGGTAATCTGTGTTTTTTTGCCGATAAAAAAACACCATCTTCAGGGGAAGATGGTGTCGTGTGTCATCCTTTCAGCGAACGATTACCCTTCGCGGCGTTTGCGACCGGTAGAGTGGGCGTGGTTGACCAGTGTTTCGTGATTATCTTCGATAAGCACTTTTTTCTGATTGGAAAGCTTATAGTTCAAGCCGAGGATATGACGTGCCTGACGGTTCGATTTCATTCTTACTCCTTAATCCTGTTCTGGTTTCAAGGACAAGCCCGGCGCAGCCGGACGAAATGTAACCCCATAGTGCATCGCAGCAATTTGATGCAGTAATGATAGTCGATCATCTCAACTGAAATAGCAAATCACGCCTCCGGCTTTAAGAACATTCACCTGCTGATTTCGCCTTTCTGTTTTTGGCGTTATCATCGGGCGAGCACGCCTTGAGCCATTACTCACCTTGTTATCATAATGAGGATGTTAACCATGAAAGTACTGGGTTATGCTGCACAAACACCGTCTGCGCCGCTGGCACCGTTTTTGTTTGACCGCCGTGCGCCGCGTCCCGACGATGTCACTATCGAAATTCTCTACTGTGGCGTTTGCCATTCCGATCTCCATCAGGCCCGCAATGACTGGGGTTTCAGCGAATATCCTATCGTGCCGGGCCATGAAATCGTCGGGCGAGTGACTGCTGTGGGTGACAGTGTCACTAAATTTAAACCCGGCGACCTGGCAGCCATTGGTTGTATGGTCGATTCCTGTCGCATTTGTGCGCCCTGTAAAGAGGGACTGGAGCAGTATTGCGAAGAGGGCAACATCCAGACTTACAACGGCCGTGACCGCCACGATCATACGCAGACCTTCGGCGGGTACTCGCAAGTCATTCTCGCCAGTCAGGATTTTGTTCTGCATCTACCGAAAAATATGGATCTGAAAGGGGCGGCGCCGCTGCTGTGCGCTGGGATCACCACCTGGTCGCCACTGCGTCACTGGAAAATCGGTGCCAACAGTAAAGTCGCAGTGATTGGTCTTGGCGGGCTTGGCCATATGGCGCTGAAGCTGGCGCATGCGCTGGGTGCGGAAGTGACGCTGTTTACACGCTCTCCAGGCAAAGAGGCGGATGCCCGTCGTCTCGGCGCCCATAACGTGGTGCTGTCGACGGACAATGCGCAGATGCAGTCCGTCCACAATCAGTTCGATTTGATCATCGACACAGTGCCTTATGAGCATGATATCAACCCCTATCTGCCGACGCTGACGCTCGACGGCACGCTGGTATTTGTTGGCTTGTTGGGTGACAGCCCGACCTTCAACACCATGCCGATGATCACTGGTCGCCGCAGTATCGCTGGCTCCTGCATTGGCGGTATCGCTGAAACGCAGGAGATGCTCGATTTCTGCGGACAACATGGCATTGTCTCGGACGTGGAAGTGATTAAGATTCAGGATATCAATGCGGCGTATGAGCGGTTGCTGAAGAGCGACGTGAAATACCGCTTTGTCATTGATATGGCGTCACTTTCAGCGGCGTAAGCCGTGATTTCACTCTCTCGCCCGCGCTCGCGGGCGAATCCACTCCAGCAATAATTCCCTTGTCAATAATGTGACAAATCATGTGCAAAGCGGGAGGTGTTAACAAAATGTAATTATTGGTTCTGCGCTGACGTTAATTTACATGCTATATACAAAAAGATAACAACCGCAGGACATTACCCTATGTATACGCCTTTCAACTGGAGTTCTACGCAACGGCATGTGGCGTTCGCCAGCTTTAGTAGCTGGATGCTTGATGCCTTTGATTTCTTCATCCTTGTGTTTGTGTTAAGCGACCTCGCGGACTGGTTTCACGCCTCTGTCTCTGAGGTTTCCATTGCGATTATGCTGACACTGGCGGTCCGACCCATCGGCGCCTTACTGTTCGGACGGCTGGCGGAAAAGTATGGTCGTCGTCCGATCCTGATGCTCAACATTCTTTTCTTCACCGTATTTGAGCTGCTTTCCGCTTGGTCACCGAGCTTTACCGCGTTTCTTGCGTTTCGTGTGCTTTACGGTGTCGCGATGGGCGGGATCTGGGGCGTCGCGTCATCACTGGCGATGGAGACGATCCCTGACCGTTCACGCGGGCTGATGTCCGGGATATTCCAGGCTGGCTACCCTTGTGGTTATCTGTTTGCGTCGATTATTTTCGGCCTGTTCTACAGCATGGTGGGCTGGCGAGGTATGTTTCTGATCGGCGCGCTGCCGATTGTGCTGCTGCCTTATATCTGGTTTAAAGTGCCGGAATCGCCGGTGTGGCTGGCTGCCCGTGAGCGCAAAGAGAGCACCGCGCTGTTGCCGGTGCTGCGCAATCAGTGGAAGTTGTGTCTTTATCTGGTACTGGTGATGGCGTGCTTTAATTTCTTCAGCCACGGCACACAGGATCTCTACCCGACGTTCCTGAAAGTTCAGCACGGTTTTGATCCGCATACGGTCAGCATTATCGCGATTGCCTATAACATCGCCGCGATGCTTGGCGGGATCCTTTTCGGCGCCATGTCGGAACGGATAGGACGCAAAAAAGCGATTATGATTGGCGCATTTCTGGCGTTGCCGGTGATCCCGCTGTGGGCGTTCTCCACCGGCTCGTTTAACATTGGTCTTGGCGCTTTTCTGATGCAGTTCGTGGTGCAGGGCGCGTGGGGCGTGGTGCCAACGTGGCTGAACGAACTGGTGCCGGCGAATGCCCGTGCAGTGCTGCCAGGTTTTGTCTATCAACTGGGTAATCTGTTGGCGTCGGTCAACGCCACGCTGCAGGCACGGATCGCGGAAACGCACGACGGTAATTATGGTCTGGCGATGGCGCTGGTTGCTGGCGTCGTCGCGGTATTGATCTGTGCTTTCGTCGCGTTTGGCCGCGAAACCCAGGGCGTGGTGATCTCAGGAGAAGGGCAAAACCGGGGCTCCGCAGGCGCGGTTCGCCACCAGCATCATCATTAAGCGTACCCGTCTGGGATTCAGGTGAGCGGGTGAAGGGTAAATTTCCCGCTCAGCATGGGACGGCAAAGGATCTTGTAGCCGTCCTGGTCGAATCCCGCGGGTAACTGCGTCAGGGTACCGGCCTGCGCCAGCGAGTCGACCGCCCCCAGCCACAACCAGTTATTGACGATGTGAAACTGGGTCATGGTTTCACCTTTTTCTTCCAGCGCCACGGCTCCAGCCCACGGCCAGCAGATCAGCTGAAGGTGCGCCAGGGCTTCACGGAGCCGCTGATGATGTGCCGCGAGCGTTTCGCGGCCACAGCAGGCGCCCGCGCACCGGCCCAGAGATGATCGAAAACACGCGCGACCACGGTTTAACGGCTCCAGCCCCATCACGCTGTAGCAAAGCTTTTGTTCATCGGCGACCGATTTCAGCGCTTCCAGTGCGGCTCTGCGATTAGCAAACAGACCAAACAGGTTTTCTTTCAGGGCAAAATTGACGTCGTGTGCATAAATGACCAGAGGACGATCATCATTTAGCTGCAGTGAACAGAGCTGTTTATTTCTTCTCAGCCGTTTGTTGAATAACGGCTGCATTTCTTTGATGAGCCTGGCTTCCAGCAATAGCGCGCCCAGTTCGCCCGCGGCAGGCTGCCAGCTGATACGCCGGGCCTGCCGCAGCATGGCGGCTTCATCAGGATTTCGCAGATGCGACAACACACGGCTGCGGATGTTGACGCTCTTGCCGATGTAAAGCGGCATCGCGTCGCTGTCGCCGTGAAACAGATACACGCCGGGCTGGCCGGGAAGTTCATCAAGCCACGGGCGCAGATGCTCGGGGTACTGGTAAATGGCTGCCGCTTCAAATTCAAGCCGCGGTGTGGGGGTTCGCCTTGCCACTCTGATTCCTTATACTGGTCATTTATCCAGTATATCCTGAAATTCAACAGCGGAAAAGCGTCGCTTTCGTGATAAAAGAAAAGATCGCGAGAAAATATAAACAGAAAAAATAAGGCTACTTTTTTTAATTAAAAAAAGCAGAATTAACGCAACTGTGAATGATATTTTAAAATAAAGTAATAGTGCGTTAAGATATGTATTCTTATTACTCCTTTTGCTATGCGATATTATTCCAATGCCTGCAATGAAAAAAACAATTCTCTCACTGACGACCATCGCAATGCTGGTCAGTTCCGCCACGTATGCGAATACTGATTCCACCCCTAAAACAGATTTTCTGCTTATTGGCGGCGGAATTATGAGCGCTTCGCTCGGCACCTGGTTGCAGGAATTGCAACCAGAATGGAAACAGATGATGGTCGAGAAACTCGATGGCGTTGCGCTGGAGTCATCGAACGGCTGGAATAACGCCGGTACTGGCCACTCCGCCAATATGGAGCTGAACTACACGCCTCAGCGCGCGGACGGATCGATTGATGTCAGCAAGGCGCTTGATATCAATGAACAATTTATGATTTCCCGTCAGTTCTGGGCAGCGCAGGTAAAACGCGGCGTTCTGCAAAATCCGCGTGCTTTTATCAACTCAACGCCGCACATGAGTTTTGTGTGGGGCGATACCAACGTCAATTATCTGGAAAAACGTTATGCCGCGCTGCAGCAGACGACCTTATTCCAGGGGATGAAATTCTCGACCGATCACGCGCAAATTAAACAATGGGCACCACTGGTGATGGAAGGTCGCGATCCAAAACAAAAAGTCGCTGCCACCTGGACACCAGCAGGTACTGACGTTAATTATGGGGAAATAACCCGTCAGCTGATTGGCAGCCTGAAAAAAAGCAGCAATTTTACATTGCAAACATCTTCTGAAGTGACCGAATTTAAACGGAATGCGGATAATTCGTGGCACGTGACGATCAAGGACGTCAATAGCGGCAAAGAACATGCAGTTGACGCGAAATATGTCTTTATTGGTGCCGGTGGCGGCGCGCTGAAATTACTGCAAAAAACCGGCGTGGCTGAAGCGGATAATTACGCGGGCTTCCCGGTGGGCGGTTCTTTCCTGATGACCGAAAATCCGGAGATCACTAAACAGCATCTGGAGAAAGTCTACGGTCAGGCTTCTGTCGGCGCACCGCCGATGTCAGTTCCACATCTTGATGCCCGCGTGATCGATGGCAAACGTGTGGTGTTGTTTGGGCCATTCGCCACGTTCTCCACCAAATTCCTCAAAAACGGCTCTTACTTTGATCTGCTGAGCACAACCACAACCAGCAACGCCATGCCAATGACGCACGTCGGTCTGGACAACTTTGATCTGGTGAAATACCTCATCAGCCAGGTCATGCTGAGCGATGATGATCGTTTTGCGGCGCTGAAGGAGTATTACCCGCAGGCGCGTCAGGAAGACTGGAAATTAATTCAGGCCGGTCAGCGTGTACAGATCATCAAAAAGGATGAAGAGAAGGGCGGCGTACTGAAGCTGGGCACCGAAGTGGTGGTCGACAAACAGAAAACCCTCTCCGCATTGCTGGGCGCATCACCGGGTGCCTCAACTGCCGCGCCAATCACGCTAAACGTGCTCAAACAAATGTTCCCGGAACAATTTATTTCGCCGCAATGGCAGAGCAAGATCCGCGACATCGTGCCGAGCTTCGGACAGAAACTGAACGGCAATGCGGTGCTGACGCAGCAGGTGTGGAATGACACCGCAGAGACGCTGCAACTGGTGAAACCGCCCGTGATCCCGACGGGCGGACCTGTCGCCGTCGCACCTGTTGCTGACTCCCGCGAAACCTCCCCGCAGCACGACATGGCGCTGTAAAAAAGAAGCGCCCCAGCAGAAATGCCGGGGCGTTATCGCCTGATGATCGTGGCCCTGAGATTTTGCGGCGCCATGGTGAATGCAAACCGCTCCTGCACCGTTTCCGGATCCTGCATCGGAATAATGTTATATCTGCTGTAGATGGCGTGCAGCGCCATTTTGATTTCTGTCAGCGCCAGGGAACGTCCAGGGCACATCCTGGCGCCGCCGCCAAACGGAAACAGCGCATTTGTTGTGGCGCCTTCGCGTTTTACCCAGCGTGAGGGATCAAAACGCTGTGCATCGGTAAAATAGGCTTCATCCAGCGTGCCAGCGTGCAACGCCAGAAACAGTGGCGTTCCTTTACTGACTTCGACGTCCCCGATGCGAGTATCCCGCATTGGCTCCAGATAAATCTGCGGCGCCACGGGTTTTAGTCGCATGGATTCCTTCATCACCGCGTTCATCCAGGGGAAGGACGGCAACGGCCAGGGCAAAGGACCGTCGTCGTTGTATTGCTCAATCTCGCGAATCAGTTCTTGCTCTGCCTCGGGGTGATGACTGAGCAGATACACCGTCCAGGCCAGGGTGTTCGCCGTAGTATCTTCCCCGGCCAGGAGCAACGTCAGTGCGTTGGCGATAATATCCTGGTCGGTCAGCATCCGGTGTTCCCTTTGCTGAAACACCATCGCCTGCAAAAAATTCTCCGGTGTGCTGACGTCGCCGACGGCAATGATCCGCCGCTGCTCTTCAATTAACCCGGCCAGTGTGGCCTTGATTCGCCCCAGACCTTCATCAAACGCTTTGTCTTCCGGGCTACGATACAGTCGCCAGAGAGGAAAGGGCGAGCGGCAGCGGCGGTGGAGCACGGGAAAGACAGATTGCAGGGCAGATGATACCGGGTTGTCGCTGCTGCCTGTCAGATTCATGTCTTTGCCGAAAGCCAGCATAGTAGTGATATCAGCAGTATATCGCCGGAATTCATCGGTCAGGGATACGCCCTGTGGCACCGAGGTTAATGTATCAAGCCGTTCGCTGAACCGGGCGGTGATACTCTGCATATGCGGGTGAAAACGCTCAAGTTGCCCAGGCTGAAGTGCGCCCTCGACAATGCGGCGGCGAAATTTCCAGTTCTCTCCCTCGGAGGAGAAAACGCCATTCATGCCTGCTTCCTCAAAAACCGCCTCAATATTGCTGATACGTCTGAAGTCGTGCGGCCGGGCTTTGAGTATCTCGCGGATGAGATCCACATCAGTAATGACGAGCGCTTTTTTCAGCCCGGCGCGCAGACGGTACAGAGAACCGTAATCGCGTTGCCATTCCATCATTTGCCGGTGAATGTTTCCCTTCTTCAGAAAGTACACGTGACCCAATAACCCTTTTTCGGGTGGTGCGGGGAGCTGGCTTAGCTTTCGCATTGTTTATCTCCAGTAGCTTCAATATTGTCGGTAAACATAACACCCGGTATCGAAGGGAGAGGAGCGCTTTAGCGATAGGATTTTCTGATGCTCAGCCATGCTGCAACAGTGCAGCATGGCCTTTGCTAAGAGGGGAACGTTATGCGCCAAATGCGCCATCGATGGTATGCATTGCGCCCGTCACGAAAGAGGCTTCCGGACCGGCAAGCCACGCCACCATTCCGGCGACTTCTTCCGGTCTGCCGTGCCGTTTTATCGCCATAAAGCTGTGCATCAGTTCTTTCATTGGGCCGTCTGCCGGGTTGGCATCGGTATCGATCGGGCCAGGCTGCACAATGTTAATCGTGATCCCGCGCGGGCCAAAATCTCGTGCTAAACCACGCGCCAGCCCCTGAAGTGCTGATTTGCTGACCGCGTACGATGCCATTCCCGGAACGGGCATCCGGTCGCCATTCACAGAACCAATCACGATAATGCGTCCACCGTCCGGCATCTGACGGGCTGCCTCGACGGAGGCGTGATAGGGGGCGTGGATATTAATGCGGAACAGACGGTCAACCGCGTCGCTGTCCTGTTCCAGCGCATCACCAAAAATAGCAATGCCGGAATTAACCACCAGTATATCCAGCGCGCCGGCGTCACGAACCAGTTTAATCACTTCGTCGCGATTAGCACTATCCGCCTGAATGGCGGTGCTGCCGGTCTCTTTCGCCAGTTGTTCCGCGGCGTCACGCGACCCGGCATAGCTGAAAACAACCGATGCGCCTTCAGCGGCAAAGCGCCGGACGATAGCCGCGCCAATACCGCGACTACCACCGATTACCAGAACAGATTTTTTATGAAAAGCAGCCATGGGAGTGTCCTTTGTGATATTGTAGTGATGATTACAATATGTCGCAGTCAAACGGACTGTCAAGGAGTTATGTAGTAATGACTACAAAAAATAACCGCACGCCGGGACGTCCCCGTAAATTTGATGCGGAGCAGGCAGTTGAAATCGCACAACATCTTTTTCATTCAAAAGGTTATGACGCGCTGAGCGTGGCCGATCTGACAAAAGCATTCGGTATTAACCCGCCGAGTTTCTATGCCGCGTTCGGCAGTAAACTTGGCTTGTATGAGCGTGTGCTGGCGCGCTATTCCTGTACCGGCGCCATTCCGTTTGAGGTGCTTTTACGCGAGGATCGTCCTGTCGCGCAGGGGCTTATCGGGGTATTAAAAGAGGCCGCACGGCGTTATGTTGCCGATCCTGTCGCGACCGGTTGCCTGGTTCTCGAGGGCACGCATTGCAACGATCAGCAGGCGCGTGAAGCCGCGTGTGAGTTGCACAACGCGGCAGAAGATCAGATTCGTGCCTTTATCGCCAGACGTTACCCGGACGACGCCGCCCGGGTAACTGATTTTATGGTGACAATGATGGCGGGCCTGTCGATCAAGGCGCGGGCAGGGCACTCACTGGATCGTCTCCAGGAAACCGTCCGCCTGGGTGGCCTGGCGCTGGAACAGTTGCTTCCGGACTGAGGCGCGAGGCTGCTTAGCCGTTTTTGGCGAAAATCCACACATGCTTCTCGGGCAGCAAAAGGTGGCAATGTTGCGGATCGCGAACCTCGTGGCCATAGGCGCGGATCACTAAATCCTCGCCTGACGGGCGGAACAGGTATTCCCATCGGTCGCCCAGATACATGCTGGTGAGTAACGGCAGTTCAAGCTGATTTTCTCCCGGGCCGTCCACAACCGCTACTCGTTCGACGCGGATCACCGCGGTGGCGTCCTGACCGCTTTGCACCCCTTCTGCCGCCTGACCCCACAATACCCAACCGTTTCCTTCAATACGTGCTTTACCATCACGCACGTCAGTGACTTTGCCGTGCAGGCGGTTATTGCTGCCCATAAATTCCGCAGTAAACAGGGTTTTTGGTGAGCCGTACATTTCCTGGGGCGTGCCTTGCTGTTCAATTTTGCCATTGTTGAGTAGCAGAATACGGTCGGAAATGGACATCGCCTCATTCTGATCATGCGTTACCATCAACGCAGATAATCCCAGCTTAATGATCAGTTCGCGAAGGAACACGCGGGCTTCTTCACGCAGTTTGGCGTCGAGGTTAGATAACGGTTCATCAAGCAGGATCACCGGGGGGTTGTAGACCAGCGCCCGACCAATGGCCACGCGCTGCTGCTGTCCACCGGAAAGCTGATGCGGGTGACGTTTTCCAAGATGGCCAAGGCCAAGCTGATCCAGCACATCCTGCACCCGCTGGTTGATCTCTTTTGTCGCGACTTTACGCAGTTTTAGCGGGTAGGCGACGTTCTCAAAAACCGTTTTGTGCGGCCACAACGCATAAGACTGAAATACCAGTCCAAGGTTACGTTCTTCCGCCGGGATTTCGCTTCGGGGCGTACCGTCATAGACTTTGTTGTTGCCGATAACAATCGACCCTTGCGTGGGTTTTTCCAGTCCCGCCACCGCGCGCAGCAGGGTGGTTTTACCGCTGCCGGAGGGGCCTAATAAAGAGACAACTTCGCCACGCTTCAGATCCATGGACACGCCTTTTAAAACCGGGTTGTCGCCATAAGTCAGATGCAGATTCTCGACCGCTAATTCAATCATGTAATTTGACTCCAAAACGAAGGGCAATGCCCAGACCGACCACGACCAGCAGGATGTTAATAAAAGAGAGTGCCGCTACGATATCAATGGCTCCGGTCGCCCACAGCGAAACCAGCATTGAGCCAATGGTTTCCGTACCGGGTGAGAGCAGATAAACACCCGTTGAGTATTCGCGTTCAAAAATCAGGAACATCAGCAACCACGAACCGATAAGACCATAGCGGGACAGCGGAATCGTGACATGACGGGTAATTTGCCCGCGCGTTGCGCCCGTGCTGCGTGCTGCCTCTTCAAGCTCTGGCCCCACCTGCAACAGTGTTGATGAGATAAGCCGCAATCCGTATGCCATCCACACTACGGTGTACGCCAGCCAGACGCTGAAAATGGTGCTGCGTAGCGAACGCAACCAGACGATCAGGTTTTCACGCATCCAGTCAGACCAGGCGAACCCCGAAAACCAGCCGGATTTCAGCGAGTTATCCAGCCACATCGGCAGGAACAGGAAGACCCACAAAAACGCCAGCCCGGCGAGCAGGCCAGGAACCGCACGCGGAACCAGCACGCTGTAATCAAGGAAACGCGTGATGTGGTCTGGCTTGCGGTGCATGGCAATGCCGACAAACAGATAGCAAGCCACCGCCAGCGCGCCACCAATCACGCCAATGGACATCGAGTTGACAATGGCGCGTAACAGGTTCGGTTGCGCCCAGATGGTGCGAAAAGCGCTAACAGACAGCTGATCCCAGAGAGAAACGCCCACGCCCCAGTTTGAGATAAAGGCGCGCAATACCACGCCAAGCAAGGGAACGCCGATGGTGACCGTCAGCCAGAACACCACCACCGCACCCGCCACCCAGCGCCATTTTCCCAGCGGTAAGGCACGTGCTTGCGATGCCTTGCCTTTCATCGTTACGAAACGGTTAGCGGTACGCATCAGTCGACGCTGTAACATCACCAGCGGGATGGTAATACAGATCAGGACCACGGCCACCGCCGCCATCAGATGATAAGAAGGGGTGCCGAGTTTGTTGGTGAGCTGGTACAGATAGGTCGCCAGTACCATGTTGCCTTCAGGATCGCCGAGCACCAGCATCAGGCCAAACACTTCCAGCCCGAGGAAGAACAGCAGCACGATGGCGTACAGGATCGACGGGCGCACCATTGGCAAACTGACCGACGTCATCACTTGCAAGGGCGAAGCGCCAGCCGTGCGCGCAGCCTCTTCAACGTCAGAACCGACGCTGCGCAGTGCCGAGGAGATATAAAGGTAGGCATGCGGAACATGCGTCAGGCCAGCGATGACCACGATGCTCGACATGTCATAGATGTTCCACGGTACGAAGCCAGTCAGTGACTGCGCCCACAGAGATAAAAACCCCACCGGGCCAGCCGCCACCACATAGCCGAACCCCAGTACCATCGGCGAAACAAAAATCGGCACCAGGATCAGCGGCTCGATCAGACGACGTCCTGGTAAATCAGTACGCACCATCAGAAAAGCCAGCACGCCGCCGAGCGGGATGGCGATAATCACCAGGCCGAACGCGAGAATAAAGCCGCTTCTCAGCGCCTTATAAAAATCAGGATCGGTGAAAATAAAATCAAATGACTCAAGGCTCCATTCTTTTGCCGGCGAAAAGAAGGGGGCAGATAAGAAGCTCTGTATCACGATAAACGACAAAGGAACGTAGATAACCAGCGCGGTTATCAACACCACAACGCCGCGTGGCAGACTTTGCCATTTTCTGTGCAATGTGTTCATGGAGTATCCCTGGTATTGAAACCCGGAAAAACGACATCAGGTCAGTGAAAAAGAGGCGCGACGGCATGCATCGCGCTCAGGTCATTGCCTTATTTGGCTGCGGCGGCACGCCACTGTTTGATGTAATCCAGACGTTTTTTCGGCTGCAGGTATTCCAGCAGGCTTTCATCCACCGGGATCGGTTTCAGCGCTTTGCCCAGGACTTTTGTCAGGCCGTCGATATCATTTTTACCTTCAATATCGTTACGAAGGGAGGGAATATCCGCCTGACTGGCGAGAATACTTTGCCCTTTTTCAGAGAGGACGTAATCCAGCCACAATTTTGCGGCATTACCGTTTTGCGCCTGCTGGCTGATGAAGGAGACGCGTGATAAAACCAGGGTGTAATCTTTCGGATAAGCGATCCCAAGCGACGGATCGTTTTTCGCGCGGGCTTCGGCGTAAGAACCCAGGATATTAAAGCCAATTAAGTTTTCACCCGAGGAAACCCTTTCCATCATGGTGCCGGTAGAGGATTGCACCGCTAAACCGCCTTTAGCGACATCAGCCAGCGTTTTGAAATACTGAGGATCGGCTTTGTAATCCTGCACGGAGAGCATAAAGCCAAGACCCGATTTTTCGATGTCGTAGGTGGTGACTTTGCTCTTAAATTTGTCTGTCTGGCTGGCGATAAGCTTTGCCAGCGCCGCGTGTGAATCAGGCACATCACCGGCCGGGATCAGACGCTTGTTGTAGATAAACACCACCGGCTCGTAGGTAGTGCCGTAAGCCTTATTATTCCAGACCGCCCATTCAGGCAACTGGCTTTGCTCGGGAGATTTGTATTCCATGGCATAGTCAGTGGCGAGTTTTAGCGCGGTATCCATTGACGAGCTCCAGACCACATCACCGCTACCCCCGCCGGACGCCTGTTCGCTAATAAAGCGGTTGTACAACTCGGTGCTGTTCATGTCGTTGTATTCAACTTTAATGCCCGGATACGTCTTTTCGAAGCCCTCGATCAGCGGTCCGGCGGCTTTGGTATCGGTAGTGGAATAGATAACCACTTTGCCTTCTTTGGCCGCGGCATCCACGACTTTTTGATACTCAGCAGGGTAACCCTGCGGTAAGGCAGACAGGGCGGAAGAGGAAATCAGTACGGCAGCGGTAATCAACGTAATGCGGAATGTGTTCGACATTATAATTAACCTTTTAGTTACATTTGAGGAACTAAAGGTCAACATAGCGTATAAGGAAGCGCAGACAACAGGAGGAGAAGGGCTGAGGTTCTGAAGTGTGACTGTCGGCGTCGTTTAGACAATTAACTCCATTAAATCCGCGAAAACGAGCAGTTGACTACACCTTGTCCGGCACTTTGCGGTACAGCCTTCTCGGGTGACCGATATTGCCATATAACATTTCGATGCTGACAAATCCGCTTTCCACACAATATTCGAGATACCGGCGCCCGGTTGTTTTACTGATCCCGACGTGCTCCACAACCTGTTCCACTGACATATTGCGCTCGGGGTTATCCGCGAAAAATCGCTTAATGCGCTCCAGCGTGTTGGACTCAATACCCTTAGTAGAAGGAGGGTGAGGGGACTCAGCGGCAGGCAGATTAAACAGGCGATCCAGCGCATGCTGATCGACAACTTTTACCTGCTGCACGGTGTGAATGAAACGCATAAACCGTTCCAGCGAGGCGTGCAGGCGCTGGAAAAAAACCGGTTTAATCAGGTAATCGAACGCACCGCTACGCATCGCATGGCTACAGGTTTGCATGTCACTGGCCGCCGTAATGAAAATGACCGAACACTCATAACTCTTCAGTAGCGGGCTATCGATGAGCTCCACGCCCTTACCATCCGGGAGATAGTTGTCGAGGAGTATCAGGCGCGGACGATGCTGGCGGATCAGGCTCTGTGCCTGTGCAATCGACGTCGCAATACCGACAATGCGTAAGTGAAAATTCTGTTCGATATATTCTCGATGCAGTTCCGCGAGATGGGGTTCATCCTCAACAATAACCACATTCAATGCACGGGTCGTCGTCATGCTTTAGCCCTGTTGGTATGGAATAAACACAGTGAAAATAGTGCCTTGCGGGGTGTTATCGGTGATTTCTATGTTGCCGCCAGCCTTATCGATATAGCCTGCCACCAGAAACAGTCCGATACCGTGCTCTGCGCCCACGATTTCGTTACCGCTTTCCGGTTTACTGCTGAATCCTTGTCTGAAGATATGCGGCTTCATGTCGTCATCCACCCCGCAGCCGCGATCGGCCACTTCTATCACCAGTTCCTGATTTCTGTCTGAAATATAGAGCTCGACGGGGTCGGGAACCGCGGCGTTGAGAGTGGCATCGACCGCGTTATCCAGCAAATTGCCGATAACAGACATCAGTTCTGTTTCGTTGATCGTGGCGGGCATTCGTGTGAGATGACACGCGGGATCAAACAGCAACTCAATGCCTTTCTCGCGTGCACTGACATATTTGCCCAACAGCAGTCCGCACAATGCCGGGGAGGAGAAGTGGGCAGAGACGAAGTCGAGCACTTTCTGCGCGCCTTCCGACTGCACCTGGATATAGCGTATCGCTTCATCATAATGTTTCATCTGCAACAACCCCACGAGTGTCGCGGTCCAGTTCAACTGTTCATGGCGCATAATGCGCAGGTTGTCCGCATAGCGTTTGATCTGACTCAACTGGCTACTGAGCGTATTAATGTCATTTTTGTCACGGAAACTGTAAACCCAGCCGCTTTCCACACCGGGCTCGACTTCCATCGCCACGCGGTTAACAATCACTTCCCGCTGGTTAAGCACGGCGATCTGGTCGTGACTGCCGCTGTTGACCGACGCAAAACGCTGAGACAAAAAGCCCGGCGACGTTTGCAGAACCGCGTCCAGAGGTTTGCCGATGAGTTCTTTCTCACTCTGGAGAATATCCAGCAACTCTCGGGCGGCCCGGTTAATTAAGATCAGCCGTTTTTCATCATTAACGGCAAATACTCCTTCGTACATGGCCTCAAGCAGTGCTTTTTGTTGCAGCACCAACTGGGCTATATCTTTTGGTTCGAGTCGGAACATCTGCTTTTTGAGGTTACGGGTAAACAGCCAGGAAAAAATAAACAATGACAGCAGAAGGGCGATACCATACAGCCCGGCCTGCCAAAGGATGCGGGCATTGATGTTGGCAATATACGAAGTCAGATACCCGACCGAGACAATCCCGATCACCTGATGCTGCGCATTAAAAATGGGCGCCTTGCTGCGTAATGAAACCCCAATTCCGCCTTTACGAACAGAAATAATGGTTTTTCCCTTTAACACCTCCGCATTATCTCCACCAATCATTGGTAAATTAAGGCGTTCCGGTGATTCCGAGTGATACAGATGTTGTTCATGGGTATCGCCAATGACAATATAACTGGCATCGCTCTCATTACGCAGCGGCTGAATTAACCGGGCGATAGCGGGGATATCTCTGGCGGCGACTTTTTCCGCGAGACCTGGCATCAATGCGATTTCACTTGCCTGTACGCGGGCGCGTTGCCCAAGATCATGATGAAGTTGCCTGTCAATGAAATGAAACAGGATCATTCCGAGCAGGGCTAACAGCAGGCAAGAAAAAAACACCAGTGCTAAAAAAAGCTTTACCTGAAAAGAGAGTCTGCGTTTCATAAGGCCTGTGACAGGAACAGAAAGAAAAGACATTGGTGCAGACTAGCATGTGAAAAGTTGAGGCGTGATTTGTTAAGGAAAAGTTGTGAGCTGGCTCGGTGTCATGGGTTAGTTGGGCGTAGTAAGTTCCAGCAGTTGCCTGTTCAAATCAGCGAAATGAGGTTCAAAGCGCAGACAAAATCAGTGCAGAATGGCAAAGTTGCTTTGTTAATACCGTGCATGTCTCCGGTGATGGCCGTGGGTATGATCTCTGAGATAGTCTGGTACCAGATATCAAAAAATATAGACAAAAATAAAAAATGGATTTGATGAAGATTAGTAAGGAGCGGTTATGTACTACAACAATGAAGTTATCAGTTACTTGCAAGCCAATAAAATTCTTGCGTTAAAACTCGACCACGCTTTAGCAGGTGTAGGAAAAGCTGTATCAAATCAGATTGAAACGATAGGCGCAGGTGCAACACGCGCGTTGTATTATACTTCCTGCTTTACTGATGAATATCAGGATGTGTGCCAGCAACAGAAAAACGAAGACATTCGATTCAAAAATGGCGTTATTTATCTTCTGCGACATGGCGATGTTGCGTATAACATGCTCAGGTTATATTTCGAAGAAACATTTAGGTACAAAACCTTCGATCAACTAAAGCTTATCAAACAAAAGCTTATGGCTGCTAATATCCATATTGCCGTCAGTTCACTCACAAATGCTGGGTTTGCTTTTGCAACAGCATCATTCGTCGCTGCAGGTATGAATCTACGTTTTGAACTTATTTCACTGGCAGGGCGAAGGGCGGGCGGGGTCGTTGCGGCTGCAGGTATATACGGCATTGTCCAGAAAGCAGCAGAGAGTGCGCACCGTCTTCACATTAATTATCCAGCTTACTACTCAGCGCTATACGCTCAAGAACTGGAAATGATGTACTTCCTGATAGAACCATTGTTTGAGCGGGCTGAGGCGTTTAAAGCACAATGGGGCTCAGACAGTGAAATTGCAGACATCATTACCAGGATGGTTCGATAATGATGAATCTCATTAAAAGATTTTTCAGGCGGATGTTCAGGTCATTGATTTCGTATTATGGCCCGGCTGTACTGACAATAATGTTTGCTTTGGTGCAGGGGGTGTTATTTCCAGATAGCCCGATCTGGCTTATCCCAGTATTCTTTGTGTTTGTGATCGTTATTTTTTATCGATATGTGAAATGGTAATTTTCAAACGCTAGCCCTGGCCTACATCTCAACATTGGCATGATCACCAGTGATGAGTGGGGACGTTATGCCAGGTTGGCACGTAAGAGGATGGGATGGCCATGTTCATTGGAAACGCAATCTTGTGGAATTAACAGACAAGGGCTATGAAGTTGGTGAGCATCATAATAGTTCATTTAACATAATATTCATTATGCGTACTAACGTAAAGCCAGGCAGAATCCAGCGCTTTGTGAACCTGATTGCCCTGGTCGATTTTGGTTGTTTTTTGTTCTTTTCACTGCGGCCGTCGTCCCTTCGTTGAAAACTAACTGCAAATCACCCGGTACCTGCATCGAACTCCGTTTTTGCTAAACTCTATCCTTTACACATTCGGATCCGGAGATGCTATGTTTGACCACGTTAAGTTCGGCGTCAGTGATTTTGAAGCCAGCAAGACATTCTACCTCAATGCACTAGAACCTCTTGGCATCAGGCTGGTTTCTGAAGGTACACCTGATTACGGCGTTGAACTTAGCACGGATGACAAATCATCGCTGTGTCTGTTCCAGTCTGATGAAAAACCCGCACACCTGCATATTGCGTTTGTCGCCGACACTCGCCAACAAGTTGATGCGTTTTACCATCAGGCGCTCGAGGCTGGCGGTAGAGATAATGGCGCACCGGGTTTACGCTCGCATTATCACGCGAATTACTACGCCGCCTTCGTTATTGATCCCGATGGACACAATATTGAGGTCGTCTGCCATCATCCGGCGCCCTGACCTTCTCTCAACGAAATGACGCTGTCAGGTAAGCTGATAGTATTTATCCGGCATCATTTTAGCGGGCACTGGCGTGTCACCATTCATCTGTAACAGGTCGATCTCAATTGCGTTGCAGATTGCATCCAGCGATAAATCATTGTTTTCCATACCGAATGGTTCTTCCAGCTCTTCCGCCAGCGCGTCCAGAGAGATAAATGTGTATGAGATGAGTACGGAGATAAACGGCGTCATGTAATGCAGGTCGCTCACCAGCGCAAACGGCAACATGATGCAAAACAGATACACGGTACGGTGCAGAATTAACGTATACGCAAACGGTATCGGCGTACTGGCGATGCGTTCGCAACCTGCCAGCACCACCGACATATCGTTCAGCCGGTTATTCAGGCTGTGAAAAAGGATGTCCGATAACAGCCCGTCGGCACGGCGCGTAGCCAGCCAGTTTCCCATCAGCAACAGAATGCGGTTCGCCGGTGAATGCGACATCACCACCTGCTGCAGATCCGCTTCTGAAAGATAACGTGCCAGCGTGGCCGATTGCGGCTGGCGGCGCAGTGTCATTCGCAGACAATGGGCGAACGCGATTTGCATGCGCACAAAATCGCTCAGTGCCGGGTCATTCGGCAGCGTATTTTTCACTTCCCTTAGCAGCGAGCGCGAGGCAATCATTAGTTGACCCCAGAGCTGACGGGCTTCGACATAGCGCGAATAACAGGCATTATTGCGAAAACCGAGAAAAATCGCGATGGCCACACCGAGAATACTAAACGGTGCGAGCGTGAACCGGATGCCGAGCGTGGAATACCACGGTAACATCAGGATCACAGCGATGGAGAGCAAAAAGTTAAGCAGCAAACGGGTGGAAATCTTGGCTAACACCGAGCCATGCCAGACGAAAATTTGAGCAAGCCAGTGTTGATGCGGGCGAACAATCATGGATATTTTCGGGAAAGTTGACGACATGTAAATTAAACGTGAATGTCGTCACACTTTCAAGGATCTGCGGTGCAATTTTTGTGATCTGCGCCCTGCTCTCTGCCTGCATCAGCCAGCGGAGAAGAGAAATACATTCTCCGCTTAAATAGCAAAACTACCTTAACACAGCGGCTGAACGGCGTTGCGCATGCCTTTTGTCAGGATGGTATCCAGATCACGCGTCACCTGCTCTGCCAGCCCGGAAACGGTGGTGAGATCCTGTTCCCAGTGAGACGTGACTGACAGCACGCTGTCGACCAGCTGGCGAGTGCTGATCTGACGATCGCGATGTTGCGCCCACAGCCGCTGGTAACGCTCAACCCACTCGGCATCGTCCTGCACCGGGTACGTTTCCCCCTGACGTTCCGCACGGTAAAATGCGATCAACGCCGCCAGCGCAAAAGTCAGTCGTGGCGGCAGTTTGCCGCGAGTTTTTTGCCCGGCCAGCAGTTGCGGCAGAATGCGGGTGCGGAATTTGGTCATCCCGTTCAGGGCAATCGATAACAGCTGATGCTTAATATACGGGTTGCGGAACCGTCCGGTGACCGCACTGGCAAAGGATTCCAGCTCATCGCGAGGCAAATCCAGTACCGGAATAATCTCTTCGTGGATCGCTTTCTCAACAAAGGCGCAGATTTCCGCATCATTCATCGCTTCGCCAACGGTATTCAACCCGGCCTGGAACGCTACAGGCACCAGCGCGGTATGCGCGCCATTGAGGATCGCGACTTTTCGTTCTTTATACGGTTTGATGTCGTCAACGATCAGGATATTCAGCGGATACTGGCTGAGATGCAGTTCCTTCGCCAGTGACTTAGGCCCCTGAATAACAAACAGATAAAAATATTCGGCGGTATCGAGGAAGCTGTCTTTATATCCCAGTCCGGCCTCGATACTGGCCGCTTCATCACGTGGATACCCGGTCACAATGCGGTCAACCAGCGTTGAGCAGAAATGGTTAGCGCTGTCGAGCCACGTCACGAACGTTTGCGGCAGCGCCCATTCCCGGGCATAGCGCAATACCAGTTCACGGAGTGCATCACCATTATAATCAATCAGTTCGCAAGGAATAATCACCCAGCCTTTATCCTGTGCGCCGTTGAAGTGGGTGAAGCGCTCGAACAACAGACGGGTCAGTTTCGCCGGGTAACTCACCGCGGGTGCATCATCAAACGAATCTCCTTCGTGATAGCTGATGCCGGCCTCGGTGGTATTGGAAAAGACAAAGCGCATCTCCGGGTTATGCGCCAGTTTCAGGAATTCCTGATAGTGTGAATAAACGCTGATTTCACGATTGACCGAACGGATCAGCCGGGCTTCGCTGACCGCGTCGCCCTTCTCATTCAGGCCGCGAATGATGGTGGTATACAGGCCATCCTGCGTACTGAGCGATGGCGGGAAATCGCTGTTGATCGGACGAACCACCACCACCCCTGAATTCAGACCGGCATGTTCGTTCAGCAGATCGATCTGCCAGTCGATAAAGGCGCGTAAAAAGTTGCCTTCCCCAAACTGGATGATGCGCTCAGGGTACTGCGCGCCCGGAAAATCACGGCGGTTTAATGTTTTCACTCTGGGTTCCCTCGGTTATTGGTAATACAACCTGTATTATTGGTCTAATAACTTATCAGATTTATAAACCAAGGAACCCTGCTTTGAATCAAATATTATTGTTCCACTGATTAATATCACGCTGGATTTTCATCTCATACATGCGCTTATCCGTTGCCCGGAGCCAGCTTTGCAGGTCACCATACTCAACATGGTCAAACTCAGTAACGCCCCAGGAAAAAGCCAGACGCCAGGGTTTACCGGAGGTACTGTTGTATTCTTCGGTCACTTCGGCCATATGCTGCATGGCGATAAATGCGCCGTCTTCATCGGTATCCAGAAACAAAATGGCAAACTCGTCTCCACCGTGCCGCACCAGCAAGTCGGATTCACGGAAGGTTTTACGCATCAGTTCAGCCAGCGCCCGGAGCGCAGCATCGCCCTGATCGTGACCAAAGTTGTCGTTAATTTCCTTAAACTTATCAAGATCGATCCAGCCAAGCGTGAGCGGCTCTGCACGGCGGTCCGACGAGGCAATGGCATAGTTTGCCAGATGCTCAAACCCGCGGCGGTTCAGTAACCCGGTCAGATCATCGGTCGTGGCCACGCTGAATATCGCAAAATCGTCTTCAACGATCGACGCCAGGTCTTTGAGCATCTCCTGTTCGGCAGGCGCGAAGTTGCGGGTATCATGGTCTATCAGGCAGAACGAACCCACGATGGCGCCGTCAGGCAGCCGTAACGGGTATCCGGCATAAAAGCGAATATGCGGGTTCCCCGTCACCAGTGGATTATCGCTAAAGCGCTCATCAACAGTGGCATCGGGAACAATCAACGGACGCTCGCTGAGGATCGCGTGTCCGCAGAATGAGATATTGCGCGGCAGGGATTTCCAGCTCACGCCTTCGGACGATTTGAACACCAGGGTGGTCTCGTCTACCAGCGTCACCAGCGCCATTGGGACATTAAACAGATGTTTCGCCAGCCGCGTGAGCCGGTCAAAGCGGTGTGGATCGCCCGCGTCCAGCAAGCCGGAGTCACGTAATGCGGCCAGACGCTGGGCTTCATTTTTGGGGATTTCTGGCGTTTTCATGACTTCGCCTCCAGAGGAAAGTCATTAAATTTTAGCGCAACATCGCCAAAAGCCCGGAAAATGCAGACATGATTTTTTGCCAATAAGTGACGGCGTCACCTGTTAGTTAAAATAACATCGGTTCATCTCGCCGGATACTGGTGCGGTTACGCCCCAGCTTCTTCGAGCGGTAGAGATATTCATCCGCTTCCACCAGCAACAGGTTGAACGTCTCGGATACCGGCGTGTTTCCCGGGCTGCGGGTGCCGATACCAATACTGACAGTCAGTCGCAGCGTGTCCTGATGCCAGCGGAACGGATATGCTTCAATGGCACTGCGGATCCTCTCCGCCAGCGCATAACCTTCAGCGGCATCAGTGGTGAGTGTGGCGATAGCAAACTCCTCACCGCCCATTCGCGCCACCAGTCCTTTTTCACCGACCAGGCTTTTCACCTGCTGCGCGAACGAGGCCAGTACATAATCGCCGCACTCATGACCATAGCTGTCGTTGATGCTTTTGAAATAGTCGAGATCCAGCAACATCACCGTCAGGTGACTATCGCTGGTGTGCTCTATCTTTTTCAGCGCTTCATAGAGGCCAGAACGGGAATAAACCCGGGTCAGGAAATCGAAATCAGCGCGCAGCGCGACCTGTTTCATCAGCCGGCTAATGGCGTCAACGCTGGCCGCGACCATCACCGGGCTCATCACCAGCGCGGCGATGCCAAGGCGCGTGGAAAACAGTTGCGGTGTCTGCAACGGCGCTACCACAGAGAGATTAATAATATTGTTGGCCACCAGCAGGATTTCAGCACACCCGGCCACCAGCGTCAGCATGCAGGTTAACGGCAGCGGATAGCGCACCGCGCACCAGATAAGCGCCGGCAGTGGAAAAGCCAGGCTCCCGGCTCCGCCCACCAGTATTGACGCGCTAATCGAGAGGATCAGCGCCGCCACCGGAATCAGTGTACGTAAACGAAAACCGGACAGGTTTTCGGGCCACGTCAGCGTCATGATGCAGGGCAAAAACAGCACACCAGTGGAGAATTGCTCGCTGAACCAGTCCGCAAACAACGGAAGAAAGGTTTGCCTGTCGATACCGACGGATCCGATCGCGCCGAGCAAAGACGATAATATGGCGGCAAGCAGACAATAATAAAATAAATGCAAGGTGCTCAACGGGCCAGGCATATAGTTTGTTCGTCTTTTATCGCGTAATACCAGTTGAGCTACGGTAACGATAAAAACCATATTTGACAGATTAATGACCAGCGATGCCATTCCCCATTGTGTGGTTATTGCATCATATATCAGCATCGCGGCATAACAGATGGCGTAATGGATACCGCGATTGAGAAACGCGTAACGGGCGAAAACCCCGGCCATTACGGCGTTCAGCGGCCAGAACAGGGAGAGTTCCTGCACCATTCGCAGCATCGCGCCAAAGAAATAGAACAGGGTGGTTAAAATAAATACTACCAGCGCATCCCGCACGGGTTGTTCTTCACGAAACAATGTGAAAGACGTCAGTGAAAATGAGCGCATGAATATTTATCCGGTAATTACTTTCGTAATTTGTTTACGGTAACAGATGCAGCCATAATATTATCATGAAAAAAAATTACACGATATTTTGCCCGAAAAATTAACTACCGCGAATTCATTTGTATGACCAGCCAGTGGTGGATCACGGCCACAATATATTGCTGCTGTTCTTCGTTGAGTGCAGTTCCCTGAGGGATCTGATGCCATTTTTGCAGGCAGCCGCGGCAACAAGTGGCTGTTGCGTGCTGCGCGATAAACACCGGATGGCCGCGCATCGGCGTCTGTTTACCGTCATTCTTTGGCTGTGCGGGCGCCAGGCGGCTGGCGATGAAATCGGCGGCATGACGGTCAATGACCTCCGGTCCCTTATCGATGCAATACTGCCGCTCTTTCGGGCCGAGACGAAACCGGGCGCGAAACGTCGATCGCGCCAGGCGGGCAAAAAGAGAATCAAGTGGAATCATAAGCTAGTAAACCGAGCGACCCAGTTGTTGGGTCAGTTTTTCAAGAACGGCGATCCCTGCCAGCGAATTTCCCGCATCATCCAGTTCCGGGCTCCATACCGCAATAGCCATTTCCTGCGGCACAATCGCGACAATGCCACCACCGACACCGGATTTAGCCGGTAACCCCACACGCCAGGCAAATTCCCCGGCATTCTGATACATCCCGCTGGTCGCCATCAGGGCATTGACCTGCCGCGTCTGTAACGGCGTGATCACCGGTGAAGTAAGGTGTGGCGCCCTGCCCCTGTCAGCCAGAAACAGAAAAGTGCGCGCCAGTTCGGCGCAGCTCATTTTCAGGGAACAGTAGTGAAAGTAGTTCTGCAATACTGTCGCCACATCATGATGAAAATTGCCAAACGACTTCATCAGCCAGGCGATGGCAGCATTACGGGCGGAGTGATCGAACTCAGAACGGGCCACAACGGCGTCATAGCTGATCGTGGTTTCGCCGCTGAGTTTACGGACGATTTCCAGCATGCGCTGTCTGGGCGCGCTCAGTCGTCCCTGCAACATATCGCACACCACCAGCGCCCCGGCGTTGATGAACGGATTGCGTGGAATACCCTGCTCCATTTCCAGCTGTAACAGGGAGTTGAACGGCTGTCCGGAAGGATCTTTCCCCACCCGCTGCCAGATTTCCTCTTCCTGATAGTGGTTCATGGCGACAATCAGGCTGAGCACTTTAGAAATCGACTGGATGGAAAAACGTTCGTGCGCATCGCCCGCGGAAAAATGCTGACCGTCGACGGTACTGATGGCCATTCCCAGTTTGTTTCCCGCTACACAGGCCAGCGCCGGAATGTAGTCCGCCACCTTGCCGCGCCCAATCAGCGGCCGGACGTCAGCCAGAATGGCGTCCAGCATAGTGTTATTGATGACCGTAGCCACTTACTGCTCCTTGCCCACAGGCCAGATTCGGCTTGCGAGTATACCAGAGCGAAATGTCTGCCGTCAGGCGGGAAGTCGAAAACGGGTGACGGCCTGTTTCAGCAACTGCGAGCTTTCCTGTAACTTGCCCGATGATTTCGTCGCATAGTCGACCAGTTCACCGGTCTGGCGCGCCACCTGGTTCAGTGTATGAAGCTGACGGGTCATCTGATGGATACTGTCTCCCTGGCTGAGGGTGGCCTGTGAGATCTCATTCAGTAAGCCGCTCAAGTGCCCCACCAGTCCGGTGACTTTTTGCAGGTTATCTTCCAGACGGTTCACCGCCCGCGATCCCTGTTCGATACCGTCCAGCGAGTGGTTAATCAGCTCCTGAATAGTCTGTGTGGACTGACTGCTCTTGCGCGCCAGCAAACCAACCTCTTTAGCCACCACCGCAAACCCGCGCCCCTGATTGCCCGCATGCGCGGCCTCAATCGCGGCGTTGAGTGCCAGAATATTGGTCTGGAAAGCGACGCTGTCGATCATCGCCACGATGCCACGCATTTCTGCGGAGCGGTCGACAATCGCCTGCATGGATTCATTCACCGTCACCATCATCCGGTCACCGCCAGCCGCCACCTGGCGCGCTTCGTCCGCCCGCTGACTGGCGAGCTGCGCATAGCCGGTGTTGCCTTCCACGTGCGATTCCATGCGGGCGATATGTGTGGTGACCTCATCCAGCTCCTGCGATTGTTTGACTGATTGCTGGAACAGTTTTTCGTTGCCTTCCACCAGGTGGTCAATCTGCGTCATCATCGAGCCGGTGGCCTGATTCACGCGGGTCACCAGTTGCTGTAACCCGCGCTGCATGTCACCAATGCTGAGACTCAGTTGATCGATTTCGCGGTTAAAGCGGCTGACGGTGGGCAGCGGGCTGGAGAGATCACCTGCCGCCAGCGTGTTGATATGGGTAATCAACCGGCGCAGCGGGGAAATCACCCAGCGCGACATACCGATCCATACCGCCGCCGCAATCACCACCAGTAAAGCCGGGGCCAGCAAAAACAACGTCTGCAGAGTTGACAAATTACTCATCAACGCCTGCCGACCTGCTTCCGCCTGGGTTTCGCTGGCCTGCTGAAAACGGGCGTAGTTGTCGTTAAAGTCAGACTGAAACGCCTGCACCGGCACGGCAAAAAAGGCATCGATTGACTGGGTTTTCGTCAGCCCGTCCGCCTGTTCTTTAATTGCGCCGTAAAACAGTTGATAGCTGTTGATCAATCCCTCGTCTTTCGGCGGATTCAGTGCCAGCCAGGCCTGCCAGGCGGTTTGCGACTGTACCAGTGCTTTTTGCGCCTCATCCATCAGGCTGTTCCAGCTTCCCACCGAACCGGTTTCTTTATCCTGCATAAAATAGACGCCAGCGCGGTTGAGCAGATCGCTCGCCGCCAGTAGCGACACGCGTGCTTCGTCCACCTTGACCTGCTGAAGATGCGCCTGCTGATTGCGCTGTTCGTTACGTTGCGCATCTTTTAAGGAAAAAGTGAGGAGAAATGAGGAGGTAATCTGCAAAGCAGAGAATAAACCAATGATGCAAAAAATCCCTGCCAGCAGGCCGAACTGCCGTGGAAAAAAGCGCTGTGTGAAACGCTGAAAAGTTTGAGTTAAGTTCATGATTTTCATCTGTTACGACTAGACAGGCGCGAGTCTACGAAATGAAAATGACAGAACCATGACGGGAAAATGACAGGACGCCATACGGCGCCCCGGGATGGCCTAGCGGCGGTCTTTCCACACCGTTTGTACGTTGCAGAATTCCCGCAAACCAAAGTGTGACAATTCGCGACCAAAGCCGCTTTTCTTCACCCCACCGAATGCCACGCGGGCATCGCTGGCGCTGTAGCCGTTGATAAAGACGCCGCCGCACTCCAGCTCGCGGGCAAAACGCTGCGCCTGTGCATCGCTGGCAGTGAAGACCGTCGCAGAAAGCCCGAACTCGCTGTCGTTCGCCAGTTCCAGCGCATGGTCAGCGTCGCGGGCGATAATGATCGCCGCGACCGGGCCAAACATCTCCTGACGAAACGCGGTCATGTCGCGGGTGACGTTACCGAGTACGGTCGGCGCGTAATAGTTACCCTGCCCGGCAATTTTCTCGCCACCCAGCAACAGCGTGGCGCCTTCGGCGAGCGTCTTCTGTACCTGCTGATCCAGCTCATCACGGAGATCAAAACGCGCCATTGGTCCGAGGTAATTCTGCTCTTCTTCCGGTGAGCCCATCTTCAGTTTCGCGGTCGCGGCGACAAATTTCTCCGTGAAAGCATCCGCAATACCCGCCTCGACGATAAAGCGCTTCGCAGCGGCACATACCTGCCCGGTGTTCTGGTAGCGTCCAATAACCGCGGCCTGCACGGCGAGATCCAGATCAGCATCATTCAGAACGATAAACGGATCGGAACCACCCAGCTCGAGTACGCATTTTTTCAGCGCCGCGCCGGATTGCGCGCCAATTGCCTTCCCTGCCCGTACGCTTCCGGTGACGGTCACTGCGGCAATACGCACATCATTAATCGCCTGGCTGACGCCATCGTTAGTCGCATTTACCCAGCCGAAAACGCCCTGCGGGATCCCGGCTTTGGTGAAGATCTCGCCGATGAAAGCCGCGCAGCCCATCACATTTGGCGCGTGTTTCAGTAAATAGCTGTTACCGGCCAGCAGAATTGGCACCGCGCCGCGCACCACCTGCCACAACGGGAAGTTCCACGGCATTACCGCCAGAATCGGCCCCATCGGACGGTATTCGATCACCGCCTGCTGGTTCTCAACCATCGTCGGTTCGGTCGACAGCATCGCCGGACCGTGTTCGGCATACCAGTCAAACAGGCTGGCGGATTTCGCAACTTCGCCACGCGCCTGGGCGATCGGTTTCCCCATTTCACGGGTGATCCGTAACGCCATTTCATCGGCATGTTCGCGCAGCGTCTGACCGACCGCGCGTAACGCGTCGGCACGTTCAGCAATGGTTTTCTGCCGCCACTGGCGATAGCCGTTGTCAGCTTGCGCGATGGCGCTGTCAACCTGGTCGGCGGTGGCCCATGGCAACGACGAGAGCACGTCGCCGGTTGCCGGATTGACGGAAATTGCGTGGGTTGCAGGTGAGCTCATGTTTTCTCTCTCAGTCGATTGCGTTGTGTTCTCATCCTGGCGTACTCTTCCATTTATGAAAACTGAATAATATTAACCATTCTGTTCACGAATCGAGAATACTATGGATCTGACTCAGCTTGAGATGTTCAACGCCGTCGCCCACACGGGCAGCATTACCCTCGCTGCGCAAAAAGTTCACCGGGTGCCCTCTAACCTGACGACCCGTATTCGCCAACTGGAAGCCGACCTTGGCGTTGAGCTGTTTATTCGTGAAAACCAGCGGCTGCGCCTCTCCCCGGCCGGGCACAGTTTCCTGCGCTACAGCCAGCAGATCCTCGCGTTAGTGGATGAAGCCCGGATGGTGGTCGCAGGCGATGAGCCGCAGGGCCTGTTTGCGCTGGGGTCGCTGGAAAGTACGGCGGCGGTTCGCATTCCGGAAACGCTGGCGCGCTATAATCAGCGCTATCCGAAAATTCAGTTTGATCTGGCGACCGGCCCTTCCGGCACCATGATTGACGGCGTGACCGAAGGGACGCTGAGCGCGGCGTTTGTCGATGGCCCGGTCATGCATCCCGGGCTGGAAGGCATTCCGGTTTATCGTGAAGAGATGATGATTGTCACCCCGCACGGTCATGCACCGGTCAAACGGGCCAGCGAAGTGAACGGCGCCAGCATTTACGCGTTTCGCGCCAACTGCTCCTATCGCCGTCATTTTGAGAGTTGGTTTCACGCCGACCGCGCCACACCGGGGCGGATCCATGAAATGGAGTCCTATCACGGTATGCTCGCCTGCGTGATTGCCGGTGCCGGGCTGGCGCTCATTCCCCGCAGTATGCTGGAAAGTATGCCCGGTCATCATCAGGTCGATGCCTGGCCGCTGGCAGAAAAATGGCGCTGGCTGACCACCTGGCTTGTCTGGCGGCGCGGGGCGATGACCCGCCAGCTGGAAGCGTTTATCGAACTGCTGAACGAAGATCGAAGCCAACCTCTCTAGCGCAGCGTAATCACGCCGGTTAAATAGGTCACCGCCTGGCCGCTCATCAATACTCTTGCCCCCTTCAGCTCGCAGCGAATATCGCCTCCACGCGCGGAGACCTGCCGCGCCAGCATTTTCGTTTTGCCGAGCCTTTCGCCCCAGTAAGGAATCAGCATGCTGTGGGTCGAACCGGTCACCGGGTCTTCCGCCACCGACTCTCCCGGGCAGAAGAAACGGCTGACAAAGTCGTACTCTTCATCCGCAGCGCTAATACAGACCATTTTCTCCAGGTGCTGAAGTATCTGCATATCCGGGCGTACGGCCTCCACCTGCTGACGGTCGGCTAAAATCACCAGATAATCTCGCGCCACGCGAATTTCCTGCGCGTCGCGCAGTCCGAGCCCGGCCAGAAGTTCCGCAGGCGGCAGCTCAACAACTGTCGTCTCCCAGGCCGGGAAATCCAGCGTCAGCCAGTCGCCGCTACGCGTTACGCGAAGCTCGCCGACAAAACGGGTGCTAAACACGATCGTCGATGACGGATGATCGAAATATTCAAAAATCACGTGCGAGGCTGCCAGCGTCGCGTGACCACAGAGATTGATTTCGTGCAGCGTGGTAAACCAACGTAGTTCATATCCTTCGTCAGTGCGGACGAAAAACGCCGTCTCTGACTGGTTATGCTGCTGAGCCATTTTTAGCAGCGTTTCGTCCGGCAGCCATTCGGTGAGCGGACAAACCGCCGCCGCGTTACCGCCAAAGCTGTGGTTACTGAACGCGTCGACCAGATAAAAATTAATCTCCTGCATCATTCTGTCCCTTCACTTTTTTGCTTATCGATAACATGACATAAACGTGATTAATGCACACGTTTTATAGAAAAATTAACTTGTTAGCGTCGGCCGACACCCTCAGGCAAAAATGAGACTCAGGTCACAAAATGATTGTATTTCAGGCAGTGATCGTTTTAAGATCGCCCCACTTCTTTCCTCTTTGTAACCTGCCCTCAATTTATGATGACAAATACAGTTTCACGCAAGGTCGGGTGGCTTCGGGTGGTCACGCTGGCGATTGCCGCTTTTATCTTTAACACCACCGAGTTTGTGCCGGTTGGGTTGCTGTCGGATATCGCCAGTAGTTTTCAGATGGAGACGGCGCAGGTGGGCATTATGCTGACCATCTACGCCTGGGTAGTGGCGCTGATGTCACTGCCGTTTATGCTGCTGACGCGTCAGGTGGAGCGGCGAAAACTCCTCATTGCATTGTTCATTTTGTTTATCGCCAGCCATGTGCTGTCGTTTCTGGCGTGGAATTTCCCGGTGCTGGTGATTAGCCGTATCGGCATCGCGTTCGCCCATGCGGTGTTCTGGTCAATAACCGCATCACTGGCGATCCGTATGGCACCCGCCGGGAAACGTGCGCAGGCGCTGAGCCTGATCGCCACTGGCACCGCGCTGGCGATGGTGTTAGGCATTCCGGTCGGTCGTGTGGTCGGGCAGCTTTTTGGCTGGCGCATCACCTTCTTTGCCATTGGTGTGGGCGCGTTTATCACTCTGCTGGCGCTGATCAAACTGTTGCCGACGCTGCCAAGCGAGCATTCAGGATCACTGAAAAGTCTGCCGGTGCTGTTCCGCCGCCCGGCGCTGGTCAGTATCTACATTCTGACAGTGGTGGTGGTGACAGCGCACTACACGGCCTACAGCTACATCGAACCGTTTGTGCAGAACGTCGCGGGTCTGAGTGGTCAGTTTGCCACGGTATTGCTGCTTATCCTCGGCGGTGCCGGGATCATCGGCAGTATTCTGTTTGGCCGGCTGGGCAACAACCATTCTTCTGTGCTGATTAGCAGCGCGATTGCCCTGCTGTTGATCTGCCTGTTGCTGCTGTTACCTGCCGCACAGAACGAAACGTATCTGGCAATGCTCAGCATTTTCTGGGGCATTGCGATCATGATTATTGGGCTGGGCATGCAGGTGAAAGTGCTGGCGCTGGCTCCGGACGCCACCGATGTGGCGATGTCGCTGTTTTCCGGCATTTTCAATATCGGGATTGGCGCGGGCGCGCTGGTTGGCAGTCAGGTCAGCCTGTGGCTGTCGATGTCGTCGATAGGTTATGTCGGTGCGGTGCCGGCACTGGCGGCGCTCATCTGGGCGGTTATTATCTTCCGCCGCTGGCCGGTAGCGATGCTGGAACCCCAGCATCATTCCTGATATGAAGGGCGCAATGCGCCCTTTGTTATGCCTGATAGCTGGTAATAATTTCCAGCACGCCGTTAATAATAAACTGCACGCCCATGCAGACCAGCAGGAAGCCCATCAGCCGGGAAATGGCTTCAATGCCGCCTTTCCCGACCATCCGCATGATGGCGCCGGAACTGCGCAAACTGCCCCACAGGATCAGCGCCACCGCGGCAAAAATCAGTGGCGGCGCAACCAGCACTACCCAGGCGGAAAAATTCACCCCCTCTTTCACGGTGGAAGCGGAACTGATGATCATCGCAATAGTTCCTGGCCCGGCGGTACTCGGCATGGCGAGTGGAACAAAGGCGATATTGGCATCTGGTTCATCGCGCAGCTCTTCGGTCTTGCTCTCCGCTTCCGGGGATTCATGCGCTTTCTGCTGCGGGAAAAGCATACGGAAACCAATGAACGCGACGATCAGGCCGCCGGCAATGCGCAGACCGGGAATTGAAATGCCGAAGGTATTCATCACCAGCTGCCCGGCATAATACGCCACCATCATAATCGCAAAGACATAAATCGATGCCATCATCGACTGGCGGTTACGCTCCGCGCTGTTCATGTTTCCGGCAAGACCGAGAAACAGCGCCACGGTGGTAAGTGGGTTTGCCAGCGGCAACAGAACGACCAGCCCAAGGCCGATCGCTTTTAAAAGTTCCATCATAAGTGACCTGATTCCTGAAAATTAATACTGAATTATATCGGCTTAAGGCAATTTTGTGACCTTTAAAAGGTGTAATAAACCTTACAGCTTATGACGGTAAATCTTAGCAAATGCGGCCAGTTGTAAACGATTTAGCAAATTGTGGCATCGGATAATTCATTCGGTTGACTTATGCTTGCCTGGGCAATAATATCCTTCGCAATTAAACTACTTGCCAGGGCAACCATTGTGAAAAGCACAAGTGATCTGTTTAACGAAATCATTCCACTTGGACGCTTAATCCATATGGTCAACCAGAAAAAAGATCGTTTACTCAACGATTATCTGTCGCCGCTGGACATCACCGCCACTCAGTTCAAAGTGCTGTGCTCCATTCGCTGCCAGGTGTGTATCCCCCCTGTTGAGCTGAAAAAAGTGTTGTCCGTTGATTTAGGCGCCCTGACCAGAATGCTCGATCGGCTGATTAGCAAAGGATGGATCGAGCGCCTGCCTAACCCGAATGATAAGCGTGGAGTGCTGGTGCAACTGACACCAGAAGGCGCCGCAATATGCGAGCAATGCCACCAGCGCGTAGGCCAGGACCTGCACCAGGAATTAATTAAAAACCTAACGGCAGACGAGCTTACTCAACTCGAACTGCTGCTCAAAAAAATTCTGTTATAAGCAGAAAGAGGTCAGACGATGTCCAGACGAAATACCGACGCCATTACCATTCATAGCATTTTGGGCTGGATCGAAGACAACCTGGAATCGCCCCTGTCGCTGGAAAAAGTGTCAGAGCGTTCCGGTTATTCGAAATGGCACCTGCAACGGATGTTTAAAAAAGAGACCGGCCATTCACTTGGTCAATATATTCGTAGTCGTAAGCTGACGGAGATCGCGCAGCAGCTCAAGCAGAGCGACGAGCCGATCCTTTATCTCGCTGAACGCTACGGCTTTGAGTCACAGCAGACGCTGACGCGAACGTTCAAAAACTATTTCGACGTGCCGCCGCACAAGTACCGCGTGACCAACATGCCCGGTGAATCGCGTTATCTCTATCCTATTAATAATTGTAACTGTTAATCGCCTGCATCAGACGTATTGAGGAAATCATGAAACTGTTCGCCTCCGCCGCCCTCGCCTTACTGGCGCTGGCTTCCGGCCAGAGTTTTGCGGAGCAATCCACAACCCATGCCAGTCAACCATCGCGTGAGACAATGATAATGCCGACCGCCCAAAACCAGTCGCCATTTGATTTTAACCATATGGCGGCTGGCAGCGACAAATCCGACGAACTGGGTGTGCCTTATTACAATAAGCGCAACCAGTAATTCGTCTTGCCCCGCCATGCGGGGCTTTTTTTTAACCTCGGATCGCCTTCACCCGACGCCGGAACCGCAGCCCGAACACGTTGATAAACAACCCGGCCATAATCAGCACCGCGCCAACCATCTGCAGCCCTGTCAGTCTTTCGTCTAACAGCACAGCCGCGCTCGCCAGCCCGACCACCGGTACCAGCAACGACAGCGGCGCCACGCGCCAGGTTTCATACCGCCCAAGCAGCGAACCCCAGATGCCATATCCCACAATGGTGGCAATAAACGCCAGATAGACCAGCGACAAAATCGTCGTCATGTCGATCTCCACCAGGCTTTGTAGCATCACCGCCGGGCCATCGAGCAGCAAGGAGGCCAGCATAAACGGCACGATCGGGATCAGCGCGCTCCACACCACCAGCGACATCACCGCCGGACGGCTCTCATGTTGCATGATGATTTTATTGAAGATATTACCACTGGCCCAGCACAGCGCCGCCGCCAGGGTCAGGAAAAAGCCCAGCATAGTGACATCCTGCCCGGTCAGACTGCCTTCAATCAGCACCAGTACGCCAAACACAGCCAGGGTGATCCCGGCGAGTTGTTTGCCCTGCAGGCGTTCGCCAAAAACAAAGGCACCGAGAATAATCGAAAAGAAGGCCTGCGCCTGCAACACCAGTGAGGCAAGCCCGGCGGGCATGCCAAACTTAATGGCGCTGAACAGAAAGGCAAACTGGCCGAAGCTTATCGTCAGCCCATAACCCAGCAGCAACCGGAACGGGATCTTCGGTTTCGCGACAAACAGCAACGCCGGAAACGCCACCAGCAGAAAGCGTAACCCTGCCAGCATCAACGGCGGCATATTGTGTAAACCCACTTTGATGACGACAAAATTGAGCCCCCAAACGACCACCACCAGCAACGCCAGTAGCCCATCTTTTCGCGTCATACCTCGCCCCTGTTTGTTCAATTTATGTAAGCAGAATTAAAGTAACGAAAAAATCAATGCGCTGATAGATCATTAAATCCAGGAGGGTCAAAAAGCACGTGTCGACATGTGTTCAGCTATACAACACCCCGCAAGCCGTGTTACTCCTGATATGACACAACCTCATGACAGAAAAAATACTCGGGCAGGAAAATGATCTCTAACACCCGGCGCTCAACCGCAGCGCTGCTGGCGTCGTCGTTGCTGTTAACCATTGGCCGTGGCGCAACATTACCGTTTATGACCATCTATCTGACGCGGCAGTTTGCGCTCGGCGTCGATCAGATTGGTTACGCGATGACCGTCGCGTTAACCATTGGTGTGGTGTTCAGTCTGGCGTTCGGCATTCTCGCCGATAAGTTTGATAAGAAACGCTACATGCTGATTTCCATCGCCGCATTTATTAGCGGCTTTGTCGCTATTCCGCTGGTGAATAACGTCATTCTGGTGGTGCTCTTTTTCGCCGTCATCAACTGCGCCTATTCCGTTTTTGCAACGGTACTGAAGGCCTATTTTGCCGATACGCTGGAGTCTGCCGCTAAAGCGCGCATTTTCTCGCTCAACTATACCTTTCTGAATATGGGCTGGACTGTCGGGCCGCCGCTCGGCACCTGGCTTGTGATGTACAGCATCAATCTGCCATTCTGGCTGGCCGCCATCTGCGCCGCTTTCCCGATGATGTTTATTCAGTTATGGGTACAACGCGTTGCGGTGACTGCGTCAGAAGACAACGCTGGCGCCTGGTCGCCGTCGGTGCTGCTGCGTGATCGCGCGCTGTTCTGGTTCACCCTCTCCGGGCTGCTGGCCTCATTCGTGGGCGGATCATTCGCCTCCTGCCTGTCGCAGTATGTGCTGGCGGTGGCAAACAGTGATTTTGCCGAAAAAGTGATTGCAGTGATCCTGCCGGTGAACGCGGCGGTGGTGGTCACATTGCAGTACGCCATTGGCCGTAAGCTGACGGCCAGTAATATTCGCCCGCTGATGACCGTCGGTACGCTCTTTTTCCTGCTCGGGCTGGTGGGCTTTATGCTGTCCGGATCCAGTCTGATTTTCTGGGGGATCTCCGCCGCTGTCTTTACCATCGGTGAAGTGATTTATGCGCCCGGTGAATATATGTTGATCGACAACATCGCCCCGCCGGGTCTGAAAGCCAGCTATTTTTCCGCTCAGGCGTTAGGCTGGCTTGGCGCGGCGTTTAACCCGATGATCACCGGCGCGATTCTGACCACGCTGCCGCCGTGGTCGCTGTTTGCCATTCTGATGGCCGCGATTGTGGTGGCATGGATGATGATCCTGCGCGGCATGCGTGTCAGTCCGCACGAAGGGTTGTTCAGCACGGTCTGACGGCTGTCGGGTCGCTGTCGCCTTGCTGTCGGGTTAGGATCGTGTTGCTTTCCCATGCCCTCGCGGACACTCAATGCGGGATTATTCATTTGGAGAAGGTGTTATGAACAGCACTAACCAGGTAAAAGCATTACGTCTGAAAAGAGCATGGTCGCAGGAACAACTGGCCGAAATGACCGACGTCAGCGTGCGAACCATTCAACGCATTGAAAATGGCGAACGTCCAAGCCTTGAAACATTGAGCGCCCTGGCGGCGGTATTTGAAGTCAGCGTGGCGGAACTCTCAATGACGCCCGTCGACGGGGAAGAACCGCTCGATCAGCGCATCAGTGACGCCCGACTGCAGGTTGAGCAGGAATCACATTTCTGGCGGGCGGTACTGACGGCCGTGGTGATCTGTGCGCTGCTGTATGTGCTCAATCGCATGACTGAACCCGGCTACCTTTGGTCAGTATGGGTAATGGCCATCTGGGGCGCGCTGTTAGTGATCCGTGGGCTGCGCCTGTTTATGTTTGCCGGTGCCATTGAGCGCTGGAAGAAAACCCGCTTACAGCGCCTGTTAAGGAAGTGACAGGGTCACGTTACTATCGTCCGTGCGCTTCTCTCTCCTGCATATCGATGGGCGAGAACCGCAAATAAAACAGCGTGAGCAGGCAGATTATCGCGCCTGCACAGAAGGTATACTCTGCGCCCCACAGTTCCCAGATCACACCGGCGCAGACACTGGCGAGCAACAGCCCGACGCCACTGACCATGCTGAAAATACCGAATGCCGTGCCCCGCAGATCCTGGGGCGCGGTTTTCGCGATCATCGCAGCCAGTAGCCCTTGCGACATCCCCATATGTACCCCCCACAGCGCCACACCGAAAATAATGCCGATCCAGTGTGTACTGATCGCCAGCACGATGTCGGCGGCAATCAGCACGATCAGACCCAGTTGCAGTAACCGGGTGTGACTCATGGCATCTGAGAGTTTACCGAACGGATAAGCAGAGAAAAAATAGAGCAGATTCATGGCCACCATCACCAGCGGGATCAATGCCAGAGGAATGCCCGCCTGCTGGGCTCGCAACACCAGAAATGCCTCGCTGAAGCGCGCAAGGGTGAATACAGCGCCAAGGCCAATCACCCACCAACAGTTTTTCCCTAACCGACGCAAATTCTCGCCTTTGATGGGGTTGCTGCGCTTATGCGTCACCGGTGTTGCCGGTTCTTTGAGGCCAAAAAAGAGCAATGCCACCGCCAGCACGCCAGGGATCACCGCCACCCAGAAAATAGTGCGGAAATCATTGTTCCACAGCAGCATTAGCGCGACGGCCAGCAACGGTCCCATAAACGCGCCGATGGTGTCCATCGACTGGCGCAAGCCGTAGGCCGCACCACGGATTTCAGGCGGTGTGACATCCGCGACCAGCGCGTCACGCGGCGCGCCACGGATCCCCTTTCCGACGCGGTCAATCAGCCGTGCACTGAGGATCATTCCTGACGTCGAAGCGATGGCAAACAACGGCTTGCTCAACGCCCCCAGCCCGTAACCGAGCAGCGCCAGCCCTTTACGTTTTCCCAGGTAGTCGCTAATCGCCCCTGAAAAGACTTTAATGATAAGTGCCGTGGCTTCTGCCAGTCCCTCGATAAGTCCAATCAGAATAACGCTGGCGCCAAGCGTGGTGGCCATAAACAGCGGTAGCAGACTGTGGATGATTTCTGACGAGATATCCATCAGCATACTGACGCCACCGACAACCCAGACACCTTTTGGGATACGACTTAATGTTGAGAACCGGGAAAACATGTGGCAACTCCAGCAACACGAAAACCCGCATTAAAGCCTGAAAACGGGGGAATTATCAATAAACAGGCAATACGTGAGCGTATAGTGGCTGAAACGAAGCGCGAACGCGCCTGACGCAGGACTGTCGTTAGCTATGGAATTGTTGTTTTTTAAGCTGGTTGCCACCCCGCTCTTACTGCTTGCCGCCACCCTTGCCGGACGTCGCTGGGGTGAAACCGTCGGCGGGCTTGTCGTTGGATTGCCGCTGACCTCCGGCCCGATCTCGCTGTTTCTGGCGCTCGAACAGGGACCGGCGTTCGCCACGAATGCCACTTCCGGATCGCTGTGCGCCACTGCGGCGCAGGCTTGTTTTGCCGTGGCGTATTGCCGCATGGCACAGGCTGGCTGGGGCAAAGCCCTGCTCGCAGCAACCATCGCTTTCGCACTCACCGCGGGGTTGTTGCAGGGAAGCGCGCTTTCACAAACGGCGCTGTTTATTATCGATATTCTGGTGATGGCGCTCGCGCTGGTTTTCATCCCTAAAACCACCTTCAAAAGCCACAAACTCCGGCCCCCGCGCTGGGATCTGCCGGTCAGAATGCTGCTGATTGCGGCGCTGGTTGTTGCTGTCACACTGCTGGCGCCCTTTGTCGGTGCCGGGGTGAGCGGGATCCTGGCAGCGTTCCCGTTGATGGCGACTATTCTGGCGGTCTTCGCCCAGCGTAACCATGGCCCGCTGGCTGCACAGCAGGTGATGCGCGGAATGGTCGGCGGCTCGTTCAGCTTCGCGGTTTTCTTCTGGTCCCTCAGTTTATTACTTCCCCGTTTCAGCCTGTTGATGGCCTACACCATCGCCGTTGTCCTTGCGCTACTGGTGCAGTCCGTCTCGTTAATCCGCATGCAACGACCTACTCCGAACACGCTGACGCATTGAGGAAAGTAAAAAAAAACCGCCATTGACTGGCGGCAAATGCTTGCATGGATAGATTCGTATTTTACTTTTCGCGCAAACCCACATTTCCATGTGGCGTTCACGCTATCAGCACTACGCTATCATGCGTATCTTCAATGGAGTCTAAACGACGACGGTATTACGTCTCGTCGCTTAATCCCCGGTTTTTCAGCATCGGTTCGATAGCCGGATCGTGACCGCGCCAGGTGCGATACAGCGCTTCCAGATCTTCGCTGTTGCCTCTGGAGAGCACAGCTTCGCGAAAGCGCTGGCCGTTTTCCCGGCTGAGACCACCCTGCTCGACAAACCACTGGTAGCCGTCGTCTGCCAGCATCTGCGTCCACAGATAGGCGTAATAACCCGCCGCATAGCCACCGCCGAAAATATGGGCAAAATAACTACTGCGATAGCGCGGCGGCACCGCGTCGAGCAACAATTTTTCCGCCTGCAACGCCGCCGCTTCAAACTGCACCACATCCGTGGGCAGCGCCTGCGTTTTCAGGCTGTGCCAGTGCATATCCAGCAGCGCTGCGCTCAGCAGTTCCGTCATGTCATAACCTTTGTTGAAGGTCGCCGCGCGGAACACGCTGTCGCGCAACGCGTCAGGCATCGGTTCACCTGTCTGGTAGTGACGGGCGTAATGGGCAAACACCTGCGGTTCGCTGGCCCAGTGTTCATTGATTTGCGACGGAAATTCGACAAAATCTCGCGGCGTACGGGTGCCGGACAACCCCGGATAGCGCTGTTCGGCAAACAACCCGTGCAACGCATGGCCAAACTCGTGAAACATCGTGATGACGTCATCCCAGGAGAGCAACGCGGCGCATCCGGCGGCGGGTTTCTGGTAATTGCAGACGTTATAAATCACCGGGCGCGCGTCGAGCAGCGTCGATTGCTGGACAAAGTTATCCATCCACGCGCCACCAGCTTTTGAATCGCGGGCAAAGAAATCGCCATAAAACAGCGCCAGCCCTTCGCCGTCCACGTCGAAAATTTCCCAGACACGGACGTCAGGGTGATACACGGGAATATCCAGCCGCTCAACAAAGCACAGGCCGAACAACTGTGATGCTGCCCAGAATACACCGTCATGCAGCACCCGGTTGAGTTCGAAATAGGGTTTAATCTGGCTTTCATCGAGAGCGTATTTCGCCCGGCGCACTTGTTCGCTGTAAAACAGCCAGTCCCACGCCTGCACCGTAAAACGGCCCTGCTGCTCGTTGATCACTTTCTGAATGTCAGCCTGTTCCGCCAGCGCGCGGTGACGTGCCGCCGGCACGATTTTTCGCATAAAAGCCAGCGCAGCGTGCGGTGTTTTCGCCATCTGATCAGCAATGCTCCAGCTGGCATAGTCGTCAAAGCCGAGCAGTTCCGCCTGACGGGCGCGAACAGCGACGATCTTCAGCACCAGCTCGCGCGTATCGTTGGCATCCCCTTTCAGGTTGCGCATTTTGCCGGCGTTGAACAGGTTTTCCCGCGTCTGTCTGTCGGTCAGCGCTGCCAGCGCCGGTTGTTGCGTGGTGTTGGTCAGCGTCAGCAGCCAGCGATCGTTCAACCCTTTCGCCTGCGCAGCTTCTTTAGCGGCGGTAATGTCATCATCGGACAGCCCGTCAAGTTGATGACGGTAATCCACCACCAGTCCACCCGCTTTGACGGCGGCCAGCAGTCGCTGACTGAACTGACTGCTGAGTGTGGCGATTTGAGTATTGAGCGCTTTCAGCTCACGTTTCTGCTCTGCCGGCAGCGTCGCCCCGGCCAGTAAAAATTGCTGTCTGACCACCTCTGTCAGGCGTAAGGATTCCGCATCCAGCCCGAGCGAGTCCCGCTGCCGCCAGACCGTTTCGACCCGGCTGAACAGTGCGTCATTGAGGTAAATATCGTTCGCGAGCGCAGCAAGCTCCGCCGAAAAGGCTTCATCGAGTTGCTGGAGGGTGTCATTGGTATTGGCAGACGCCATAGCGAAAAACACCTGCGTCACCCTGGACAGCATCTCACCGCTCTTCTCCAGCGCCTCGAAGGTATTGGCAAACGTCGCAGGCTCCGGGTTACTGGCAATTGCCGCAATCTCGGCCCGTTTGCGGCGCACAGCTTCATCAAAGGCCGGACGGTAATGGCTGTCCTCAATACGGTCAAATGGCGGTGCCTGATACGGCAACAGGCTGGTTTCGAAAAAGGGGTTATTGGCAGGCATTATCTTCTCCCGGAATTTCAGTACATTGCCCAGAGTAGGCGTCGCCTGCGAAAACCGCAATGCTTTCGCCGCTGGTATGCTTTTTCAGCAGTGCCAGATCGTGCTATGGTAGTACGACATAAAAAGCGTTGAGGAACAGTGAGATGATTGTACTGGTAACCGGAGCAACTGCAGGTTTTGGTGAATGCATTACTCGTCGTTTTGTCGCTAACGGGCATAAAGTAATTGCCACGGGCCGTCGTCAGGAGCGTTTGCAGGAATTAAAAGAAGCGCTGGGCGACAACGTGCTGACCGTTCAACTGGACGTGCGCAACCGTGCTGCCATCGAAGAGATGATCGCCGGGCTCCCTGCCGACTGGCGCGATATCGACGTACTGGTGAACAACGCCGGGCTGGCGCTGGGTATGGAGCCTGCGCATAAGGCCAGCGTTGAAGACTGGGAAACGATGATCGACACCAACAACAAAGGGCTGGTCTACATGACCCGCGCCGTGCTGCCGGGCATGGTGGCGCGTAACCGCGGTCACATCATAAATATCGGTTCAACCGCCGGTAGCTGGCCGTACGCCGGCGGTAATGTGTATGGCGCGACGAAAGCGTTCGTTCGCCAGTTCAGCCTGAATCTGCGTACCGATCTGCACGGCACAGCGATCCGCGTGACAGACGTTGAGCCGGGTCTCGTGGGTGGGACCGAATTCTCCAACGTTCGTTTTAAAGGCGATGACGCGAAAGCGGACAAAACCTACGAAAACACTACGGCGCTTTCCGCTGAAGATGTCACGGAAACCGTCTGGTGGGTGGCGACACTGCCGAAACATGTCAACATCAACACGGTCGAAATGATGCCTGTCAGCCAGTCCTTTGCTGGTCTGAACGTCCATCGTTCCTGATAAAAACCCCTGCCCGGCGCCTCGCCGGGTATGGGCGTGATGATGAATTAAGCGTAAAATAGCGCTGTTATTTACCAGAAAGTAGAGCCAATGGCCGTCGAAACGCAACTGAACCCAACACAGCCCGTGAATCAGCAAATCTACCGGATTTTGCGTCGGGATATCGTGCATTGCCTGATCCCGCCGGGAACGCCGCTGTCAGAAAAGGACGTCTCCGTGCGCTTTGACGTGTCGCGCCAGCCGGTGCGGGAAGCGTTTATCAAACTGGCTGAAAACGGCCTGATTCAGATCCGCCCCCAGCGTGGCAGCTACGTTAATAAAATCTCGCTCTCCCAGGTCCGCAACGGCTGTTTTGTCCGTCAGGCTATCGAGCGCGCCGTCGTTCGCCGCGCGGCGGGCATGATTGACGATGCCCAGTGCTATCAACTGGAGAAAAACCTGCAGCAGCAGCGCATTGCCATTGACCGCCATCAGATCAATGATTTTTTCCAGCTCGATGATGAATTTCACCAAACGCTGTCAGCCATTGCCGACTGCCAACTGGCATGGGACACCATCGAGAATATTAAAGCCACCATTGACCGGGTGCGCTACATGAGTCTGGATCACATCTCCTCTCCGGAAATGCTGCTGCGCCAGCATCATGACATTTTCGCCGCGCTGGAAAAGCGCGATGGCGACGCCGTGGAAAATGCCATGGCGTTGCATCTGCATGAAATCAGCGAATCGGTGTTGTTGATTAAGCAGGAAAACAGCGACTGGTTTAGCGAAGAGTAAAAAGCAAAACCCCCTCAGCGAGGGGGTTTTTTATGGCTGACGCTTAGCGGCTGGCGAACTGCGCCACCGTGGCTTTGGCGCCTTTTTCCAGCAGCAACAGATAGGCCGAAGTGACGTTTTTGACAAACGTGCTTTCCAGCGGCAACTCTTTGCCGAAGATAGCCTCAATGCCGAGCAGCGCCTGAACGCGCGTTTCCCCTTCCTGACTCTGTTTCACCGCCTGCTGGATCACCGGCAACAGCGGATCACACACTTCAATGGTATTCCCTTGCTCATCCACACCACCGACGTAACGCATCCAGCCCGCCACGCCGAGCGCCAGTAAATCAAAGCGGCTCTGATGGGCCAGGTGCCAGCGAACGGAATCCAGCATGCGCTGAGGCAGTTTCTGGCTGCCATCCATCGCGATCTGCCAGGTACGGTGACGCAGTGCCGGGTTGCTGTAGCGTTCGATCAGCAGATCCGCATAATGCGCGAGATCCACGCCCTTCACTTTCAGCGTCGGCGCCTGCTCTTTCAGCATCAAAGTATGCGCGGCATGACGGTAGTTTTCGTCTTCCATGCAATCATTGATGTGCTGATATCCCGCCAGATACCCCAGATACGCAAGGAACGAGTGGCTGCCGTTCAGCATACGCAGTTTCATCTCTTCGAACGGGATAACGTCTTTCACCAGCTCAGCACCGGCTTTTTCCCATGCCGGACGCCCCGCCACGAAATTATCTTCAATCACCCACTGACGGAACGGTTCACAGGCCACACCGGCCGGGTCGCGGACACCCGTAATGTGCTCGATTTTGTCCAGCGTGTCGGCGGTCACGGCTGGCACGATGCGGTCAACCATCGTTGACGGGAACGTGACGTTTTTCTCGATCCACGCTGCGAGATCGTTATCAACGGCGCGCGCGTACGCGCAAACCACATTACGCATCACATGACCGTTTTCCGGCATGTTATCGCAGGACATCACGCTGAACGCCGGAAGCCCCGCCGCTTTACGACGCGCCAGCGCTTCCACGACCACGCCCGGCGCCGATTTCGGCTGATGCGGATTTTGCAGGTCAGCGGCAATTAACGGGTGATCGAGCATCAGTTCCCCGGTCGCCGGTGAATGGCAATACCCTTTTTCGGTAATGGTCAGCGAAACGATCGCCACCTGCGGCTCGCACATTGCCGCCAGCACGGTTTCCAGGCCATCAACCTGCGCGTGCAGCGCCTGTTTCACGACACCCACAACGCGCGCGGTCCAGGCATCGGCGGACATTTCTGCCACGGTGTAGAGCTTATCCTGATGATTGAGGTCAGCGATCTGTTGTTCGCCGCCGATCAGGTTCACTTCGGTATAGCCCCAGTCACTGCCATGTTCTGCTGCCAGAATATCTGCATAGACTGCCTGATGCGCGCGATGGAAAGCGCCAAAACCAAGGTGCACAATGCGCGGCACCAGTTTGTTGCGATCGTAGCCAGGAAGTGTTGCCTTAGCCGTCAGTAACGTGTTTTGCATTTTAATACTCACAGTGTAGAAAACGGGTTGCCATACTAGATTAACGAGAGTTTTTGCCCATGTTTTGACTTACGTTAATTTATTGGCAAGTGGTATAACATCATTTCAAAGTTGTGTGACACCAATGCCGTTACGGGTGTGTGCTGCCCTCTCTGCTGCATCCTCCACCAGGCTTAAATCACGGTCGCACACCTCTGGCATCAGGATGGCGGCAATCAGGCCAATCGCTGAATAGCCGATCAGCATGATGGCGATCGGCAGCCATGAGCCGGTCATATTGCAGAAGATCCCTGCCAGCACCGGGCCAAACCCGACGGCGATCAGCCCGCCTGCTTCTTTGGAAATTGCCATCCGCGTAAAGCGGTTCCGCGAACCAAAGATTTCCGCCATGGTGATATTTTCGAGGGCAAAGACACCCAGCACCGCGACGTTATGGATAACGATAATTGACGCCATGATAGTGCCCGGCGCGTAGCTCTTGTCGACGATAATCGCCAGCATTGGCCACGCCAGGAGCATGGCGGAGATATTGACGATGATATAAGGCAGGCGACGGCCAAACTTGTCTGACAACCAGCCCAGCAGCGGAATGGTGATAAACCCAAGTACCGAGCTGAGCATCAATGCATCCGTGGGAATTGCCTTGTCAAACATCAGTTGCTGAACGAGGTACCCGGCGAGAAAAGTCTGGATAAGCCCCGAGTTCCCGGCTTGCCCGAAGCGTAACCCGGTCGCCAGCCAGAACGATTTGCTTTTGAACATCGCGCCCAGCGTACTCTCCTGCGGTTCGCGTTGTGCCAGAGCGACGTCGTTTTCGCTGACCTTTTCAAACACTGGGCTCTCTTTAAGATTCAGCCGTAGCCAGATAGCGAAGATCATCACCACGACGCTTGCGAGAAACGGCACGCGCCAGCCCCACGCCACCAGCGCTTCACGATCGAGCGCAAAAAACATGATTGCCCAGATGGCGGTGGCGCTCAGCGTTCCACAGTTGGTACCCATCGCCACCAGCGACGAGATGATCCCCCGCTTCCCTTTTGGCGCATACTCCGCCAGCATGGTGCCCGCACCGGAGATTTCCGCGCCCGCGCCGAGCCCCTGAATAATGCGCAAAGTAACCAGTAGCACCGGCGCAAAAATCCCTACCTGCGCGTAGGTGGGCAGGACACCGATCAGTGTGGTGCAGATCCCCATCATCGTGATGGTAATGAACAACACTTTTTTGCGGCCAATTCGGTCACCCATCTTACCGAAGACAAATGCACCAATAATGCGGGCGATATATCCCGCGCCATAGGTGCCCATCGCCAGAATCAACGCCATGGCGGCAGATTGTTCAGGAAAAAAGATTTCATGAAATACCAGCGCCGCGCCGAGTGAATAGAGCTGGAAATCCATAAACTCCAGCGCGGTGCCCAGCCAGCCAGATACCGCCGCTTTGATCAGATCCTTTGTGCTTCTCTCATGTGTATTGTGCGTCATAGTCGCCATCTCTTAGGGGTAAGATGCGTACAGCTCAACCGCATGGGTGGTGGTTATTTCGCAAAAGTCAGTAAAACTTTGCAGCAATGTCGTTGGTCCTTTTCAAACGTCTCAATGGCTTCGATAACCTGTGAGGCGTCGTAGCGGTGCGTGACCAGCTTGCCGGGGTCGATAAGCCCCTGACTGAGCCAGTCAATTACCTGTGGGAACTTGTTCGCGTTCAGGCGTGAAGAGAAAATCGACAGCTCTTTGCCGGTGACCTGCTGTTGCACAATCGCCGTCGGTTCGCTGGAGAATCCCATGATCACAATCCGCGCGGCGGGTGACGCCAGGCGGATCGCCTCCGGCAAAATGGTCGGATGGCAGGCCGCATCGACAATCAGTGTCGGCTGGATGCCCTTTTGCTCCAGCCACGTCGGTAACGACTGCTGGCTGTTGTTGAAGATTTCATCCGCGCCGCTGCGTGTTGCCATCGCCAGACGTTCATCGATGCGATCGACGACGATCACTGTTCTGACCTGATAAACACCTTTCAGCACCTGCACCGTCGTCAGCCCCATCGGGCCTGCGCCGTACACCAGCGCCACGTCCTGCGTCATCGGGTTAACCTGCCCGCAAACGTTCGCCGCAATGGTAAACGGCTCAATCATGACCGCATCGTCATCAGCAATGGCTTCCGGGATCGTCCAGGCGTTTTTCGCCGGTACCATCGCGTAATCGCTGAAGCCGCCGTCACGATGTACGCCAAGAACAACCAGTGACGTACAGACGTTCGGCTTGCCAACAGAACAGGGATAGCAATGGCCGCAACTGATTACCGGGTCAACAGACACCCGTTCGCCGATCCGCTGCGGACTGACTCCGTCGCCAGTAGCATCAATCACGCCAAAAAATTCATGACCGATGGTGCGTGGGTATTTAGCAAACGGGTTGTGCCCGCGATAAATATGGCTGTCTGAACCACAAATCCCGGCCAGTTTTACCCTGACCCTGACCTCTCCCGCGCAGGGTTCCGGCAGCGGGAGATCGGCGATATCCAGTTCGTTCGGTTGCTGAATGACGATGCTTTTCACTCTTTTCTCCTTTTTCAGATAAGCGTTGAGGCTTGCTTAACCTCCGGACCTGCCTTTACCGCGTCGCTGCACCACAGTTTGTCGTAGTCGTAACCGGTTAAATCCTCAACGATATGGCGCGTGTTGGCGGTAACGTCTGATTTCAGGCCGTGCGCTTTCAGGCGCTCCACTTCATCAACAAAAATCTTGTGGGTGCGTTTATTCAGGTGGAAAGTCAACGCCTGCCAGAGAGCAATCAACAACAGACCCGCCGTACCGATGAACAGCAACATGGCGATGGTGTTAATGGCTTCCTGCGGCTGCACCTGGCTGCCTTTGACAAAGCCTCCGCTTTGCAACAGCAAACCGACAATGAACGTGGCGATAGCGACGGTGGTTTTCCGCGAAAAGGTCATCACTGCCGCGAACAGCCCTTCACGGCGCTGGCGGGTGATCATTTCATCGATATCAGGAATGAACGGGAAAACGTTCCACGGGGTAAATTCCAGCACGCAGCGCCCGACCTGGTAGATCCCGGCGAGGATCACCAGCAGCACGACTTTGTTGTCTGTCGGGAACTGGTAAACCAGGAAGAAACCACCCAGGCACAGCATCATCACGCTGTAGGCAAAGATGTAGAGGCGTGACGGGCCATATTTGATAATGGCAACCCCTGCCGCGAGCGTAACCGGTAAACCAACGATACTCATCGACAGCAGAGTACCAGCCAGCGACGATGAAACGTTCAGGCAATAGACGCAGAAGAAAACAAAGACCGTGTTATAGACATCTTTTGCGGTGAATGAGAAAAGGTAGATAGCCAGATGTTTCCTGAACGCTCTGACTTTCAGCGTCGAGGCATACTCTTTAAACAGCCCACCAAATGCCGCCAGTTTTTCGCTCATCGTGCGGACGGTGCGCGTGGTTTCCAGCTCTGCTTTCATTTCCGGAGTTAGCTCGCGCTCCCAGGTGACTTTCCAGGAGACCAGTACACAGACCATGAACAGCACCGCAAACACGATCCCGTTGATCAGATAGGCGTTAGCGTTGTGCTCGCCAAAGTAGTTGATGAGCAGCCCTGGAATAAAGGTCGCCAGAAAGGTACCGGAAGCGGAAAGGAACATGCGGCAGGTGGAGAGTTTGGTCCGCGAGTTGAAATCACGGGTCATCTCTGACGGCAGCGTTTCCCACGGGATCAGCACCATCGCGGCGATGATTTCAAATGCCAGATAGACCGCAAGGTAAAAGGCGTAGTTCATCCCTTCGACCCACAGCAAGGCGTAGACCAGCATCAGCGGCGCGCCGATCAACAGAAAGAAACGACGACGGCCGAATTTTTTACCCAGATAGTTTTTATAGAAATGGTCGGTAAAGCTGCCCATAAACAGGCTGACGATCGCATCGACGATACGCGCAATCGCCACAATAGACGCCGCTTCAACCGGAGAAAGACCGACAAAGGTTGTATAAAAATATAATAGCCAGGCGCCAATGACCGTAAATGCGCCACCACCCATAATGTCTGTCAGACCATAACCAATACTAACCGGTATGGTGATTTTTTTGTTTGTACGGGACATAGTTGTTCTACCCCATCGGATAAGAGGTTAAAAGTTAAAATAATGACTGGCGTTATCGTGACAAATATTTTTAATCATCCGGGTTAATATCTCCCGGTCGTCAGGAATTTCACCGTGGGCGACCCAGCCACCAATCAGATTGCATAATATTCTGCGGAAATAGTCATGACGGGTGTAGGAAATAAGACTGCGGGAGTCCGTCAGCATTCCGATAAAATTCATCAACAAACCTTGATCGGCCAGGGTATTTAACTGGTTCTCCATTCCACGACGCGTATCGTTAAACCACCATCCTGATCCAAACTGAATGGGCGATTTCACGCCCTCTTCCGCAGACTGGAAATTGGCGATGGTCGAGGCAACCACATCGTTATAGCTGGCGTTTAAGTTATAAAGAATGGTCTTCGGTAACGCGTTGCGCTTCGCCAGTGCATCCAGAAATTGATTCAGATTCGCCGCCAGATCCGTTTGATCATTAATGGAGTCAAATCCGCTGTTAATACCAACCGCCGATAGCATCCTGCTGTTATTATTGCGAATGGCGCCGAAGTGAATTTGCATGACCCATTTTCGCGCTTTGTAGTGGCGGGCCAGCATCAGGAACAGCGCGCTGGTGAATACATCCTGTTCTGCCGAAGAGAGCGCTTCACCCGCCCGTTTGCGGGTAAACAGACGTTCAGCTTCACCAGGTTCAGCCTCGCGAAAACCCATCGCCAGCGGGCCGTGGTCGGAAATACGACAGCCAGACTCATGAAACCAGTCAATACGTTTTTCAATCGCCTGGCTGAAATCCGCCAGAGATACGATATTCTGCCCGGTCGTCGCGCTTAATTTTTCAATAAACTGAGCAAAACGTTGTGGATCGTTTTCAAATACGTCGTCCGGGCGGAATGTTGGCAGGACTTTCACCGGGAATGACGCGTCATCACGCAACAGACGATGATATTCCAGCGAATCCAGCGGTGAATCAGTGGTACAAATAACTTCCACGTTTGAACGGGTAATTAAGCCGCGCGGTTTAAAATCATCACTGGCTAGCTGACGATTACACGCCGACATGATCTCGCGCCAGTTATTCCGGTTCAGCGTCTGATCGATACCGAAATAAAATTTCAGCTCCAGATGCGTCCAGTGATACAGCGGATTACCAAAACAGGCTTCTACCGTTTCTGCCCACACGCGGAATTTTTCTTCCGCGCTGGCATTCCCGGTAATGAGATCCTCGCTAATACCATTGGCGCGCATTGCACGCCATTTATAATGATCCCCTGCCAGCCAGAGCCGGGTAATATGGTCGAAGGTGTGATTCTCGTAAATCTCTTTCGCATCCAGATGGCAATGAAAATCGATAATCGGCAGGGTTCGCGCGATATCGCAATACAGTTTCACACCTGGTGCGTTGTTAATCATAAAGCTGTCATTGATAAAGCTCATGATCGTCTCCGGTTTACCAGTTCCACAACGTGCCGTCTTCAAGACGGGCTACGGGCAGACAGGCGGGTTCGTAGGGATATTTCGCGGCGAGTTTTTCATCGAATTCAATACCGATGCCCGGCTTGTCACCCGGATGCATATAGCCGTCATCGAAGGTCCAGCTGTGCGGGAATACTTCCAGCATTTGTTCGGAATAGCCCATATATTCCTGGACGCCAAAGTTCGGCACCCACAGGTCGAAATGAAGCGCGGCGGCCATGCAAATCGGCGACAGATCGGAAGGACCATGTGCGCCAGTGCGGACCTGGTAAAGAGAGGCGAAATCAGCAATGCGGCGCATGCCGGTGATGCCGCCCGCATGGGTCAACGTTGTGCGGATGTAGTCAATCAGTTGCTCTTCGATAAGCTGTTTGCAATCCCAGATACTGTTAAATACTTCCCCGACGGCAATCGGCGTTACCGTATGCTGGCGAATCAGGCGGAAGCTTTCCTGGTTTTCCGCTGGTGTCGGATCTTCCATCCAGAACAGGCGATAATCCTCGATGCTCTTGCCAAAGCGGGCCGCCTCAATCGGCGTCAGGCGGTGGTGCATGTCGTGGAGCAAATGTTCGTGGAAACCAAATTTTTCACGCACGGCCTCGAACAGTTTCGGCGTGAAATCGAGGTATTTTTCCGTCGACCACAGTTGTTCGTCCGGCCAGGCGCCTTTAGTTGCCGGTTCGTAGGCCAGCCCTTTTCCTTTCGCCATGCCGTACGTGGTTTTCATGCCCGGAATGCCGCACTGTACGCGGATGGCTTTAAACCCCATCTCCTTGTGGCGCGCGTAATCATCCAGCACGTCGTCAATGGTATGACCGGTGGTGTGGCAGTAAACCATCACGCCGTCACGGGATGCCCCGCCCAGCAACTGGTACAGCGGCATGTTGGCGGCTTTCGCTTTGATGTCCCAGAGCGCCATATCAATCGCCGAGATGGCAGACATGGTGACCGGACCGCGACGCCAGTACGCGCCTTTATAGAAGAACTGCCAGATATCTTCGATGCGCTGTGCGTCGCGGCCAATCAGCTGCGGGCAGAGGTGATCTTTAAGATAGGACGCGACCGACAGCTCGCGTCCGTTCAGGGTGGCATCGCCCAGTCCGACTATGCCGTCCTCGGTGGTGATTTTCAGCGTGACAAAGTTACGCCCCGGACAGGTGACAAAAACATCAGCACCAACGATTTTCATTTTTTACGATCCTTACATCTCAGCGGGTAATGCCGAAACTTTATGTATTTGCCTACTACCATACAAGTATATCGATCACAAAAATGACATCGCCCTGGATTATTTTTCAGATTCTCCGCTGCCCTCTCACCCCTTGTGTGAATGCGCCGTCTGACATTAACTAATGCGTTTTCTGGCCAGAATGTTGTAAACTTTGCACAGGGATTAACCGCATTCATCACCAAAGGAAACCGCAATGAAAACTACGCTTAGCAAACGCCTGTGCCTCGCGGCAATGCTGACGCTGGGTGCCCTCGGGTACACGACTTCCTCTTTTGCCGAAACCAGCAAACTGGTTATTGAATCCGGTGACAGCGCGCTGAGCCGTCAGGAAGCGGCAATGCAAAAAGAGCAGTGGAATGACACCCGCTCGTTACGCCAGAAAGTGAATAAACGTGCTGAAAAAGAGTTTGATAAAGCTGATGTGGCGTTTGATGCCCGCGACAAATGTGAGCAGAGCGCCAACATGAATGCCTACTGGGAGCCCAATACCCTTCGCTGCCTCGATCGTTCAACCGGCCGCGCGATCAACCCATAATCCCGACGGGTGCCGCCTCCCGGCACCCTTTTCACTCGTTGTTACAGTAAGGATTTTTCATGGCTGACGCCTGGACTATCAAGCTACGCCCGCTTGAGCGCGAAGACCTGCGCTTTGTTCATCAACTCGACAACAACGCCAGCGTCATGCGCTACTGGTTTGAAGAGCCGTACGAAGCCTTCGTCGAACTCTCCGACCTGTACGACAAACACATCCATGATCAGAGCGAGCGTCGTTTCGTGGTGGAGTGTAATGGTGAGAAAGCGGGTCTGGTTGAGCTGGTCGAAATCAACCATGTTCACCGCCGCGCCGAATTTCAGATAATCATCTCCCCGGAATACCAGGGCAAAGGACTGGCGTCGAGAGCGGCAAAACTGGCGATGGACTACGGCTTTACTGTTCTGAATCTCTATAAGCTTTATTTAATCGTTGATAAAGAAAACGAGAAAGCCATTCACATCTACCGCAAACTGGGCTTTATGGTGGAGGGAGAACTCATCCATGAGTTCTTTATTAATGGTGAATACCGCAACACCATTCGGATGTGCATTTTCCAGCAGCAGTATCTTTCCGGGCATAAAACCGGGAATACGCTGCTGAAACCCACGGCTCAGTAGTATTCAATATTGTTTTTGATGGTGTAATTCCGCGTTACCGGCGGTTTTACGCTTTCATCAACAATCTGCAATTCACAGTTGACGGGGTTGTCGTGGCGATCGTAGTCGCAGCTTTGCCTGACGTTGCCGATCCGCCGGTCATTCAACGTGCTGATAGCGGTGTAATCCATCTTTTTGCGTTTATCTTTTGACGGCGTGGCAACCACCGACAGATGCTCATCCTTCGCTTCGGTGGTTTTCCCCAGCGGATAACCATCACTGTCGTAACGATAGGTAATGCGCATATCTTCACCGCGCGCGGAAATAACAAAACCATTGTCATCGGTGTCCCACGTCACGCCCGAAGCGGGCAACGCCGCCAGTTGACACTTTCCCTGCAACCGCAACAGCTTTTTCTGCGAGATAGCATCAAGGTAATAGTTGGCATCCAGTACCAGTGACGCGCCGGTGTTGTTTTCCAGATCGTGAAATTCCAGCAGGTCGAAGCACCCTTCTTCCGACATCTTGCCGGTCACGTATTTCGACACTTTCCCTTGCGCGTCCATCAGCGTCTGGCTGAAATCTTTCACCGGGCCGCGCAACGGGTCAAAATCAAACTCGCTGGAAAAGCTCGCCATTTCCGGGGTAAAAGCCGCTGGCGTCGACGAATTATCACATCCCGCTAAAATCAGCGTCACTGGCGCCATCATCAGCAATTTCTTCACGCTTTTTTCCTGTTCGGAGTGTTTTCCCGTCAATAGTAGCAACTAAACCCCGCTTTCGAACAGCCATGACATATGACTTCCACGCTCCACATTGGGATCAGCAAGTTAGCTCTGCTATCCTTTGAAGACTATCCAACACAAGGAGGCGAATATGAAATCTGCAAAATGGTTACTGGCATTATTGATTGCGGCATCCACGCCCGCGCTGGCGGCCCCCGATTCCTGCGAACGCGTAAAAGAGGAAATCGCGCAAAAGATCATTAACAACGGCGTCCCGGAGTCTGGATTCACCCTTGACATCGTCCCGAACGATCAGGCTGATAAGGCAGGCTCGCAGGTGGTTGGTCACTGCGCGAACGACACCTTTAAAATTCTCTACACCCGTACAAATGATGCACAGTAATGCGTGACAACGTCACGAATCTCTATAATAAAAGCGTGAATTAACTGAAGTTGCCGGGCAGACAGAACGCTGCCCGGTGGTTTAGGGTATTACGCGAAAACGCGGTCTACCGCCAGCACGCTGCCGAGGATAGAAACATCGACATAGTGCGACAGGTCGCGCTGTTCGGCGCGTGGCAGGTACGGCAATTCACCGATGAGCGGCGCAGGAAGCTTTTTACTCAGGACTTCTATGATTTCAGCATAATGCGCCAACCCCGGGTTGATGCGATTCGCCACCCAGCCAATCAGCGGCAGACCATCATTGGCAATCGCCTGCGCCGTCAACAACGCATGGTTGATACACCCTTCCTGGATCCCCACCACCAGTATGACAGGGAGTTGTTCCTGCACTACCCACTCTGAGAGCGGACGCAAATCGTTCATCAGGCTGCGCCAGCCGCCGGTGCCTTCCACCACAACGTGATCGACCTGCTGGCTCAGTTGCGCCAGACCGTTCGACAGCAGCGAGTAATTAATTGGGCCACTGTGCGCAACACTGCTTTCCTCTTCACTGAAGGCCAGAGGATTGACCGCCGCATAAGGTAAATCCGGTGTGGATACACTTTGTAGCACCAACGCATCTTTGTTACGCAGCCCGTCTGGCGTCTCTTTACTACCCTTCGCAACCGGTTTGTAGCCTGCAACGCTTTTGCCGCTGGCAGCCAGCGCCTGCAGCAAAGCGCGGGAAACGACAGTTTTCCCGACCGCAGTATCAGTTCCCGTTACAAAGAAACGCTTAAGCATCACTAACTCCACAGTTATGCCGGTAAAATATCAAGAAAGGTAATTATTCAAAGTAATGAAAGTCTACGCGATGCCAGAATGGTACAGATTGAGATAGCGCAATTTTTCTTGAACTACGAAAAATTGTTAACCCTGTAACAGTCGAATCAGTAAAGATCCGTTATAGAGAGCGTCCTTTACCAGTGCGGCCCCGGCCATGGTGCCACGGTTGGAAAATTGCGTGCTTTCCACCGCGATATGCCGACTGTAGGCGGGTAAGGATTGCTGGCGAATACAATCTGTTATCGCCGGGAAGAGAATGTCTGCCGCCTGGTTAAACGGCGAGCCGATCAATATTTTTTGCGGGTTAAACAAATTCACCATGATCGCGAGGATGCGCCCGACGTTAGTGCCGACGCCGCTGATAATGTCTTTTGCCAGCAGATCCCCTTTCAGCGCCGCCTGACACAGCCAGTCTACGCTGAGCGGTTGCTGATGCAGCATAGAACTCATCGACTGGTTCATCCGCACCTGCGCCAGTTCCAGTACGCTTTCTACACTGGCGATAGTTTCCAGACAGCCATGGTTGCCGCAATAACAGCGTTTGCCGTAAGGATCGACCTGCGTATGGCCAATCTCCACCAGGCTGCTGCTACCGGCATGGAGCAGTCGCCCGTCGGTGATCACCCCGGCGCCGACGTTATGGTCGATGACCACCTGAATCACGTCGCGGGCGCCACGCGAGGCGCCAAACAGCGATTCGGCCATGGTCCAGGCGCTGATATCGTGCTGAATGTACACCGGTACGCCGGTGTGCTCAGCCAGCGTTTCGCCAAGCGGCACGTCCTTCACGTCGTCATAAAACGGCATCCGGTAAATAATGCCGTTTTCCGTATCGATAATCCCCGGCAGGGTAATGGCGATCGCGGTCAGACGTTCCAGCATGTGCTGATGGCGGATAAAAAACTGGTCGATGTGAGTAATGATGCGGGTCAGAAACGGGGTGGGATCCTGTAACGGTAGCGGCAACTGTTCTTCCACCACCAGCTTGCTGCTGAGATCGCGCAGCGCCAGATGGATTTCGCCACGGTTAATACGCAGCGACAGATAATGCCACGCTTCTGTCTCTACCATCAGCCCGACGGCGGGTCGGCCACGGCTGCCTGGCTCCTGGATTTCCGTCTCCTGCACCAGATGCGCTTCAAGCATTTCGCGAACAATCTTGGTGATGCTGGCCGGAGCCAGTTGCGCGAGCCGGGAGAGATCAATGCGCGAAACCGGACCGAGCTGATCAATCAGGCGATACACCGCTCCTGCGTTCGTCTGCTTTATTTGATCAATATGCCCTGGCTGACTATCGGCTACCACCACTGTCTTCCTTATTTTCGCGCTTCGAAATAAACTTTGGGCTATGGTGAAGCACTTCAATAGCGGTCGTCAAATATTTACTTAGCCGTGTGATTTACTGCACATTTTTAACCCTGATTCAGCAGAATTATTAAGTATTCGCCACATGAATGAGATGCTCTTTGAACCGTTCCGTCGCCTGGCTGAGTTCGCGATGTTTCGACCACACCAGCCACATTTCCGACACGGCTTCTTCTTCGGTGATCGGTAACCAGCACATTTCATGCAATTGCACCCGCTTAAACGACGCCGGTAAAATCGACACCCCAAGCCCCGCGGCGACCAGACCGATGATTGTCATCGCCTCGCCCACCTCCTGTGTAATCACCGGCGTCAGGCCGAAACGCCGCATCAGACCAAGAATGTCGTCATACAGACCGGTTCCCACATGCGGATCGAAAAAGACAAACGGTTCTTTCGCCAGATCGTAAAGGCTGACTGATGATTGCTGCGCCAGCGGATGTACGCGCGGGATCATCGCCAGCAGCGGTTCACGCAAGATCATCTGCCACGCCAGCGTGTCCGGCAGTTGCGTATTGCGCATCAGCCCCAGATCCAGCGTTCCTTCATTCAGTGGCGCTATCTGTTCGCGGGTGTTGATCTCGCGTGTCTGCAAATGCACATCCGGGTAACGCTGGCGAAACATCGACAACGTATCAGACACCGCTTTAATAAATGGCGCCGATGACGTAAACCCGATGCGCAGTTCCCCTGTCTCACCCTGATGAAGCCGTTCCGCGCGCGAGGCGGCATCTTCGACCATGCTCAGGATCTGCCGGCTGTCCGCCAGAAACTGTTTGCCGGCCGCTGTCAGGCTCACGCTGCGGTTGGTACGGGCAAACAGGCGTGCGCCGATCTGCTGTTCAAGCGCCTGAATTTGTTGGCTCAAGGGTGGCTGAGAGATGTTCAGCCGCGCCGCGGCGCGTCCGAAATGCAACTCTTCGGCGACAGCAATAAAATAGCGGAGGTGACGCAGTTCGATATTCATATATAAGAAGTATCATTTGAGATTATTAATATATTAGACAGAATATTTACAATTTCCTACTCTGGTGTTGCGTCTTTCTGACGTGTGATGAACCGCTCGTTTTTGCAAGGATCTACTGTGAGTCGTACTACTACCGTTGATACCGCCCCGGCTGGCGATATCAACGAAGCACCAGCATCTCAGCCAACGGAATTTATCCGGCGAGGAACGCCCCAGTTTATGCGCGTTACCCTCGCCCTTTTCTCTGCCGGTCTGGCGACCTTTGCCCTGCTCTATTGCGTGCAACCCATTCTGCCGATTCTGTCGCATGAATTTGGTATCTCGCCTGCCAGCACCAGTATTTCACTGTCGATTTCCACCGCGATGCTGGCGATAGGCCTGCTGTTTACCGGCCCGCTCTCCGATGCGATTGGCCGCAAACCAGTGATGGTCACCGCGCTGCTGCTGGCCTCCTGCTGTACATTGCTTTCCACGATGATGACCAGCTGGCATGGCATTCTGATCATGCGTGCGCTGATTGGCCTGTCGTTGAGCGGCGTGGCGGCGGTCGGCATGACCTACCTGAGCGAAGAGATCCACCCCAGTTTTGTGGCGTTCTCGATGGGGCTGTACATCAGCGGCAACTCTATTGGCGGAATGAGCGGACGTCTGCTGACCGGGGTGTTTACCGATTTTCTCGGCTGGCGTATCGCAATGGCCGTCATCGGCTGCTTCGCCCTCGCCTCTGCGCTGATGTTCTGGCGGATCCTGCCCGAATCGCGCCATTTCAGGCCCACGTCACTGCGGCCAAAAACGTTGTTTATCAACTTCCGTCTGCACTGGCGCGATCGCGGTTTACCGCTGTTGTTCCTTGAAGGTTTTCTGCTGATGGGGGCGTTCGTTACGCTGTTTAACTACATCGGTTATCGTCTGATGATGTCACCGTGGTCACTGAGCCAGGCGGTGGTGGGTTTACTGTCTGTTGCTTATCTCACTGGCACATGGAGTTCGCCAAAAGCCGGTGCGATGACCACGCGATACGGGCGCGGCCCGGTGATGCTGTTCGGTATCGCCGTGATGCTCACCGGTTTGCTGGTGACGCTGTTTTCCTCCCTGTGGCTGATTTTTGCGGGCATGCTGCTGTTTTCTGCCGGTTTCTTTGCCGCACACTCGGTCGCCAGCAGCTGGATTGGTCCACGCGCCCGCCGTGCCCGCGGACAAGCGTCGTCGCTGTATCTGTTCAGCTACTATCTGGGCTCCAGCATCGCCGGGACCCTCGGCGGGGTTTTCTGGCATAACTACGGCTGGAATGGCGTCGGCGGGTTTATCGCGTCGATGCTGGTTGTGGCGCTACTAGTGGGAGCATCGTTGCACAGGCGGTTGCATTAACATTTATGGGAATATGAAGCACTGGCGAAAGGTTCCGTTCACTTCCAGTGCATTACTTCTCTGGAACCATACCGCCCGTTACCTCTGAAATCCGCGCCGGGAGCCTGCTCCCGGCGTTGTACAAACGGTTACACGCCGATACCAAACACTCACGGAAAGCCTTTAAACACAGGGATATAGTTTCTTCAACGGCCCCGCAGTGGGGTTGAAATGAAGAAACTAATTTCGAGGGTATCAGAATGAATAAAGTATTAGCTCTGGTTGTTGCCGCTGCTATGGGTCTGTCTTCCGCTGCATTCGCGGCTGACACTGCAACCTCTACTGCGGCGCCGGCAGCACCTGCTGCAACAGCCTCTACCACCACTCAGGCTGCTCCGGCAAAAACGATGCATCATAAAAAACACAAAAAAGCAGCACCGGCTCAGAAAGCCCAGGCTGCTAAAAAGCACCACAAAAAAGCGGCAAAAGCTGAAGCAACCAAACCGGTAGAACAGAAAGCTCAGGCTGCTAAGAAACACAAAAAACACGTGAAACACGAAGCCACTAAACTGGCTGCCAAACCAGCTGCATAATCTCGTCTGGTCGTACATTCCTGTGTAAATAAATCGGCGCTGGTTCAGCGCCGTTTTTTTCTGGAGAGCAATGATGTTGCGGCGCTATCGATTTGAGCTCATCCTTATTCTGCTGATTATTTGCGCGCTTATTGCGACGAGATTTTTCTTATCCTGAATGTAGCACGCTGATTTTACTCCCCCTTTTCTGCTGTCCCGTCTATAGTTGTTTCATTGGGTTCACTTTTAATAATTCTAATTGCCCCATCAGAGTGAGATATGCGTAAATTCGTAGTACCTGTTCTGGGATCGTTTTGCTTGTTTTGTACTTTCGCCCACGCCGACAGCCCGGATGATGACAGCATCAGTGCGAGCGAAGTGAAAACACTCTTTTTCGGGCAGGACGACAGGATACGCGTCACCAATCCCACCGACGCCCCCTGGGACGCCATCGGTCAACTGGAAACCGAAAGCGGGAATCTCTGCACCGCAACACTTATCTCGCCACGTCTGGCACTCACCGCCGGTCATTGCCTGTTGACGCCGCCCGACGCAACGCCGGATAAAGCCGTCGCACTGCGTTTTGTGTCGCAAAAAGGCGTCTGGCGCTATGAAATTCACGGTATTGAAGGACGCGTTGAACCCTCGCTGGGCCGCCGTCTGAAGGCCGATGGCGACGGCTGGATTGTGCCGTCATCCGCCGCGCCGTGGGATTATGGGCTGATTATTCTGAACTATGCGCCGTCCGGCATCACGCCGTTGCCGCTGTTTGAGGGCAACAGAGCAGCGCTTATCGCTGCGCTGAAAGCCAGCAACCGCCAGGTGACACAGTCCGGTTATCCGCTCGATCATATTGACGATCTTTACAGCCATCAGGACTGCATCGTCACCGGTTGGGCGCAGACCTCCGTAATGTCGCACCAGTGCGATACGCTCCCCGGCGACAGCGGCTCTCCGCTTCTGCTGAAAACCGATGCAGGCTGGCAGGTGATTGGCGTACAAAGCTCGGCGCCCGCGGCGAAAGATCGCTGGCGCGCCGACAACCGCGCCATCTCCGTCACTGGTTTTCATGACAAACTGGAAGCGCTGGCAAAAGAATCGCCTTAATACTGGCGCTGCTGGCGTAACTGCAACAGCGAGGCAATGGGCACCGGCTCGCTGAAGTAAAACCCCTGCAACAGATCACACCCCGCCAGGCGCAGCAACGTGAGCTGTTTTTCGGTCTCCACGCCTTCGGCAATGACAGTCATTCCGAGCGCACTGGCGACGCGGATTGCGCCGCACACCAGCGCCTCCGCCTGCTCATCATCCGCCACCAGACCCGCCAGCGATTTGTCGATTTTGACGGTATCAAAGCTAAAACGCCGCAGATAACCGAGGCTCGAATAGCCGGTACCGAAATCATCGAGCGCTACGGTGGTGCCAAGGTTTTTAAGATTGAGGATTGCCGTGCGGGCACGCTCGGGGCTTTCCAGTACGTAAGTTTCCGTGACTTCGAGTTGCAGGCGAGAAGCAGGAAAACGGCAGGCGCCCAGAACCCCTGCCACCTTCTCTTCAAATCCGGGATCGCGAAACTGCGCCGGGGAGATATTCACCGACAGCCGGAGATCTTCCAGCGGCTGCAAATCCTGACAGGCGCGGCGTAAAACGAATTGCCCCAGCGAATAAATCAACCCGCCGGTTTCAGCGATACTAATGAACTCATCCGGCTTCAGTTCACCTTTTGGCCGCCTTGGCCAGCGCACCAGCGCCTCGACGATAATCATCGTTTGCGTGTGAGCATCAACGATCGGCTGATACCAGACGTCAAATTCGTCGTTTTCCAGCCCCAGGCGAATGTCGTTTTCGATCATCAACTGGTATTCCCGGGCGCTATTCAGCTCGGCGTCATAATGGGTGATCCGCCCTTTTCCGGTGATCTTGGAGTGGTACATCGCGATATCGGCGCGGCGAAACAGTTCATTCCGCAGACAGTCCGCAGGCGAACCGCTGGCAATACCAATGCTGGCGCCGATATGAATGGTGCGTTCACCCAGTCGGACGGGCGAGTTAAGACATTCCAGCACCCGCCCGGCAAAAGCCGACGCCTGCACCTCGGACTCTTCACCTTCGAGGGTCATGGCAAACTCGTCACCCCCCAGCCGCGCCAGCATGCCGCCCGGCGGGACAATCGCCTGTAGCGTGTGGGCGATGCGAATAATCAGCTCATCGCCCACATCATGACCGTGCACATCGTTGACGTCTTTAAATCCATCGAGATCGATAAAAACGGCGGTTTTGATTTCGTTATTACCCGGGTTCTGCGCATCTTCCAGCCGTTCGATCAGCGCGCGGCGGTTGGGTAAATGACTGAGCCAGTCCGTCAGGGCGATATCCCGCGCGTACTTTTCATTGCGCGCCAGCTTAAACAGCCCCACACCGCTGAAGAGGATAAACAACATAATCAACCCGGCGGCCAGCAGTGCGATGCGGAGGATATCGCCGGAAGCCGCTTCTGCCGCCTCCGCACCCGGCAGCCGTGGATGCCAGTTAAGATAACCCACGACCGCGCCGCTGGCAGTGCGCAGTGGTACGCTGAAGCCACTGGTTTTTGCCGCGGTCATGTTGAGATTATTAATCTGAAAGGTATTTCCCAGCTCTTTAAGAATGGCGGCATTAATATGGCGGGTAATCACCAGATAGCGGCGCGTGCTGTCATAAACTTCCAGCCGACCGGTCATCGGGCGAATCAGACCGATCCCGATAATAGCGACACCCGCGCCTGTCCTGGTGATCCCGGCATAGATATTTTTTCCACTTTGCAGTGCCTCGCCGTGAAGATGAATAATAGACTGCAGGCCATCCCCTAAAAAACGCATGCTGGTCTGTGTAAATGGTTCGCTGTGAAACGATCCCCACAGCAATTTGAAATTCTGGTCGAGAACAAAAGTACCGTCATACAAATTGTTGACTTTATAACCCGCACCCCAGGTTTCATATAACCAGGCTGCGTCCAGAGCCGGAGGATATACTTTGTGCACGGCATCGTTCCAGATGGCATTATCGATTACCAGAGAAAGTACGCGATTAACGGAAGTCTGAATCGCCCCTTCGACGGCAAGCGTCGTGCGGTGTTTATCTATTTCGTTAGCTTTGGAACTGATGAGATGGAGAGAAAGATAAAGCAACGCAACAATAGAAACGACAAGACCTGTCCCGGCCATAAAAATCATTATAAAAAGCGTCCGTGCGGTAGGAATATTGCGCCACTTTAACGGATTGACCATTCACTACCCTCATACAGACAGAGGCCGGGAAAAAATTTCCCGTTCTTTCCGTTAAGCGTAATACAGCCATTAAATTTCGCTGCCCGTAAATACAGACAGCGATCACATCAGGCGAGTTTTATCATTACCATGCCGAGGATCAGCAGGATGACGCCAGCCCAACCTTTGCCGTTCAGACGCTGACCAAACAGCACCCAACCCGCCGCCAGCGTCGCGGCGATACCAAAACCGCCCCACAGGGCATAGGCTACGGAAAGATCTATCCCCTTTACCGCCTGTGACAACGCGCTGAACGCCGCCAGCACGGCGGCCAGCGACAGGATGCCGTAGGTTTTACGTCGAAAACCGTCTGAAAACTTTAAAAACACATTAGCCACAATTTCCAGCACAATGGCCAGCGCCAGCCAGGCGCCGTGGAACCACTCAAACTGTTGCATGAGTTGGCTCCTTCTTCAGCACGACCGTTTTGCGGGTGCCAGATTTAATCAGTACAATTCCCACGACCAGGGTCAACAGACCGGCCATTTTCATCATCGACAGGGTTTCATCAAATAACAATACGCTGAACAGGGTGATCAGCAAAATACCAATCCCTTCCCACAAGGCATAGGCCACACCGAGGGCGATTTTTTTCACTGCAAACGCCAGGAAAATATAAGAAAGGGTGATCATTATCAGCATTAAAATAAAACCGGTACGGTCATCACTGATGCTTGCCCATTTCATAGACAAAGTGCCCGTAATTTCGGCAACGATAGCTAATGCCAACAAAATCCAGTAAAACATCTTTTTTTCTCCTGCTAGAGAATATATTCCTTGACGGCTAGCGACTTAGCGCGAACCGATAAAAATCAAATACGATTTAGCCAGACGTGAAACGTCAGCTCAGGCAGAAAAAAAGACTATAGCGCGGTGCGCCAGTGCTGCTCACCCAGGGAATGAGTAAAAGAAGAGGAAAGCGTAACAGAGTGGGTAAAAAATAACGTCCTGAACATATTGTCCATAAAATTACAATTATCCGCGGTGTTGCTTCTCGTCATTGCGGATGAAAATTGTCCTCAGTAGTTAAACACGCTAAATTTGTAGCATAACGCCACATTTTACTCAAAACCTTTTCATTTCTTTACTGAATATATTTAGTTGTATTACCTCCTGACGGCGATGCGTCAGGAGGTAATGACTATTTTTGCAGACGGTCGACGCGCAGGATCGGCGGCGTCATTTTTTTATCCAGACTGCCGTTGATGCTTAACAACTGGTCGGGCTGCACCTCCCGCCCATCGAACACCGCAGCGGGAATAATGGCTTCAATACGGTCGGTTTTATCGCGGAAAACGTAGCGATCGTCGCCCAGATGCTTGATCAGATTGCCGCGCAGCGAAATCGTCGCGCCGTCATGCATCGTTTTCGCAAATTTAACGGTCATGACGTGTTCATCTTCGGTGCCACGGTAGCCGTCCTCTATCTTATGGGGTGGAGGTGGCGCCGCATCGCTTTTTAAGCCCCCTGCTTCTTCTGCCGCATAGCCGTTTTGCATCATGAGAAAACAGTATCCCAACAGTAATAGTTTTTTCACGTATTCCTCCACGTTGTCCGTTGCCTTGACTTATTAAGCCTGGTTGCTATTTTTAAATTTTACAAACGTAAATGCACATAATTGTCTCTTTCAGAATAGTATTGCCGATGGTAAATAACCTTTATAAATAACGGATCAGCGAGATATTTATGTATGAAACAACAAGATAAGGAAGATCCTCGTGTTGAGGAAAGCCCCAGCGCTCTGAACTTTGAATATAATATTAATCGCTTTGGTGTGCTTTTTTTACTCGCAATCATTATTGCTGCCTTAGCAGGACTTTTTTCTAATGGGCTGCTTAGTTCTGCCAGCAAACAAAATACCCCTCATACGTTCGATGTTAATTATGATCGTTTCGCAAGATTAATGAGTGAATCAGAAATAAATATTACCATTCAGGATCTTCATGCTGACCGCTATATGGTCAGTATTGGCAATTCGCTACTGGATAATTATCAGTTGGGCGATATTCGACCTGAGCCGGACAAAATGTACAGTCATGGCGGCACACTGTATTTAATGTACAACGCCGCGGACTTTCCGCCTCCGCTTTCGCTGTGGATTTCCATTACTCCACGAAAACCGGGTAACGTCACCAGTACAGTTAAGGTCAATAGCGAAGCCGAAATAACCTACCGTCAGTTTGTCTATCCCTAGGAGATGCTATGGAAATGGTATTCAGAGCGATAGCAATATATCTTATCCTGTTGATTGTATTCAAAATAGCAGGAAGAAGAACGCTGTTGCAAATGACCAGTTTCGACCTGATTTTATTATTGATCATCAGTGAAGCAACACAGCAAGCACTGCTCAGTACCGATTATTCCGTAACGGGGGCGATGCTCACCATTGTGACATTAATTGTGGTCGATATCCTGTTCGGTTTTATGAAGAAGCGTTTTTCTCGCGCTGAACAGTTACTGGATGGCGCACCGGTTATCCTGATTGAAAATGGCATTCCTGTCGACAGCAAGATAAAAAAAGTTAACGTCTCCACGGATGATATTATGCTGGTGGCCAGACAGAATCATGGAATTTATCAGATCGAGAAAATTAAATTTGCCATCCTTGAGCGTAACGGACAAATATCGATTATTCCGGCAGACGGTTAACCGCCTGCCGGTCATTATTATTTATCACGCTCTGGTTGTTTATCCCCTGACTCCGGCGCGTTGGCCGGATCGTCTTTTTCTTTTTCAATCATTAGCAGCTTGTTCATATTACCTCCAGACCTGATATCTAGCTGATGATATTTAAGCGTAGGAACATTATGCGGGATTAACAAGCATTGCGCCGAAGCCGATTAAAAAATGCCGCCTGATTCAATACATTCCATTATTAAGATTCATCTTAAAATTGAACAGGCGGTTGGCTGCCATACTCTTTCCACTGAAAAAATATCGAGGTCTGTATGTCTGTTGTTGTGATTACTGGTGGCAGTGCGGGCGCAGGAAAAGCCACTGCCCTGCGTTTTGCCGATGCCGGATACGATATTGCTGTTATCGCCAGGGGCGATGCGGGGCTGGAAGCCACGCGTGTCGCCTGTGAACGTCGCGGCGTCAGGGTGCAGGTCTTCAGCGTTGACGTTGCTGATGCCGACGCGGTAATGCAGGCGGCGCGTGAGACGGAAGAAAACCTCGGCGAGATCGCGGTCTGGGTCAACAATGCCATGTGTGCCGTTCTCTCGCCTTTTGCAACGATGAGCCACGACGAGTTTCGCCGGGTGACAGAAGTGACCTATTTTGGCTTCGTCAACGGCACCCGGGCGGCGCTTGAAGTGATGGCCCGGCGTAATCGTGGCGTGATTATTCAGGTCGGTTCTGCGCTTGCGTACCGCTCCATTCCACTTCAGTCGGCTTACTGTGGCGCAAAAGCGGCAATCCGCGGTTTTACCGATGCGGTGCGCACAGAACTGATGCATGAGAAAAGCGGCATTCAGATAACCATGGTGCAGTTGCCGGGCATGAACACGCCGCAGTTCGCCTGGGCGCGAAATAAAATGGGATTCGCGATGCAGCCGGTGCCGCCAGTCTATCAGCCCGAGGTCGCCGCCGAGGCGATTTATTCCGTTACCCGGCGCCCGGTTCGTGAACTGTGGGTGGGTAAAAGCACGTTACAGTCGATCGTCGGCCAGTTTCTGTTCCCGCGTTTTCTCGATCGTCTGATGGTGAAGAAAGCCTGGGCGGGTCAACTCACCGGAGAGCCGCATTTCACTGCGCAGGATGACAACCTGTTCACCCCACTACAGGAGCATCACCACACCCACGGGCGCTTCGGTGAGGGTGCCAGAAACCAGGCGCTGAACGTCTCTTCCGACCTGCCAGGCAAAGCCCTCTCCTGCGCGGCGGTGGTCACCGGCGTGCTGGTGCTGGCACGGTTGCTGCAGCGAAAACGTTAGTCGCGTGGTTGGCTGAACCACCGGTAGCCATAGCCGCCAAGTTCAACGCCCGCTTCAGCGTCGGGTGCTGAATAGCGTTTGTCTTCGAGACAGGCCTCCCAGTAGCCGTCCGCCAACTGTTCGAGGGTGACACTGGCGGGCCGATCGCTGAAATTCGCCAGCGTCAGCACTCTTTTGGTTTCGCTTTGATAGAGAATGACCAGTACGGACGCCTGCTCAACGCGGACAATGGTAAACGGCGCATTGCCGATTTCCGGCAGTACCGCCCGCGCGTTAACCATATCGATAATCCGGTGCAGCAGCGAGTTTCGGCTCAGCAGTGACTTTTCAACATTAACCTGTTGATAGCGCCACGGACCGGACGAAATGGGAGCACGAATCATTTTTTCCGGGGCCGCGCGGGAAAACCCGGCCGCCTCGCGGGATGACCACTGCATCGGCGTTCGTACCGCATAGCGCTCTTCAAGCCGGAGATCGTCTCCCATGCCAATTTCGTCGCCGTAGCGCATCACCGGCACACCAGGCAGCGACAGCAATATCGCATGTGCCACAGCGAGGTGCTGAAGATTCCCCGACAGCATCGGCGCCAGCCGCCGGCGGATGCCGCGCTGATACACATACATCGTCTTATCCGGCGCGAACGCGTTGAGCACCGCTTTCTTGTCGGCCTCGCTAATGCCTTCCAGATCCAGCTCATCATGATTACGCAGCCAGTTGGCGAAGCAGCACCCGTCGGGTGGCATGATCATTTTATCCAGCGCGTCGATCATCGGACGCGCGCTTTTCCGCGCCAGACTGACGTAGAAATATTTGTTCAGCCAAAAATTGAGCGCAATATGCAGGCGATCGCCATCGCCAAAATAGTGCCGGTACTCTTTCACCGGTACGTCCACTTCACCAAGGATAATCGCCTGGGGATTGTTGCTGGCAATGAGCTGGCGCAGATGATTGAGGATCCAGTATCCCTCTTTTTCATTCCCTTTCCCGGCCTGCTTTGTGAGGTGCGACGCGGCATCCAGCCGGAACCCCGACACACCGAGTTTAAGCCAGAACAGCACGATGTTGTCGATCTCTTCAACCACCGCCGGTAAGGCCAGATTCAGATCCGGCTCGTGATGGTAAAACATATGCCGGTAATACTTTTTTGCCTCGTCGTCCCAGCTCCAGACGCTTTTCTCTACGCCGGGAAACATCGGCGGATCGTCGTTGGGATCGGGCTCATCAGCCCAGAGATAATAGTCTCTGTAGGGTGAGTGTTTATCGCGCCTCGCCTGCTGAAACCAAGGGTGCTGCGACGAGGTATGCTGGATCACCAGCTCAATGATGACGCGCAATCCCAGCGCCTTCGCCTGGCTGACAAACTCGATAAACGCTGAGATCGGGCCAAAACGCGGATCCGGCTGCAGATGATCCGTCACGTCATAACCTTCATCCAGGAATGGTGTCTGGTAAAAAGGCGTTATCCAGACGGTGGTCGCGCCGAGGCGGCGAATGTATTGCAGCTTTTCGGTGATCCCTTCGATGTCACCACATCCGTCACCGTTTGAATCATAAAAAAGCGAAGTGTCTATCTGATAAATCACCGCCTGGCTGTACCAGCTTTTTTTTGCTTTCATTTTGTGATTGCGCCTTTCTGATCATTTACGTATGCAGGCCGGCCAGCGTCATCAACCAACGCAACAACGAACTGACCGCCAGCAAGGCCAGGACGCTTCCCAGCCATATCAGCACCATCCACCCGGCTCTGACTGCTATTTTTCGTACCATTAATGATACCCTTCATCGCTTTGCACTTTGCCGCGAAAGACGTAGTAGCTCCAGGCGGTGTACACCAGGATCACCGGGACAATCAGCAACGTGCCGACCAGCATAAAGAGCTGGCTGGCGAGCGGTGCCGCAGCCTGCCAGATCGTAATATTCGGTGGAATAATGTGAGGCCATACGCTGATACCCAGCCCGCTGAAGCCAAGAAAAACGAGCCCTAATGTCAGGACAAACGGCCAGGCGTGGCTGCTGGCGCGCCGTGTCTGCCGCCACAACCACAGGCTGAAGACGATGACCAGCGCCGGTACCGGCATAAAGTAAAAGAGATTTGGCAATGAAAACCAGCGTTCAGCAATTTTGGGCAGCGTCAGCGGCGTCCACAGGCTGACAATCGCAATGGCGACCAGCAACGCCAACAGGAAACTGCGCGACAGTGAGCGCATCTGCGACTGCAGCGCGTTACTGCTTTTGAGGATCAACCATGTCGAACCCAACAGGCTGTACGCCACCATCAGCCCGATGCCACAGAACAGATTAAAGGGCGTGATCCAGTCCAGCGCGCTCCCCGCGAACTGACGGCCAACGACCGGGAAACCGTGAATAATGGCGCCCACCGCAACACCCTGACTGAACGTCGCCAGCATCGAACCGCCCATAAAAGAATAGTCCCAGAACGACCGGTGTTCTTCCGTCGCTTTGAAACGAAACTCAAACGCCACACCACGAAAGATCAACCCAATCAGCATCGCAGTCAAAGGGATGGTCAGCGCATCGATGATCACTGCGTAGGCCAGCGGAAAAGCACCAAACAGCCCGGCGCCGCCGAGCACCAGCCAGGTTTCGTTACCATCCCACACCGGCGCCACACTGTTCACCATCGCGTCCCGTTCCTCTTTACCACGGACAAACAGGAACAGAATGCCAATACCCAGATCGAACCCGTCCATGATGATGTACATCAGCGTGGCAAAGACAATGATCGCAAACCAAATCACCGCAACATCGATACCCATCAGAATTTCTCCTCTGGTGGTAATTTTTCCGCCGCAGAGAGTGGGCGTGCCGGTGTGCCCTCGGTATGCAGAGTCAGATCCTGCTCCGGTTTCGGGCCTTTCTTGATAAGCCGAATCAGGTATAAATAGCCAACGCCGAACACTGCAAAATAGACCACAATAAAGGCGATCAGGCTGATGCTCATCTGCAAAGTGCTGTGCGCGGAGACGGCATCACGGGTGCGCAACAGGCCATACACCACCCATGGCTGGCGCCCGACTTCGGTGGTTATCCACCCGGCCAGAATGGCTACCAGCCCCATCGGTCCCATGCCCAGCGCGAACCACAAAAAGGGGCGCGACTGGTAAAGACGTTTTTTGTAGCGTAACCAGAGTCCCGCCAGCCCCATCGCAATCATTAACAGACCAGTGCCGACCATGACGCGGAACGACCAGAAAACGATAGTGGAGTTGGGTCTGTTTTCGGCAGGGAAATCTTTCAGGGCAGGCACTTGTTTATCGAGACTATGGGTGAGGATCAGGCTACCCAGCCCGGGGATCGCCAGTGGGTAACGGGTCCGTTCTTCTTCCATGTCAGGCAGGCCAAACAGCAGCAGCGGCGTCGCCTCTCCCGGTTTATTTTCCCAGTGCCCTTCTATGGCAGCGATTTTGGCGGGCTGATGTTCAAGCGTATTCAGCCCGTGCATATCGCCAATCACGGCCTGTACTGGAGCGACCAGCAACGCCATCCACAGCGCCATGGAAAACATTTTTCGCACTGCCGGGGTGTCATTGCCCCGCAACAGATGCCATGCGGCTGACGCGCCGACAAACAATGCGCTACTGAGAAACGCGGCAGTAGACATATGAATCAGCCGCCAGGGGAACGACGGGTTAAAGATGATCGACATCCAGCTGTCCGGCACCACCTGTCCGTCGGCAATATGGAACCCTTGCGGGGTGTGCATCCAGCTGTTTGAGGCGAGGATCCAGAAGGTGGACATCAGCGTGCCCAGCGCAACCATGCAGGTGGCGAAAAAATGCAGTCCAGGCCCGACCTTATTCCAGCCAAACAGCATGACGCCAAGAAACCCTGCCTCCAGGAAGAAGGCAGTGAGTACCTCGTAGGTCAGCAATGGTCCGGTAATGCTCCCTGCAAACTGCGAAAAGCCGCTCCAGTTGGTCCCGAACTGATAAGCCATCACCAGACCAGACACCACCCCCATCCCGAAATTGACGGCAAAAATGCTGAGCCAGAAATGATAAAGCGACCGCCAGAGCGCGTTACGAGTTTTCAGCCACATCCCTTCAAGCACCACCAGATAACTGGCGAGTCCGATGGTCAGGGCGGGGAAAATGATATGAAAGGAGACCGTAAACGCAAATTGTAGTCTGGCAAGATGAAAGGCATCTAACTCAGCCATTATTATCTCCTGAATTTACCCGGACGATTTATTTTTTGGCTTCAACGCCTTCTGCTTCTGAACGCAGGATAAATTGCTCCGTGACTTCAGGAAGATGCTGCAATAACCAGTCGGCCATATTGCGTTCTTCTGCAAGAATAGTCTGAATTGCCGGGATGGAGGCGGTATCCCCTGCTTTTTCAGCGGCGATCAGCAGCGCGGTATAACAGGCAATTTCAAATTGCTCAAAGACATACCCGCTAATAGCGCCTTTGACAATTTCGTCTGACGGAAACATGCCACCAATAGATTGCCCCAGCGCCGCCAGCTTGCTCATTGAATCTTTAATTACGGAGCGGGAAATACCGTTCTGATCAATAATACCCTCGAGAACAGTCAACTGGCGTTTTGTTTCAAAAAGATGCTGTTCAATTCTGGCTTTTAAATCCGGATAATTGTCTATCCGACTTGCCATTGATTCAAGCATTGATTCTGCTTGTTTTTCCATTGCATGGGCGTCACGTAACCAGTCGTGATAATTTTCTATATGCGTCATCATTTTTCCTCGCGATATTTATCAGCTATTCAGATTTGGGATTTTCATCCTCTGCAGCCTGATCGGCTCTTGCGGCGCTATAACCAGATAAATGTCCAACAATATTTGCATAAATACTGATGATAATTACCCACAGCACGCTGTCTTTCCACCAGATAACGGATGGTATGGCAAGGGCGCACCATGTAACAGCGGCTGCGAGATGACATCGTTTAATAATGCGTGGCGCCAGACTCATTCCTGTTAGCCCTTAATAATTAACGCGATTATGCCGTTTTTTGCGCGCCCTGATTGACTTTCCCTACTGCAATATCAGTAAGTTTCAAATCGGCGCTTTTTTCCTCTTCCAGCGTTTCCGCCAGAAGTTTTACCGCTTTCCGGTAGCCGAGCTGTTCCGCCAGGGTACAAAGCGTACCGTAAGCGGCAATTTCGTAGTGCTCGACTTTCTGGGCCGCGGCAATTAACGCAGCATCACGTACTTCATTTTTTTCCGTGGATTCAATGACTTCATTGGCTTCTTCGATAAGCCCTTCCATAGCAATACATTTCATTCGCTTAATACGAACATTGGCTTCTTGCTCGACAAGCTGATCGATGCGCTCAATTTGCCCCTGGGTTTCTTCAAGGTGGCTGCTGAATGCAGTTTTCAATTGTTCACTGGAGGCTTCTCTTGCCAGTTTGGAAAGGGCACGGGTGAGTTGCTTCTCTGCACTATAAGTATCAGATAATAGATGGATAAAGATATCTTCTATGCTCTGAATTTTCATGCTGTATACTCCTGTATTATTTCCGGAAGCTGCGAGCCCGGAGACCCGCAGCGTGCTCATTTCATTCACAATTGCAATGAAATATTAGTCGTGAAAATTATTTGTCGCCAGATTTACGACCGCCACCATGGCTGCTTTGGCCGCCTTTTTTCCCGGCTTCGGATGCACGTTCAGGGTCATTTTTAAAATTCCCACCGCTGTGCTGTCCGCCTTTACGTCCTGCTTCAGACGCTTTTTCTCGATCTTCTGCGAAATTACCTGAACCGCCTCTATGCTCTGCCATAACGTTACCTTTTTACATTGTTGAAAAAGTAATGACATGCGTTTGCATATCATCGCCGTGGATATTTAACACTAGTCACTACCACCGTATAGTCAAATATAAAAAATCATATTGCGCTACAATAAACGAGACGGCAAAATATGAATAAAACCTTAAAAATAATGAGGTAACAGAGCATCTCTCTTTATGAAAAAATTATTTTCAAGGTTTCTCCTCTAATTATTCTTATTTATCCCACGAACGGCGAAACAGCGTCTATTCTTAAAACTCACGTGTTCAAGGAGGCCAATTATGAGTGACAACGCAAACCACTCGCAGCACTATCCCCGCCCACCCTTTGTTAAACAGCCACAGAATCCGCCGGGACTGGCATCGGAAATGAAACCGATCCCCGATCATGGTGAAACCAGCTACAAAGGGTCTGGACGGCTTCTCGGTAAAAAGGCGCTGATCACCGGTGGTGATTCCGGGATAGGACGCGCTGTGGCTATCGCGTTTGCCCGTGAAGGCGCCGACGTCGCCATCAACTACCTGCCCGAAGAAGAGAGCGATGCGGAAACCGTCATTGAACTCATCAAGGCGGAGGGCGGCAAAGCGATCCCCATCCCGGGGGATATTCGTGATGAGGCCTTTTGTGGTTCTCTGGTGGAAAAAGCAGTCCAGCAACTGGGCGGGCTGGATATTCTGGTGAATAACGCAGGTCGTCAGCAGTATTGCGAATCCATTGAAGATCTGACGACGGAGGCGTTTGACGCGACCTTTAAGACCAACGTTTATGCGACGTTCTGGATCACCAAAGCAGCGCTGCGACACCTGAAAGCCAACGCGGTGATTATTAACACTTCCTCCGTGCAGGCGTTTAAACCCAGCGCTATTCTTCTCGATTACGCTCAGACCAAAGCCTGTCTGGTGGCCTTCACCAAAGCGCTGGCCAAACAGCTCGGGCCGAAAGGCATTCGGGTGAATGCCGTCGCACCGGGGCCTTACTGGACCGTGTTGCAGTCCAGCGGTGGTCAGCCTGAGGAAAAAGTGCAGCAGTTTGGCGCAGACGCGCCATTGGGTCGCCCGGGGCAACCGGTAGAGATCGCACCGCTGTACGTTACCCTCGCCTCCGACGCCTGCTCTTACGCGTCCGGCCAGGTGTGGTGTTCCGACGGTGGGACCGGCACGCTGTAAACCACAACGGCAGGGAAACCTGCCGTTTGTTTTATTGCCAAATTAAATTTCCCCAAACTTCAATATCTTTGGTTGCAGACCCGATAAGCCGCTTGATTCGTTCCGTTAATTCGCAATACTGTATATAAATACAGTATGCAGTAAGGATCACCATCATGCGAACAGCCAGCCAGTCTGAAACCGGAGACAGTAATGCGTTACCGCTCTTTCTTGAGCGCGTCCCCTGCGGTTTTCCGAGCCCTGCGCAGGATTACGTCGAAAGCAGTTTTGATCTGAATAAGTTCGTCATCAGACACCCGTCGGCTACCTATTTCATCCGCGCCACAGGCGATTCAATGATTGACGCCGGGATCCACGATGGTGATTTGCTAATCGTCGATCGCGCGCTCACCGCCGTGGATGGCGATATCGTCATTGCCGCTGTCGAAGGTGAATTCACCGTTAAAGAGTTGCGCACCCGTCCGCGGCTACAGCTGATGCCGCGTAACCCGCTTTTCTCCCCCATCATCATTCACTGTGAAGAGACGCTGGAAATTTTTGGCGTCGTCACTTTTACGCTAAAAGCGAACCGCTGATGTTTGCCCTGGTCGATGTGAACAGCTTTTATGCCTCCTGCGAACGGGTTTTTCGCCCGGATCTCAAAGGCAAGCCCATTGCTGTGGTTTCCAATAACGACGGCTGCCTGATTTCCCTTTCGCCGGAAGCCAGACAACTTGGGCTGAAAATGGGGCAACCCTACTTTAAGCTCAAAAATGATCTGCAGCGCCTTGGCGTCAGCGTGTTCAGCTCTAACTATGAACTGTACGCTGACATGAGCCACCGCGTGATGCTGACGCTGGACGCAATGGCGCCGTCCATGGAAATTTACTCTATCGATGAAGCGTTTCTGGATGTCTCCGGCATTGAAAACTGCCTCAGTCTGGAGACATTTGGCCGCCAGGTGCGGGAGACTGTCTATAAGCACACCGGGTTGTACGTCGGCGTCGGCATTGCGCAAACGAAAACACTGGCCAAACTGGCAAATTATGCCGCCAAACGGTGGCAACAACAGACCGGCGGCGTGGTGAATTTGTCAAATGTCGACCGGCAGCGAAAGTTGCTGGCCAGTATTCCTGCGGATGAAGTCTGGGGCGTGGGGCGTCGGATCACGAAAAAGCTGAATCTGATGGGCATTCAGACTGCGCTGGATCTGGCAAACTGTTCGACCTGGGTGATTCGTAAGCACTTTAATGTGGTTCTGGAACGCACTGTTCGCGAACTCCGTGGCGAGCCTTGTCTGGCGCTGGAGGAGTTTGCTCCCTCAAAACAGCAGATCATCAACAGCCGCTCCTTCAGCCACCGCATTACGCAATATGAAGAGATGCATCAGGCCGTGTGCGCTTATGCAGAGCGCGCGGCGGAAAAGCTACGCGAAGAAAAACAGTATTGCTGCATCATCAGCCTGTTCATGCGTACCAGCCCTCATGCAGAGAACGAGGTGTATTACGCCAACCAGGCCTCTGGTCGTTTAAACACCCCTACCAATGACACGCGGGATATCATCCGCATCACTACGGAAAACCTGAATCGCATCTGGCGCAACGGCTGTCGCTATATGAAAGCCGGCGTGATGCTCAGCGATTTTTACAGTCAGGGTGTGGCGCAACTGAACCTGTTTGATGTGATTCAACCGCAGGCGAATAGTGCAGCGTTGATGGGAGTGATTGATTCACTGAATAAATCAGGCCGGGGCACGATCTGGTTTGCCGGTCAGGGCATCCAGCAGCCCTGGGCCATGAAGCGGGAGATGCTCTCTCCCGCCTGGACCACGCGCTATGAAAGTTTTCCGGTCGCGAAATAATCTAACGGCTACGCTTGGCGTGGCGTTCCCAGTTTTCCTGACGGGCTTCGGCTGATTTGCGCAACGCCACATAGCAGGCGCCGTTTCCGCCGTGGTGCGGCAACGCACAACAGAACGCCTGAACATCGTCGAACTCTGCCAGCCAGCGCGCGAGATAGCTGCGGACGATATTGGCATGAGAATTATCTTCGCGCCCTTTTCCATGAATAATCAGCACATTGCGCAAGCCTTTTTCACAGGACTGACGAATAAAGGCAAACAACTGCTGACGGCACTGCTCCACCGGCTGGCGCAACAGATTCAGGCTGGCCTGCTGGGGGTATTTTCCCTGCCGCAGTTTATCCAGCACGCCGGTCTGGAGCCCTTCGCGTTTAAATTCCAGCGGCGTACCTAACGGGATCACATCCAGAAAACCGGTGGTCAGAAAATTGTCGAGTTGCAGGGTATCGAGGGTTTGCGGCTTGCGCGTGTTTCGGCTCGGCTGCCAGTGCACATCGTTACATCGCTTCAGGGGCTGGACATCCTCCATGGCGTCAAGAAACAGCGATTTGTCGTCAAGGTTCATCATCAATCCTCCAGCAACGTCTGAAGAAGTACTATAGCCGCGCCACCGCGTTGCCACAATATGGCATTCATTAACAATTAAACCGCACTTAACACAATGGTATTCAGATTAATATTTATCAGTTTTGTTAATTGCGTGTGAAATAAGATAAGGAGAGGTATGGAAATATTTCCTGAAAACGCTATAACTCTTATTAGCCCGCACAGGGAAAACGCGCGGGGATAAATAAAGGAAGAATTGCTGTGTGTACTTCGGGGTCTGGCGGATGTCGGCAGGCCCTGATTTTTTATACCTGCCCGTCTCTCCGGCTATATATCCGCGGCGCTGTGTCGTTTGCTTCTCTTTTCGGGGTATGTTGTTGATGTAAAGGGCATGATATCGTGTCGGCAGCTCCTTTCTCCCTCTCGTCGATATACAGGAATGCCCATGTTGAAAATACTTGAAGATAAGATCGCAACCCCGCTGGGGCCATTGTGGATCCTGTGCGATGAGCTATTTTACCTGCGCGCCGTTGAGTGGGAAGAACACAGCGATCGCATGGAACAACTGCTCGATGTTCATTATCGCGCAGAAGGTTATCAACGCGTCGCAGCCAGTAATCCCGGCGGTCTGAGCCAGAAACTGCGCGACTATTTTGACGGCGATCTGGCAATTATTGACACACTACCCTCCGCCACTGCGGGGACGCCGTTTCAGCGTGAAGTCTGGCAAGCGTTACGCACTATTCCCTGCGGTCAGGTGATGCATTACGGCCAACTGGCCGATGTGCTGGGTCGCCCCGGCGCTGCGCGCGCCGTCGGGGCAGCGAACGGTTCTAACCCGGTAAGCGTGGTGGTTCCCTGCCATCGCGTCATTGGGCGCAACGGAACAATGACCGGCTATGCGGGCGGTGTTCAGCGCAAAGAGTGGTTGTTGCGCCACGAAGGTTACCTGCTGCTTTAGCGTTCTGTGCTTTCTGGAACTGTTTGGTAAGTTCAGGGCTCAGCGACGTTAAAATAAGTGCCAGTTTTTCAAAAAGTTGCGGTTTTGAGACTTTTTCACTTTCTAATATTGCGTGAAACGGGATCTACAGACTTACCTGGCCCATAAAAAGATGTTAAAATTGACCAATATCAATTACGGCTTGAGCAGACTTATGATCCCGGAAAAGCGAATTATACGACGCATTCAGTCTGGCGGTTGCGCAATCCACTGTCAGGATTGCAGCATTAGCCAGCTCTGTATCCCGTTCACGCTGAATGAGCACGAGCTTGATCAGCTGGATAATATCATCGAGCGTAAAAAGCCGATCCAGAAAGGACAGACCCTGTTCAAAGCGGGTGATGAGCTGAAATCGCTGTATGCCATTCGTTCAGGCACCATCAAAAGCTATACCATTACCGAGCAAGGCGACGAGCAAATCACCGGTTTCCATCTGGCGGGTGACTTAGTCGGTTTTGACGCCATTGGCACCGGGCATCACCCCAGTTTCGCGCAGGCGCTGGAAACCTCTATGGTCTGCGAAATTCCGTTTGAAACGCTGGATGACCTGTCAGGCAAAATGCCTAACCTGCGCCAGCAAATGATGCGTCTGATGAGCGGAGAGATTAAAGGCGATCAGGACATGATCCTGCTGCTCTCCAAGAAAAATGCCGAAGAGCGTCTGGCTGCTTTTATCTATAACCTGTCCCGTCGTTTTGCACAGCGCGGCTTCTCCCCTCGTGAGTTCCGCCTGACGATGACCCGTGGCGATATCGGTAACTACCTCGGCCTGACGGTCGAAACGATCAGCCGCCTGTTAGGTCGCTTCCAGAAAAGCGGCATGCTGGCGGTGAAAGGCAAGTACATCACCATTGAAAACAGTGATGCGCTGGCCTTGCTGGCAGGCCAGGCACGTAACGTCGCCTGACAGTACACCTTTCTGATGCAAAAGCCGGAACCCTCGTTCCGGCTTTTTTATTTCCACGCTACAAGATAGTAGAAGTACGTAATTAATATTATCTCTCCATTTCCTGTCGAAAAAATAACCCTGCTGTTTTATATCATTAATCAATCCTTGCGCGTAATGTCTTATGGCTCGTATATGTCAGGGATGTTAATCTCATTACGACTTGTCGATTTCCGAAGAGATGTTCTATCGTTATAAATACAGGCAGGAGGTTTATTTGAATAAAGGAGGTGAGATGCATTGGGAGATAAAAAAAATGATCGTGTGCCCGGAAAGCGGCACGGCATATGCCGTCGCCACAACGCCAGGGGATCTGGATATCATCGTCTGGTATAAAGGTTCCTACTTTTTGCGTCCCGGTAATACGTTGACCACCAGTGACTTAGGCTTATTTGTGAACGGTCGACCACGCGATATTAAACTCATCAGTTGTTTTCCCTACAGCCGCTCTTTATGGTTATATTACAAAGTCAGGTCCGCCTGCCCCGGTAATAATAACGAACTCCTTAGTCACTGCAACGATACAGATCATTGCCAGTTTGAATACTGTCCGTATGGCGTGCCTTTATGCCATCAACGTCGCGAGCTGGAATAACGTCTTCTTTCACAGACAGAGACGTGAACATCAACATTTCATCCTTTTTTCTGATTTGTTGATCTGACAGCGTCTCTTTGCTGTTTCATTTTACGCGTATGGGTTATCTTTTAGTTAAAGAATGTAGTTACAGCTGTAAGGAGACCCTGTATGGCAATGTATCAAAACATGCTGGTGGCGATTGATCCGAACCAGGACGACCAACCGGCGTTACGGCGTGCTGTTTATCTGCATCAGCGGATTGGAGGCCGTATCAAGGCCTTCTTACCGATCTACGACTTTTCGTATGAAATGACGACCCTGCTTTCCCCCGACGAACGCACCGCTATGCGTCAGGGGGTTATCAGCCAGCGCACCGCATGGATCCGCGAGCAGGCGAAGTATTACCTTGAAGCCGGTATTCCTATTGATATCAAAGTGGTTTGGCACAACCGTCCATTTGAAGCCATCATCCAGGAAGTCATCAGCGGCGGTCACGATTTGTTGCTGAAAATGACGCACCAGCATGACCGTCTGGAAGCCGTTATTTTTACCCCTACCGACTGGCACCTGCTGCGCAAGTGCCCTTGCCCGGTGTGGATGGTGAAAGATCAGCCCTGGCCGGAAGGCGGCAAAGCGCTGGTCGCGGTTAACCTTGCCAGCGAAGAAGCGTATCACGATTCGCTGAACATCAAGCTTATCAAAGAGACGCTGCAACTGGCCGAGCAGATCAACCATACCGAAGTGCATCTGGTCGGCGCCTACCCGGTTACGCCAATCAACATCGCTATCGAACTGCCGGACTTTGACCCCAGCGTTTATAACGATGCCATTCGCGGGCAACATCTGCTGGCAATGAAAGCGCTACGGCAGAAGTTTTCGATTGCTGAAGAGCAGACGCACGTGGAAAAAGGTTTGCCGGAAGAGGTGATCCCGGATCTCGCCGAGCATCTGCAGGCGGGGATTGTGGTGCTGGGCACTGTAGGGCGCACAGGACTCTCTGCGGCGTTCCTCGGTAATACTGCGGAACAGGTGATAGACCATCTGCGCTGTGACCTGCTGGCGCTCAAGCCTGAGCAGTATCAGACACCGGTCGAACTTGATGACGAAGAAGACGACTAACCACAAAAAAAGCCGCTCTCTGAGCGGCTTTCTCATCGTAAATCACATCAATGGATACCCAAACGCCAGGCAAAATAAATCTCTTCTTTCAGCTCGCTGGAAGATAACGCCATCAAATCGGCGAATTCCAGTTCCAGCTGTTTCAGCTTTTTCAGGTACTGCGCAGGCGTCAACAGGCTGGTATCGCGGCGAAGGTATTCAATGGCCAACTGCGCCGGGGTTATTTCGGTATCCATAACATCCTCATTCGTGTCTAAATCCTGACCAGTATAACACATCAGGCTGGATGTTTTTTGACCATTTGCAATTATTATGTGAATAAAAAAGCCGCCTCCTGAGAAGCGGCCTTAACAACAGGAACGGGTGATCAGAGTTCTTTCAGAATTGCATCCACGCTGGCTTTTGCATCGCCAAAGAGCATCGACGTGTTCTCTTTAAAGAACAGCGGGTTCTGCACCCCGGCATAGCCAGTGTTCATTGAGCGCTTAAAGACGATAACATTTTGCGCTTTCCACACTTCCAGTACCGGCATGCCGGCAATCGGACTCTTCGGATCATCCTGCGCCGCCGGGTTAACGGTGTCGTTAGCGCCAATCACCAGCACGGTGTCAGTATCAGCAAAGTCATCGTTGATTTCGTCCATTTCCAGTACGATGTCATACGGCACTTTCGCTTCCGCCAGCAGTACGTTCATGTGCCCTGGCAGACGTCCTGCCACCGGGTGGATACCGAAACGCACTTTAATTCCACGCGCACGCAGTTTCTCGGTGATTTCCGCCACCGGATATTGCGCCTGCGCCACCGCCATGCCGTAGCCCGGGGTGATAATGACGGAATGCGAGTTTTTCAGTAAATCCGCGGTCTCTTCGGCGCTGATTTCGCGGTGCTCGCCCGCTTCTTCATCACTACCGGTAGAAGAACCATCGGTACCAAAGCCACCGGCAATCACGCTGATAAACGAGCGGTTCATCGCCTTACACATAATGTAGGAGAGGATCGCACCTGACGAACCCACCAGTGCACCGGTCACGATCAGCAGGTCGTTGCTTAGCATAAAGCCTGCCGCCGCCGCCGCCCAACCGGAGTAGGAGTTCAGCATCGATACCACCACCGGCATATCCGCCCCGCCGATGGATGCCACCAGATGCCAGCCAAACGCCAGCGCAATAATGGTCATCACCAGCACCGCCAGCACCTGCAGCCCGACGCTTTCGGTACGGACGAACACAATCAGCAGCAGGAACGAAACGACCAGCGCCGCCAGGTTCATTTTGTGACGGTTTGGCAGCATCAGCGGTTTAGAAGAAATCTTGCCACGCAGTTTACCAAACGCCACGATGGAGCCGGTGAAGGTCACCGCACCGATGAAGATGCCGAGGAACACTTCGGTGAGATGAATGTTCACCAGAATCGGCTCGAGGCCCGGTTCGTGGTAAAGATAGCTGTTGAAGCCAACCAGCACCGCCGCCAGACCCACGAAGCTGTGCAGAATTGCCACCAGTTCCGGCATTTCCGTCATTTCGACTTTCTTCGCCAGACGAATACCGATAGCACCACCGATGATCATCGCGACGAGGATCCATGCTACGTTGCCGGTATCCGGCCCGAAAATGGTTGCGACCAGCGCAATCGCCATCCCGGCGATACCGTAGTAGTTGCCCTGCTGGGACGTCTCATGCTTAGAAAGCCCCGCCAGACTGAAAATAAACAGGATCGCGGCAACAATGTATGCAGCTGTAACTAATCCACCAGACATTTGTTACCCCTTACCCTTTGCGGAACATTTTCAGCATGCGCTGAGTGACGGTGAAACCACCAAAAATGTTAATACTGGCGATCAGTACCGCGATAAAACTGAGGAAGCTGACCCAGCCACCCTGCCCGATCTGCAACAGCGCGCCTACCACAATAATCCCCGAAATAGCGTTGGTGACGGACATCAACGGCGTATGCAGCGCATGTGACACGTTCCACACCACGTAATAACCCACCACGCAGGAAAGCGCGAAAACGGTGAAGTGACCGAGGAACTCTTTCGGCGCCACATCGGCCAGCCAGCCGAACAGGATAATCACCAGCGCCATCAGCGCGTATTTGCGCCACGGCGAAGCCGGTTTTTCCGGCGCTTTCGGCGCGGTATCGACTTTTGCCGCCTGCGGCTGAGCAGAAACCTGAATCGGCGGCGCGGGCCAGGTAATTTCGCCTTCACGCACCACGGTCACGCCGCGCACCACGACATCATCAAAATCAATGGTGACTGTGCCGTCTTTTTCTTTGCACAGCAATTTCATCAGGTTAACCAGGTTGGTGCCGTACAGCTGAGAAGACTGCGTCGGCAGGCGCCCCGGTAAATCGGTATAGCCAATCACCTTCACGCCGCCCGGCGTGGTCACCACTTCGTTGGCGACGGTGTATTCACAGTTACCGCCGTTTTGCGCCGCCAGGTCAACAATCACGCTGCCCGGCGTCATGGAATCAACCATTTCGCGGGTAATGAGCGTTGGTGCAGGTTTGCCGGGAATCAGCGCTGTGGTGACGATGATGTCCACCTCTTTCGCCTGGGCGGCGAAAAGCGCCATTTCTGCCTTAATAAAGGCTTCTGACATCACTTTGGCATAGCCGTCGCCGCTGCCCGCTTCCTCTTCGAAATCCAGCTCGAGGAATTCTGCGCCCATGCTCTGTACCTGCTCTTTAACTTCAGGGCGGGTATCGAAAGCGCGGACAATCGCGCCGAGGCTGTTTGCCGCGCCGATGGCCGCAAGCCCTGCCACCCCGGCGCCGATCACCATCACTTTGGCAGGCGGCACTTTCCCGGCAGCGGTGATCTGCCCGGTAAAGAAGCGGCCGAATTCATGGGCGGCTTCGACGATCGCACGGTAGCCCGCGATATTCGCCATCGAGCTCAGGGCATCCAGCGACTGCGCACGTGAAATACGCGGTACGGAATCCATCGCCATCACGTTAATGTTGCGCGCTGCCAGCTTTTCCATCAGTTCAGGGTTCTGCGCAGGCCAGATAAAGCTGATTAAGGTCGTGCCCGGATTGAGCAACGCGATTTCTTTGTCCGTCGGCGCATTAACCTTGAGAATGACATCCGAATGCCATACGGCATTGCCGGTCACGATCTCTGCGCCCACTGCCGCGAAGGCGCTGTCGTCGAAACTGGCCAGATGCCCCGCGCTGTTTTCAACGGCGACCTCGAAACCGAGTTTGAGTAACTGTTCCACCGTTTTTGGCGTCGCAGCAACCCGGGTTTCCTGGGCCCACCTCTCTTTTGGTACACCAATACGCATAATTTTCCCTTCCATCGGTATGTAATGATGGTTTGTTGAGTCGTCGGCTAAAGCGGGTTGCGCCGCGACGCAAGCCCTTTCTCCGCCTGAAAATAAAACAGTAACAAACTTTCTATAACCTACTGAAAATAACGGCTGCGATCTACATCCTGAAAAAAGTATTTGTGAATTTATTGCGGAAAAAGCATCGCTGCACTGCGCAGCAGCAATATTTACCTTTATTTTAAGACGAGGCCTGATAATTCGCTCTAACGAAGCGGTAAAACGTGATCAATCGCCTGCGGGGAAATGCGTTTTTAACAATACATTAACTTATAAAAGTGGTAACAATAACCTGTTTGACTGTTCAAGCGCCTGTTTTTTCAACATATCGCCAAAAGTTATCTTACTCTGCAATCGACTTCGCACTGGAAATGAAAAATGCCGCAGACAGCAAGCAGAATTAAATGCAATAATCAGCCACGTTTCTATTCAACAACACTACCAGTATCTGGTTTGCGCAAGGCGAAGGATTATTTTTATGAAGCTTAAGTATACACTCCTGGCGTCAGCACTCCTGTCTGCAACTGCCCTGTCAGCCAATGCAGCCACCGAGTTAACCCCGGAGCAAGCGGCAGCACTGAAGCCCTACGACCGCATCGTGATCACCGGCCGCTTTAACGCTATTGGCGAAGCGGTACAGGCAGTTTCCCGCAAAGCGGATAAAGAAGGCGCAGCGTCTTTTTATGTTGTAGATACCTCAGATTTTGGCAACAGCGGTAACTGGCGCGTCACTGCCGACCTTTATAAGAGCGATGCAGGCAAAGCTGACGAACCCGTAAACCGCGTCATTAACGGCGTGACTGAATTACCAAAAGACCAGGCCGTTGAGCTTGAGCCTTTTGACACCGTCACTGTTCAGGGTTTTTTCCGCAGCCAACCGGACGTGAACGATGCCATCACCAAAGCCGCGAAAGCGAAAGGTGCGGCGTCCTTCTTTATTGTTCGCCAGGTTGATGCGAACGATGGCGGCAACCAGCGCGTAACGGCGTTTATCTATAAAGCCGATGCGAAGAAACGCGTTCTGCAGAGCCCGGATGCGATCCCGGCGGATTCCGAAGCGGGCCGCGCAGCACTGGCGAAAGGCGGTGAAGAAGCGAAGAAAGTGGAAATCCCGGGCGTGGCGAGCACCGCTTCCGTCGGCATGGGAACCGGCGTAGGTCGTTTCTTCGAAACGCAATCCTCTAAAGGTGGACGTTACACTGTCACTCTGCCGGACGGCACCAAAATCGAAGAAGTGAATAAAATTACTGCGGCACAGATGGTTCCGTTCGACAGCGTTAAGTTTACCGGCAACTATGGCAACATGACCGAAATCTCCTACCAGGTCGCCAAACGGGCGGCAAAAAAAGGCGCGAAGTATTATCACATCACGCGTCAATGGCAGGAGCGCGGCGGTAACATGACTATCAGCGCCGATCTGTATAAATAAGCGAATACCCTTCACAAAAAGGCGGTTTTTACCGCCTTTTTTCATTTTTTTATGCATACGTCATTGCATGCAGCCTGGACACTTCGTAAAATCCCGCGCCTTAGCGTAATCCACCATGTTTATGCGATTACACACAATAAATATTCTTTCATCCCGATTTTCTGCCACAGGATGCCCATGGAAAAGAAACTAGGTCTAAGCGCGCTAACTGCTCTGGTATTAAGCTCAATGCTGGGCGCTGGCGTGTTCAGTCTGCCGCAAAACATGGCCGCAGTGGCCAGCCCGGCAGCGCTGCTCATCGGCTGGGTGATTACCGGCATCGGGATCCTGTTTCTCGCTTTTGCCATGCTGGTGCTGACGCGAATTCGCCCTGATCTCGATGGCGGTATTTTTACCTATGCCCGTGAAGGATTTGGTGAACTGATCGGTTTTTGCTCAGCCTGGGGGTACTGGCTGTGCGCGGTGATCGCCAATGTGTCTTATCTGGTTATCGTCTTTTCCGCACTGAGTTTCTTTACTGACACGCCGGAACTACGGCTGTTTGGCGACGGTAATACCTGGCAGTCGATCATCGGCGCGTCAGTGCTACTGTGGTTCGTGCATTTCCTTGTCTTGCGCGGCGTGCAGACGGCGGCGAGCATCAACCTGGTCGCGACGCTGGCGAAATTGCTGCCGCTCGGACTGTTTGTGGTGCTGGCGGCGATGGCGTTTCGCCTTGATGTGTTTAGTCTGGATTTCAGCGGTATTGCACTTGGCGTGCCGGTCTGGGAACAGGTGAAAAACACCATGTTGATTACGCTGTGGGTGTTCATCGGCGTGGAAGGCGCCGTAGTGGTCTCTGCCCGCGCACGTAATAAGAATGATGTCGGGCGCGCGACGCTGCTGGCAGTACTTTCTGCGCTGGCGGTTTATCTGCTGGTGACATTGCTGTCGTTGGGCGTAGTCGCCCGCCCGGAACTGGCTGGCATGCGCAATCCGTCAATGGCCGGTCTGATGGTAAACATGATGGGTTCCTGGGGTGAGGTGATTATCGCCGCCGGGCTTATCGTCTCGGTGTGCGGCGCTTATCTGAGTTGGACGATTATGGCGGCCGAAGTGCCTTATCTGGCGGCGACGCACAAAGCGTTTCCGCGCGTCTTTGCCCGTCAGAATAAAAATAGCGCGCCGTCCGCCTCGCTGTGGTTGACCAACATCAGCGTGCAGGTTTGCCTGGTGCTGATCTGGCTGACCGGTTCCGACTACAACACGCTGCTGACCATCGCCTCCGAGATGATCCTCGTGCCCTATTTCCTCGTTGGCGCATTCCTGCTGAAAATCGCCACCCGTCCGCTGCATAAAGCAGTAGGTATCGGCGCCTGCATTTATGGCTTATGGTTATTATATGCTTCCGGCCCGATGCATCTGCTGCTGTCCGTGGTGTTGTATGCGCCGGGGTTACTGGTCTTTCTTTACGCGCGCCGTACGCATCGGCACGATGGCGTGTTGAGACGCCGCGAAATGGCATTAATTGGTTTTATACTGGTTGCCGCCTTCCCGGCAACGTGGATGCTGATGGGGTAACGGTGTTTCCCCGTCGCTGAACGCTAAGGAGACACTGATGGGTACCACCCGACAGCGCCCGGTCCTTATTACTGGTGGAGGTCGACGTATCGGCCTCGCCCTTGCCCACCATTTTATCAATCAGAAACAGTCCGTTATCGTCAGCTATCGCAGCGAATACCCGGCCATTGACGGGTTACGTGAAGCCGGAGCCATCTGCATTCAGGCTGATTTTTCCACGGATGACGGCATTCTGGCGTTTGCGGATGAAGTGAAAAACCACGCGGCGCAGGGTTTACGCGCGATCCTGCACAATGCCAGCGGTTGGGCCGCTGAAAAGAGCGGCATTCCGCTGAGCGACGTGTTGAGCACAATGCTGCAAATTCACGTTCATGCCCCTTATCTGCTCAACCATGCGCTGGAAGGATTACTGCGTGGCCACGGCCACGCCGCCAGCGATATCATTCATTTCACGGATTATGTCGTGGAACGCGGCAGCGACAAGCATATCGCTTACGCCGCCAGCAAAGCGGCGCTGGATAACATGACCCGCTCGTTTGCGCGGAAAATGGCGCCGGAAGTGAAAGTGAACGCCATTGCCCCTTCGCTTATCCTGTTTAACGAAGGCGACGATGCCGACTACCGGCAGCAGGCGCTGAATAAATCGTTGATGAAAACCGCGCCGGGCGAGAAAGAGATCATCGAGCTGGTCGATTATCTGCTGGTCAGTTGCTTCGTGACCGGGCGTTCTTTCGCCGTGGATGGCGGTCGCCATCTGCGTTAGTGGAAGCGACTCCACAGAGCAATTAACACCCAGGCGCTGAGCCCCCAACAGACGACAGCGCCCGTCAGCGCCCATGGAAGCCGCCAGAAGCCAGTGAAATACCACAGCGACAACAGGTAGAGAAAGTACGGAATGATTGACCACATGCCAAAGACGATGGTCGCGCGCAGCGCTTCAATGCCCCGCTCGCTGGCGACAATGTAATGCGCGATCAATGCAAAGGTCGGGAACAGCGGGATTAGCCCGGCAATGTAATAATTTTTGGTTTTCGCCAGAATGCCAATTAGCACCACCACCAGCGCACCCAACGCTGCTTTGATCACCAGCCCCATCGTTTTGCCTTAACATTCAAATAACAAGAATCGGCAGCATAACGGAATTCACTGTGTTTATAAAAGATTAATGGAAGCCGGTTGTCAGCGGGTGTATGTTACTTTTTTTAGTTGCGCATGTAGATTATGAACAAGATTGTTTATGTCGAAGATGATCCCGACGTTGGCGCGCTGATTGCCGCCTATCTGGGCAAGCATGATATGGATGTTGTCGTTGAGCCGCGCGGGGATCGCGCAGAAGAGATTATCGCCAGCGAGAAACCCGATCTCGTGTTGCTGGACATCATGTTGCCGGGCAAAGATGGCATGACGCTATGCCGTGATCTGCGCAACCAGTGGCAAGGACCGATCGTCCTGCTGACCTCCCTCGACAGCGACATGAACCATATTCTGTCACTGGAAATGGGCGCCAGTGATTACATCCTGAAAACCACGCCACCCGCCGTTCTGCTGGCACGCCTGCGGTTGCATTTACGTCAACGCGTCACCCCTGCCGCTGTCACGACGGCATCGTCGTTAACACCGCATAAAGCCCTGCGCTTTGGTTCACTGTCGATTGACCCGGTGAACCGGCAGGTGATCCTCAGCGGAGAAAACGTCGCACTCTCGACCGCTGATTTCGATCTGCTCTGGGAACTGGCAACCCATGCCGGGCAAATTATGGATCGTGACGCATTGCTGAAAAACCTGCGCGGCGTGACCTATGACGGCATGGACCGCAGCGTTGATGTGGCGATTTCCCGTTTACGCAAGAAACTGCTCGACAGCGCGACGGAGCCGTACCGGATCAAAACCGTTCGCAACAAAGGCTATCTTTTCGCGCCCCACGCCTGGGATAACTGACCCAATGACTTTACAGGTCGCACTATGAAAAAGCTGTTTGTGCAGTTTTACCTTCTGCTGTTTGTCTGCTTTCTGGTGATGACCATGCTGGTCGGGCTGGTCTACAAATTTACCGCCGAACGGGCCGGACGCCAGTCGCTGGACGACCTGATGAAAAGCTCGCTGTACCTGATGCGCAGCGAGCTGCGTGAAATCCCGCCGCACGAGTGGAGCAAAACCCTGAAGGAGATGGATTTCAATCTCTCTTTTGATTTGCGCGTGGAGCCGCTCAATAAATTCCAGTTGAACGATGTCGCCATGAAACATCTGCGCGGCGGCGATATCGTGGCGCTGGACGATCAGTACACCTTTATTCAGCGCATCCCGCGCAGCCATTACGTGCTGGCGGTCGGCCCGGTGCCCTACCTCTATTTTCTGCATGAAATGCGTCTGCTCGACATGGCGTTAATGGCGTTGATTGCCGTTTCGCTGGCCTTCCCGGTCTTCGTCTGGATGCGTCCGCACTGGCAGGACATGCTGCGACTGGAAGCCGCCGCCCAGCGTTTCGGCGAGGGGCATCTCGCCGAACGTATTCATTTCGACAATATGTCCAGCTTTCAACGGCTCGGCGTGACCTTTAACCAGATGGCCGACAACATCAACACGCTGATCGCCAGTAAAAAACAGCTTATTGATGGCATTGCCCATGAGCTGCGCACGCCGCTGGTTCGTCTGCGCTATCGCCTTGAAATGAGTGAAAATCTCGATGAAGCCGAATCCATGGCGCTCAACCGCGATATCAGTCAGCTTGAAGGGCTGATTGAAGAGCTGCTGACCTACGCCCGCCTCGACCGCCCGCAGAATGAGCTAACACTGACTACCCCTGATTTACCACAGTGGATCAGCGCACATATCGAAGATATTCAGTCGGTGAATCCGCAGCGCGCCATCGCGCTGTCGCAACTGACTCGCGGCGATTATGGCGCGCTGGATATGCGCCTGATGGAACGCGTACTCGATAACCTGGTGAACAACGCGCTGCGCTACAGTAATCAACGCATTGAAGTGAGTCTGACGTTACAAGGTTCCCGCGCCACGCTGTACGTTGAGGATGATGGTCCTGGCATTGCGCAAAGCGAGCGCGAGCGCGTGTTCGAACCGTTTGTCCGTCTCGATCCGAGTCGTGACCGGGCGACAGGCGGCTGTGGCCTTGGACTGGCAATTGTACATTCCATCGCCCAGGCGATGTCCGGCGATGTGGCCTGCGACCCGAGCCATCTTGGTGGCGCACGATTTAGTTTCAGCTGGCCGGTTTACCATCACATCCCCCTTTCCGCCCTTGCCTGACGCAGGTTTGCACAAATGCTGACCTGTGCGTATACTCAGTGAATAATTAGTATGTTGTAACTAATGAAGGGCATGACGATGCAATACGATCTTGTTGAACGGCTGACCGACACCTTCCGCCAGTTGGAACGCGAACTGACCGCCTTCCGTGACGATCTCGTCAACTGTCGGCTGCTGGCGGCGAGGGTGTTTGTACTGCCGGAAATCAGCAAAGAGGATGAGCATGCCCCACTGTCACAGATTCAGGTGACACAACTGATTGGCCAGGAAGCGCGCGATGTGGCGCTCACCCATTTCAGCCACTTGTTCATTCAGCAACAGTCGGAGAGGCGCAGCAGCAAAGCCGCGGTTCGCCTGCCGGGTGTGCTCTGCTTTCAGACGACCGAAGAGCAGCGGGCACAACTGACGGCACGTATCACGCATATCAATACCCTGAAAGCAGCTTTTGAAAAGATCGTGACCGTGGAATCCGGTCTGCCCTCTGCCGCCCGCTTTGAGTGGGTGCACCGCTATTTGCCCGGTCTGCTTACTCTCAGCGCCTATCGCTCGCTCACGCTATTGAACGACCCGAGCACGCTGCGTTTCGGTTGGGCAAACAAGCATTTCATCAAAAATCTGACCCGTGACGAGGTGCTGAAACAGCTGGAGAAAAGCCTGAGCGCACCGCGTGCCGTGGCGCCGTGGACGCGGGAGCAATGGCAGGCGAAGCTGGAGAAAGAATATAAGGACATCGCCGCGTTGCCGCAGCGCGCGAAACTGAAAATCAAGCGCCCGGTGAAAGTGCAGCCCGTCGCCCGAGTCTGGTATGCGGGCGAGCAAAAACAGGTGCAGTACGCCTGCCCGAGTCCGATGATCGCCCTGATGACCGGCACGCGCGGTGTCAGCGTGCCGGATATTGGTGAACTGCTGAATTATGATGCGGAGAATATTCAGTACCGCTATAAACCACAGGCACAACCACTGACGCTGATGATCCCGCGGCTGCACCTGTATCTGGCTAGTGATTAATATCCATGCTGCCGACCATCTCTTCCGGGCGCACCCAACTGTCGAATTCGTCGGCGCTGAGGTAACCAAGCGCCAGCGCAGACGCTTTCAGGGTCAGCCCCTCTTTATGCGCTTTCTTGGCGATCTCCGCCGCTTTGTCGTAGCCAATGTGAGTGTTGAGCGCCGTCACCAGCATCAGTGATTCATTCAGCAACTGATTGATTCGCTCGCGGTTCGGCTCGATGCCCACCGCGCAATGCTCGTTGAAGCTCTTCATGCCGTCGGCCAGCAAACGGACAGATTGCAGGAAGTTATGGATCACCATCGGGCGGTAAACGTTAAGTTCGAAGTTACCGGACGCGCCGCCCATATTCACTGCCACGTCGTTACCCATCACCTGGCAGCACAGCATCGTCATCGCTTCACACTGCGTCGGGTTGACTTTGCCGGGCATGATCGACGAACCAGGCTCATTTTCCGGGATAGCAATTTCGCCGATGCCGCAGCGCGGGCCAGAAGCCAGCCAGCGCACGTCGTTGGCGATTTTCATCAGCGACGCCGCCAGCCCTTTCAGCGCGCCGTGGGCATGAACCAGCGCGTCGCAGGTCGCCAGCGCTTCAAACTTATTCGGCGCGGTAATGAATGGCTGCCCGCTGAGGGACGCCAGCTCTGCTGCCACACGCACCGCATATTCCGGGTGGGTGTTCAGCCCGGTGCCGACCGCTGTGCCGCCCAGCGCCAGTTCGCTCAGATGCGGCAGGCTTAATTCGATATGTTTCAGGTTGTGCTCAAGCATCGCCACCCAGCCGGAAAACTCCTGCCCGAGGGTCAGCGGCGTGGCGTCCTGCAGATGAGTACGGCCAATTTTGACGATGTCGGCAAATGCAGAGGATTTGTCGCTCAGCGTTTTTTTCAGCACTTTCAGTTGCGGCAGCAACTGCTCGTTGAGCGCAATCACCGCGGCCACGTGCATGGCCGTCGGGAAAACATCGTTAGAGCTCTGGCTTTTGTTCACGTCGTCGTTGGGGTGGATTTTCCGCTCCATACCACGAATGCCGCCGAGCAGTTCACTGGCGCGGTTCGCCAGCACCTCATTCATGTTCATGTTGCTCTGGGTGCCGGAGCCGGTCTGCCAGATAGCCAGCGGAAATTCGTCTGCATGTTTGCCTGCCAGCACTTCATCAGCGGCAGCGATAATCGCTCCGGCTTTTTCATCGGCCAGCAGGTGCAAATCCTGATTTACTTTTGCCGCCGCCCGTTTGGTCAGCGCCAACGCGTGGATCAATGCGGTCGGCATCTTCTCCGTTGAGATACGAAAATGCTCCAGCGAACGCTGAGTTTGCGCGCCCCACAGCTTATCGGCCGGGACGTCAATCGCGCCCATAGAATCTTTTTCGCGGCGTAACGTTGTCATTACTTTCTCCTTGATAACAATAAAGTCAGGGGCATTGCTCACATGCCAGCCAGGATAAAGTATTGCTTGCTTCAGAAGGACTGCATGGCGCTTTGTGCGCTCTTAAATATGCCGGGTGGCGACTATCGCCTTACCCGGCCTACCGATCACTTCACGCATCGCGTGCATTGCGATGACTGGATCTGCTGGAAGAAGTCGTTGCCTTTATCATCCACCAGAATAAACGCCGGGAAATCTTCCACTTCGATTTTCCAGATGGCTTCCATTCCCAGTTCCGGGTATTCCACACACTCCAGACTTTTGATGCTGCCCTGTGCCAGTACCGCCGCCGGGCCACCGATGCTGCCGAGGTAGAAACCGCCGTGCTTATGACACGCGTCCGTCACCTGCTGGCTGCGGTTGCCTTTGGCGAGCATGATCATGCTGCCACCTTCCGACTGGAGCTGATCAACGTAGGAGTCCATACGCCCGGCGGTGGTTGGCCCCAGCGAACCGGAGGCATACCCTTCCGGCGTTTTGGCCGGGCCGGCGTAGTAGATCGGGTGATCCTTGATATACTGCGGCAGCCCTTCGCCTTTATCCATCCGCTCTTTCAGCTTCGCGTGGGCGATATCGCGCCCGACGATGATGGTGCCGGTCAGCGACAGGCGCGTGGATACCGGGTACTGCGACAGCTGTTTGAGGATTTCGCTCATCGGGCGGTTCAGATCCACACGCACCGCTTCACCCTCGCCCGCTTTACGCAGCGCTTCCGGGATGTATTTGCCCGGGTTATCTTCCAGTTTTTCCAGCCAGATGCCGTGACGGTTGATCTTCGCCTTGATGTTGCGGTCTGCCGAGCAGGAAACGCCCATACCGACCGGGCAGGAGGCACCGTGGCGCGGCAGACGGATCACGCGGATATCATGCGCGAAATACTTACCGCCAAACTGTGCGCCGAGACCGAGGTTCTGCGCCTCTTCCAGCAACGCTTTTTCCAGCTGCACGTCACGGAACGCCTGGCCGTGCTCGTTACCTTCCGTCGGCAGCCCGTCATAGTATTTGGTTGAGGCCAGTTTGACGGTTTTCAGCGTGGATTCCGCCGAGGTGCCGCCAATGACAAACGCAATATGGTACGGCGGGCAGGCCGCGGTTCCCAGCGTGCGCATCTTTTCGACCAGATAGTCTTTCAGTTTCCCCGGCGTCAGCAGCGCCTTGGTTTCCTGATACAGATAGGTTTTGTTGGCCGAACCACCACCCTTGGCGATGCAGAGGAATTTGTACTCGTCGCCGTCAACGCTGTAGAGGTCAATCTGCGCCGGCAGGTTGGTGCCGGTGTTGACTTCTTTATACATGTCCAGCGCCGCGTTCTGCGAGTAACGCAGGTTGTCTTCGATGTAAGTGTTGTACACCCCGCGGGCAAGCGCCGCTTCATCGCCGCCGCCGGTCCAGACGCGCTGGCCTTTTTTGCCGGTGATGATGGCGGTGCCGGTGTCCTGACAGGTCGGCAGAATGCCCTTCGCGGCGATTTCAGAGTTACGCAGGAACTGCAGCGCGACATATTTGTCGTTCTCGCTGGCTTCGGGATCACTCAGGATATCAGCGACCTGCTGCTGATGCGCCGGACGCAGCATAAACGAGGCATCGTGGAAGGCGTGTTGCGCGAGCAGGGTCAGCGCCTGTGGGTCTACATTGAGGATCTCCTGCCCTTCAAATTCGGAGACGGACACATAATCGGAACTGAGGAGATAGTATTCGGTGTCATCCTTTGAAAGGGGGAAAGGTTCCTGATAATGAAAGGGTTTGTTCGACATTGTTCTCTCACTGACTACCGTGGCTATTTATGATTCAGGCAAATCGTCCATTTGCCCTGTAAAAAAGCGAGCCCCAATACTTTACACAATTTTTTAACAAAAACTGAGACTAATACGACTTTTTGTCGACGCTGGTTACTTCTGTCAGGTTTATTGCTTTAATAGAAGCAGTTTAACTCTATGAATACAGGGCTTGATAATGCAAAAACTCGTCAACTCAGTGCAGAACTATGCCTGGGGAAGTAAAACTGCGTTAACGGAACTCTACGGCATTGCCAATCCAGATCATCTGCCTATGGCAGAGCTATGGATGGGCGCACATCCGAAGAGCAGCTCGCAGGTGGAAGGCGTGGACGGTAAACTGCATTCACTGCGTGAGATTATTGATGGCGATAAAGCCGGACTGCTCGGCGAAAAAGTCGCCGCCCGCTTTGGTGAACTGCCCTTCCTGTTTAAAGTGCTGTGCGCAGCGCAGCCCCTCTCGATTCAGGTTCATCCGAACAAAAAAGCCTCTGAACTGGGTTTCGCAAAAGAGAACGCTGCCGGGATCCCCCTCGATGCCGCCGAGCGTAATTACAAAGATCCCAATCATAAGCCGGAACTGGTGTTCGCGCTGACGCCGTTCCTCGCCATGAACGCGTTTCGCGAGTTTTCTGAGATAGTCTCTCTGCTACAGCCGGTTTCCGGTGCCCATCCGGCGATCGCCCATTTCCTGCAATCCCCGAACGCTGACGGGTTGCGCCAGCTGTTCGCCAGCCTGCTGGAGATGCAAGGCGACGAAAAAGCGCGCGCGCTGGCGGTGCTGAAAGCGGCAGTGAACAGCCAGCAGGGTGAACCCTGGCAGACCATTCGTCTGATCGCTGAGTTTTACCCTGACGACAGCGGCCTCTTCTCGCCGCTGCTGCTGAACGTGGTGAAACTGAATCCTGGTGAAGCCATGTTCCTGTTTGCTGAAACACCGCATGCTTATCTGCAGGGTGTGGCGCTGGAAGTGATGGCAAATTCAGATAACGTTCTGCGCGCCGGATTAACACCGAAATACATTGATATTCCGGAGCTGGTGGCGAACGTGAAGTTCGTGGCCAAGCCCGCGGCGGAACTGCTGACGCAGCCGCAGAAAAACGGTCCGGAGCTGGACTTCCCGATCCCGGTCGACGATTTCGCTTTCTCGCTGCATGACCTGTCCGCGCAGGAAACCTCGCTGGCGCAGTCAAGTGCCGCGATTCTTTTCTGCGTTGAAGGCGAAGCCGTACTGAGCAAGGGCCTGCAGCGTCTGGTGTTAAAACCGGGAGAGTCTGCATTTGTCAGCGCCGCCGAATCGCCGGTCGCTATCAGCGGCATCGGGCGTCTGGCACGCGTATTTAACAAGCAAAACTAAATACTGAAATTTAGTGGCAGTATTGCTAAGCTGCTGACGATAGCTCATTCATACAGGCGGACGGTTCCGCCTGTTTTCATATCTTATGGACATTCATTATGAAAAAAAGTCTGATTGCGGCAGGCATCATTGTCGCTCTGGGAGTGGTATGGACAGGCGGCGCCTGGTATACCGGTAAGCAGCTCGAAACCCATATGACTGAGATGCTGGCGCAAGCAAACGCGCAAATTAAACGCACTTCGTCTGCGGCGGGTCTGGAACTGGTTCATCAGAATTACCAGCGTGGCCTGTTCTCAAGCCAGCTTGACCTGGTGATCAAACCGGTCGATGGCGCAACGCAAAGCTGGCTGAAGCCCGGCCAGACTATCGTCATGAAAGAAAGCATCGATCATGGCCCCTTCCCGCTGGCGGCGCTGAAATCCTTTAATCTGATGCCGATGATGGCCTCCGTGAAAACCGTGCTGGTGAATAACGCGGTGACCAAACCGTTGTTCGATCTGGCTAACGGCCAGTCTTTCGTTGAGTCGGATACCCGCATCAGCTACAACGGCGACACCCGTTCTCTGATCACCCTGAAGCCGCTGAAACGTGAAGCAGGTCAGGAAAAACTGTCGCTGAGCGGCGGTGAGTTTACCTTTGATGCGGACCGTGACGGCACCGCGTTTTCGCTGTCCGGCTCCGTGCCGAGCGCGTTAATCGAGACCGTCAACGAAAACGGTATGCGGGTTAAGCTGACGCTTGATAACCTCACCACCGACGGCGCCAGCAAGCGTGCCAGTTTCGACGAGTACGTGGGTAACCAGAAAATCGCCCTTGATAAGCTGGCGATCTCAATGGAAGGCGTTGACCTTGGGCAACTGGAAGGCCTGACTGTCGAAGGCCGGGCCGATCTGGCCGCTGACGGTAAAACCGTGAACAGCCAGATTGATTACACGCTCAACAGCCTGAAACTTAAAAATCAGGATATGGGCAGCGGTAAGCTGACGCTGAAAGTGGGCAACATCGACGGGGCTATCTGGCACGAGTTTAACCAGACCTATAACGCGCAAGCCCAGAAGGTGTTGCAGGAAGCTGATCTTGCGAACGATCCGGAAGCGTATCAGCAACAGGCGGCAGAAGCCCTGCTCAGCTCGTTGCCGATCCTGCTGAAAGCCGAGCCGGTGATCACCGTCGCCCCGCTGAGCTGGAAAAACAGCAAGGGTGAAGCCACCTTTAATCTGTCGCTGTTCCTGAAGGATCCGGCGAAAAACACTCAGCCACCGCAAACGCTGGCCGGTCAGGTGGATATGTTCGTCAAAAACCTCGACACCAAACTGGTGATCCCGATGGATATGGCGACCGAGTTCATGACGCAGTCTGCAAGCCTTGAAGGCTATAAGCCGGACGATGCAGCAAAGCTGGCGCAGCAACAGGTGAAAGGCCTGTCGGCGATGGGCCAGATGTTCCATCTGACTACCGAAGAAAACAACAGCATCACCTCCAGCCTGCAATACACGGCGGGACAGGTGACGCTGAACGGTCAGAAAATGTCGCTGGAAGAGTTTGTCGGCATGTTTGGCGGAGTGCTGAATTTGCAGGCACCGGATGCGCCGCAAGAGTAATCGCGTACTGCACAAGCCCCTCACTTGAGGGGCTTTTTATTTGCGGGTCACCAGTCGCGGCGGCATGATGTGATTACGCAGCGTAACCTGTCCGGTGTCGAGGCGTTGCAGAATGCGTTCCGCCAGGCTCTGCCCCATTTCTCTCGCCGGAATGGTCACCCAGGTCAACGGCAGATCGTCCAGCGCCGCTTCCGGCACTTCGGCAAATGCCGCCAGCGTGACGCGCTGCTCAAAGTAGCTTTCCACGCTGTCTTCACCGCTCTGTTTCCCTGCCCGCATTAAGCCAAACCACGCGCCCATCGCAATCACGCTGTTGTAGCACAGCACGGCGGTGATCGTCGGATACTGGCGCAGCAACCCGGTCATCACCTCGGACGCCTGTTTCTGGCTCGACTCACACTCCAGCACCCAGTCGCTGTGAAACGGTAAACCGTATTTCAGCAACGTGGCACAATAGCCCCCGACGCGTTCGGCGCGGGTCAGAGAAGAACTCTGCCCGCCAAGCCAGGCGATACGCTGGTGACCACGGCGAATCAGATGTTCAGTGATTAATTGCGCGGCCTGCATGTTGTCCGGGCGAATAAGATCGACTTCGTCGAGATAGCTGGCGCGGGAGGCAAACACCAGTGGTACGCCCGCCTCCTCGGCGCGATTGCGCAGTTCCGCGCCACGATCGACGGAACCGGCGATGATCACCCCGTCAACGCCCTGTGACACCAGCGTTTCAAAGCGATGCAGCATGTTTTCACCATCCGGGCCGCTCTGGGTAAGAAAAACCATTTTTCCCTGCGCTTCCAGCGCTTCGGTTAGCCCCGCCGTCAGTTCCGCATAAAACGGCGCCGAGAGATCGCCAACAATCAGGCCTATCACCCCCGTCTGCCCGCCGCGCAGTGACGCTGCCTGGCGGTTACGCACAAATCCCAGCTGTTCGATAGCCTGGTTAACGCGTTCCCCGGTCGCCGACGAAATTCGCCCTTTTCCGCTCAACACCAGCGATACCGTACTGACAGACACCCCTGCCGCCAGCGCAACATCGTTGATCGTGATCTTTTTTGCGATAGCCATGTCTTGCGTCTGACTCCCTTTGCCACAGCGATAAAACGTTTTATCTATGGATGGTCTTTATAAACGTTATTATCCACTGATTATGTGATTTCTCTCGCACTAAAATTTGATAAAACGTTTTATCTTGCCGCTTCGTTACACCACACAGCTTATTTTTATAACAAGGAGTCGTTTTATGACGGCAAAAGCAGCACCAAAAATCACTCTGTGGGAGTTTTTTCAGCAGCTTGGCAAAACGTTCATGTTGCCTGTGGCGCTGCTCTCCTTCTGCGGCATCATGTTAGGGATCGGTAGCTCATTAAGCAGCCACGACGTCACCACCCTGTTACCGTGGCTGGACACGCCGCTGTTACAGGCTATTTTCATCTGGATGAGCAAAGTCGGCTCTTTCGCTTTCAGCTTCCTGCCGGTGATGTTCTGTATCGCTATCCCGCTTGGGCTGGCGCGTGAAAACAAAGGCGTTGCCGCGTTTGCCGGGTTCGTCGGTTACGCGGTGATGAACCTGGCGGTTAACTTCTGGCTGACGGCGAAAGGCATTCTGCCGACCACCGACGCCGCCATTCTGAAAGCCAACAATATTCAGAACGTCCTCGGGATCCAGTCCATCGACACCGGGATCCTCGGCGCGGTGATTGCCGGGATCGTGGTCTGGATGCTGCACGAGCGTTTCCATACCATTCGCCTGCCGGATGCGCTGGCCTTCTTTGGTGGCACCCGCTTTGTGCCGATTGTCACCACGGTGGTGATGGGCCTCGTCGGTCTGGTGATCCCGCTGGTCTGGCCGGTCTTCGCCATGGGCATCAACGCCCTCGGTCATGTGATCAACAGTGCCGGTGATTTTGGCCCGATGATCTTCGGTACCGGCGAACGTCTGCTGCTGCCGTTTGGTCTGCACCATATTCTGGTGGCGTTGATCCGCTTTACCGAAGCGGGCGGCACCATGGACGTGTGCGGACATACCGTTAACGGCGCGTTGACGATTTTCCAGGCGCAACTGAGCTGCCCGGAAACCCACGGTTTTGCGGAAAGCGCCACCCGCTTCCTCTCTCAGGGGAAAATGCCGGCGTTCCTCGGCGGCCTGCCCGGTGCTGCGCTGGCGATGTACCACTGCGCCCGTCCTGAAAACCGTCATAAAATTAAAGGACTGCTGATTTCTGGCGTGATTGCCTGCGTCGTCGGCGGCACCACTGAACCGCTGGAATTCCTGTTCCTGTTCGTGGCGCCGGTGCTGTATATCATCCACGCGCTGCTGACTGGTCTGGGCTTCACCATGATGGCGATCCTCGGCGTGACCATCGGTAACACTAAAGTAAAATACACCTCATTAAGAATTGAGGCGTAAAAACAGCTATACCTGTCGCCCCAATGGATTACCAAGGAGGTGATGACCAATGTCTGCACATGTTACAATCTTAAGAAATACAGTACTTCCAGTGAAATTCAATACCATGAATCGTCCACGCTTATATTCATATATCCGTTACTCCAGCGAACGACAAGGTAAAGGTAGTTCGATTGAGCGTCAGAAGAGCTACATTGCTGAAATGGCAAAACAGATTGCTACTGAGTACGATCTGGAGATTTTCGAGGAATACCAAGATTTAGGGGTATCCGCGTACAAGGGTAAAAACGTTCAGGAAGGAGCTTTATCGGATTTCATAGACCAAGTTGAATCCGGTTTGATCCCAAAGGGGTCTTTCCTCTTGATTGAATCCCTTGATCGCTTCTCACGCCAGAACGCCATGCAAGCGGTTAACCTTTTCACCAGCTTATTACTTAATGGCATCACGGTAATTACCGGGATTGATAAACAGGTTTACAGACAGACTGAAGTAAACACCGAGACATTGCAGCAACTGATGTTTAGCGTGATGTTGTTCAGCCGTGCAAACGAAGAAAGTTCAACCAAATCACACCGCACCATTGCAAGTGCTCTGTCCAAGATCAGACGTCACCAGGAACGGAAACCAGGTGATCCTGTAGTCGCAATTAAAGAGTTAGGGTCGGATAAATGGTGGACAGATTCAAGTACTGGATATGTCAATCCGCATCCAGTCCTGTTCCCCATAGCAAAAAAAATTATCCAGTTAAAACAAGACGGTTGGTCAAATCGGATGATCCTTCAACATCTGAAAAACAACTACGATGGACCGGTTATTGGCAACAAAAAATCAAAAGGTATATGGAATATGCAGCATTGTTCCAGAATCCTTGAACCTGCCATTTATGGACGAAAAGTAATCACTGTAAACAATGCAGAATACGTTCTGGATGATTATTACCCTGCGATCATCAGCAAAGATGAATATGAAGCGTTAAAGCTCCAAGTTGGAAACAAAGGATTTGCCCCGAATCGCGAGAGTAATCCAGAAATACCATTACTTTCCGGTATTGGTATTTTGCACTGTGCGCACTGCTCATGTTACATGGTTAAGGCTAAATCAACCCTTAAAAACCATCCACATGCTTACCGTTACCAATGTGCATCCAGAGATTTACATCAAGATTGTAATAAGTGGGGATTCAGGGCAAGCACCCTTGAAAGGACGATTTTACAACTAATAGCCGATAGAATATTCTTACAGACGAAATATCAACCATCTGGTTTAGAAGGGAAAATAGCGGACATACAATCGCAAATTGAGAACTATGTATTGGCTATAGGTTCAGCTAAAAGCCCTGAGATCATTAATAGCCTCACTTCGCAAATTGATCAACTAGAACAAGAAAAACAAAGTCTGATAGTGGAAAAAAGACTATACGATGAATCAATCGTGCAAATGAACACTGAAGGTTGGGACAAGTTCAGGAAGTTTGACATTGATGACGCACTTAACCCTTTACGCACAAAAATAAGAGCAAACATTAAGACCGTTATTATGCGCGTAGATTGCTCCAGAATAGATAAGAAACACAACTTGTTTACCATCACATACCGCGATCAGCATAAACAGCGTATCGTTATCGAAAACAACTCAGGCTGGAAGAAGGGTAAGATTTATGTTGAAGCGCAGACTATCAACGATATTCAAATTCTTGAATCTGAAGGTTTGATACTGCATGACCATATTGACATATTGATCAACCGAGACAAGTTCATGACGGAAGCGAAAAAACGACTAGATCATCCCCGAACACTGATCGATGAACTGACGGAATAAAGGTAAGTGTTAGTGCCATTGTAAAATTGCCCCACAGAAATGTTAGCGTAATCCATCGCTATATAGCCATGAATCGCTCTGTATCTTGTCAGAGCGATTAAAGCAGACTTCAGGCATCGTTCAATATAAAACCCCCGTAAAACTTGATACAGAGCGTTGTAGAGCAAGGGTTCAAAATTACATCGTATTCATTCTGTCAACGAACTGTACTTATTGCACCGCTCCTTATCGAAACACCTCTATGGTTGCCGGAAACCCCGCACAAAGTAGATTGTTATGTCTTTCAATCGCAGTATTCAAGACTAACCGCTGCCCGCCGCCCGATGTTAACACCAAGCATATGAACCATTTTAAAACCCTTTAAAAACAATACCCTTCGCATCTTCCCCCTCTTCTCCCCATGTTAATCGATCGTTTTTACAGATCAATTATACGATATTGATAGATTTCATAGATCAATGTAAGATCATGATTCTTCGGTTAGTGTTTCTCGTAAACAAGACTCACGGAATGAATACTCTGTCCACGATGGAGTGCGAAAGAAAGAAGGTATCCAGAATGACAATTCTTATTAAAACGCTAAAAATCATGGCGTCAGGTGTTGTTTTCGTTTCAGGTTTAACCACCGCCTCCAGTACCGTGTATTTCTTGCCAGAGGCAAAATCAATGGGTGTCGCCAGCAGCGACAAAAACGCACTGATGTTTCTCGGGATGGACAGGGATGTAAATCTGAAGGGGATATGCTTCGCGATGACAAAGCAATCCTCATCAATCATTCCGCTGGTAGATATCACTGCTACAACTGATAACGGCAGATTCACGATGCACGGGTTACGCCCTAATGTCAGTGATACTAAAGAAGTCGCTTGTTCCTTCGGGTCCGAAGCTGGTGATTTCTTGACTGGCATTTCGAAGTCAACAGCCGTTAACGTGAAGCTGGATTTCAATGGCGAGATCCGCAATTACAGTTTCGACACCACTGAGTTCGGAAAAATGTTGACTGCCAATGGGAAAAGCGTGTGGGAAAAAGCAGCTAAAGACTACGCTCAGGGAGTACGTGCCCCCGTTTTCTATAGCAGCGGCAGCGAGGCCCCCAAAAACAATAAAGTAACCTCAAATGTCGATACACCCAGTTATGAAGCAAGCGATGAGAAACTTAATGCTGTCTGGAAAAGACTTAGTCCTGAAACACGAAAACGTTTACTCCCTTCTCAAAGAGAATGGATAAAGCAAAAATCCGCCTGCAATAATGAGCAGAAATGTCTTATCGACATGACGAACAATCGCATTCGTGAACTGGAATCTGAACATGGAAAATAATGCGCTGGCTTTGGTTTTAAAAAACGATTGGGTAGCTTTATCTTCTTCTAATGCCTATACAGGAAAATACACGGTCGGACGATTTCACCTGACAGATACGTTTATCATTGAGTATATGAAGTTGATACATGAAATCGAAATACCTGATTCATGGGTCAGTAGCAGTTTCACTAACATACCAGATACCGATACCCGTAGGGTTATGTATATGGAAGGCTGCGATATGTTATCGAAAGAAACAATGAACGAAATTCGTAATACGGTGAAGTCCCCAACAGACAATATGAAAATACACCGCAATGGCAATCATGTTACCAAAATAGAATTCATGGAAGAACGAAATGAAATCACCCTATGAACGTTATATTAAAATAGCAGTCATAACCGTCGCAATAGCCTACGGCATCAATCTCCTTTACGGGCTGACGCCCCCCCCATATCAGCCTAAAACCCCCGAAGTGAAGGCCAAGGTAAATGCTGATACCGTAACTCAGCAACAACCTGAGCAACCATCCAAACCATCGATAATCGATATACTTCCGCGAATGTATACAACAGGGGAAGTTTATGCGCGGTTTGAACAACATGAATTCAGGGCAACAAATGACTTCAAAAAATGTCAGTTAATGGTAACAGGAAAAATAACTGGTATCGGTACTGTTACTTTCAGAAAAAATCCTGTAGTAACATTGGGTATTCCCGGTTCAGATGAAGGCCTGAAGTTCATATTTGAAGATACGAATTACAATAACGATAAAGTTGCTGCATTGAATATTGGGGATCTGATTATAATCGCCGGGAAGAATGCACGACCAGGAACCTTTGGTGGTATCTTTCTTGATGACTCGAAGATAATGACTGATATGATTTCAAAGAAGAAACGACAAATTTTGGTTGTCAATGGTGGCGTTTACGACCGGGAAATTTGCCAGAAGTAGCGTTGTCCTTGCCCTTGAAATGGAGGGGGAGAATCCCCTCCATCACCCCTTCAACAGGTATTGGCGCAAGCAGGAATCGAGTTTGAAGGGAGCTGCATTGCAAATTGTTTTGCGAAGCATCGCCAGTAAGATGGTACTCGAATTGTGCTTCATAACATTAAAGCAGGGCCTGCCCTGCAAAATGACCAATCCCCATAGACAAAAGCATAGCCATGGTACTCCAGAACGTAATTCTTATGATCGCCCTGACAGGAGAGGCTTTACTCAAAACCGAAGATATATAGCCAAGGACTGCCAGTGAAAAAAGGGTGGAAAGGATTATCAACAAAAAAGCCAGTTTCAGAGGGGAGAGCCATGCCACGATTAAGGGTAACACCGCACCAGCGGAAAAACTCAGGGCAGAAAAGACAGCTGCCTGTAGGGGCTGTGCAGAATTTATATCCGTCAACCCCAGTTCTTCACGGGCATGAGCATCCAGGGCATCTTTGACCATAAGTTGCTCCGCAACCTGCCGGGCAAGCTCTGGCTCCAGTCCACGTTGCATATAAAGTGAAGTCAGTTCCCGCACCTCTCCCTGATAATCAGTTTCCAGCTCCCTTTTTTCCTGGGCAAGTGCTGCGTTTTCGGTATCCGCCTGAGATGAGACGGAAACATATTCCCCTGTAGCCATTGACATAGCTCCGGCAACCAGTCCTGCAACACCTGCAAGTAAAACACCGGAAGGACTGCTATTTGCAGATGCAACCCCAAGAACAAGGCTCGCTGTCGAAACAATTCCGTCATTTGCCCCCAGTACAGCTGCCCTCAGCCATCCCACTTTTTCGATACTATGTCGTTCAAGATGCATATATTTTTTCCTTCAAATACGCATACTCATCGGAATTACGGATAAATAGAAAATGCATTGACGGATAAATGCGCGGTTATAGTCTGTTTTAGCCAACCATTACAGGGCATCTTATCCATCATAAACCTACAGCACTATTCGGTAACGGGATTTTTCCTTTGGCTACGAACGGTGAGGAAGATATGCAGCAACCCCATCGCACCATGTGCCCAGAAATAGGTTTCAATAAATACAGTCAGAAACTTATGCACATGCAGGACGGTTTCTGTCAGCACAGGTGACGTGCCAAGAGCAGTATTGAGAGCAAACCAGAATCCACCACATAATGCAACGCCCAATAGTGCAAGTACACCAAGCCCCTGAACCAGAGCAGCAATCCCACCAGCATGAGCTTCAGGAAGACGGAATGATATCAGCATTTTGATATCTTCAACCACACCTCGAAAATCAAGGACCACCCAGGCAAAATAGTAACGAAATCCTCGTTGTGTCAGCATCCATGCAAGCATGACAAACCCAAGGACAATCAGTGATAATCCAGTGATAACATGGAACCATGTTACGAACCCAGTGAGAGTATAGTCACTAAGCGCATCGCTTTCGGTAAGGTTTGAATTAATAATCTGCAATAAAATCAATACAGCTACGATGATATGCAGCACACGTAGAAATGGTGTGTTTTTGTGAGGAAGAGCATTACGTAAATTTTCGTTCATAATTTAGCCACTTTTTTTAAGGTTGGTTGACCACTCAATATTATGCCTTTTTATTAATGATAACCTTAACTTCTCAAAACCAAGATGCACTCAGTAATATCCAAACCATGTTCAAAGGCCCAGTACTCGACAGGTAAATTCAGGTTCCTGAGTGGTTCTTATCGTCGCCAGATAGCCACGAAACAACGCAATGCTGTACAGAATGCTTATATCTGAACGCTTGAAATTCCAAAAGCGACGTGGATCGTACGGCACTTAATCCGACGACCGATGAAGAGTGCAGCCATGACAAAATCCATTCACCAAGCCACATTAGGTGACGTCGGAAATGATCTTCTTACGGCAAAGCACATGGCTTAGAATCCCTGTTCCAGCCTCGAAGAGGATACTGATGATTTATTTGCCGGAAAAAAGCATCTTCATGAGGGTCTCATACCGATGATGAAGACATTACGGGCATCAGTGTGTTAATCAACGGGGAGCAGGTCAATAACTTTTGGTATACTAACTGACTCCAAATATCAAAATTGATGATACAGGTTTTCATGAGAAAGCAACTGGCACACTTATTATGATTCCTTTATCATCATTTCAACGATAACTGCCCCACGGTTCCCATGCTTTTCTGAACGCGAAAAAAACGGAACACTATTTATGAAATATAACCACCTGTTGTCAGATATCGCGCTGTTGTGTTTCCCCCTGTTGGCATTAATGTTGAGCTTTTTCAACCAGAACGCTCAATGGGGGATCAATTCAACAATTGTGTTGATCTTATCCACTCTTCCTTCGTTATTGTTAACAAGTTATGAGATGGTTAAATCTTTGCTCAAACACCAGGTTGGGGTTGATGTCCTTGCGATTATTTCAATGTCTGGTGCACTTTGGATGGGAGAGTCGGCAACGGCAGCAGTGATTGCCGCTATGACCGCCACAGGCAGATTGCTTGAAAGCTATGCTCAGGGCCGTGCCGAACGAGAAATGACCTCTCTGCTTTCTAAAGCACCTCGTTCAGCGAATAGACTTCTTAAAAACGATATTCAGGTTATCCCCGTAGAATCTATTCAGCCCGGTGATTTGCTCTTAGTTAAGCCGGGAGAAACTATTCCTGTAGACGGTCCACTGGTGAGTGCGAGCGCTGTCTTGAACGAATCCTCAATTACCGGAGAATCATTACCCGCCCCCCGGAAGGCTGGTGCACTGATGCTTAGTGGTGCAATTAATGCGGGAGATGCCCTGAAAATGTATGCAGCCCGTTCAGCAAAAGACAGCACGCTTCAGGGTATTATCCGTGTGGTAGAGCAGGCCAGTCAGTCACGTGCGTCAACAGTACGACTGGCAGACCGTTATGCCGTCTGGTTTATCCCCTTTGCCCTTGGCATTGCTCTACTGGCATGGGCCGTGAGTAACGAACCCGTTCGCGCATTGGCTGTGCTGGTTGTCGCAACCCCCTGTCCACTTTTACTGGCTGTACCGGTGGCGTTGGTCTCCGGCATTTCCCGCTCTGCACAGAGAGGGGTACTAATTAAAGGAAGTGCCGCACTGGAGCAACTGGCTCGGGCAGATCACCTATTTTTTGACAAAACAGGGACCCTGACAGGGGGGACTGCAAAACTGACGTCGATTCAGAGCCTTAATCCACATTATACGCAGCAGGATTTACTCAGGCTGGCAGCAAGTCTGGATCAGTTTTCCTGTCACATTATCGCCAGCGCTATTTTACAGGAGGCACATGAACAAGGCTTAGGCTCTTTACCAATACCGGAATCAGTGCAGGAAGTGGCCGGAGCGGGTCTGACAGGAAAAATCAACGATCAGCAAGTATGTATTGGTACATTGGATTTTGTTCTGAGCCACGCCAGAAGTGGTAGCTGGTTTGAGTCCGCACGTCAGCGCTTGTTCATTGAAAATGTGACGGTAGTTGCGATCGCAATTGATGCGGAGTTGGTCGGCTGGCTATTGCTCTCTGATCAGTTACGGCTGGAAACACCAAGAGCTTTGCGCATGTTGCGAAAAGCCGGTGTGCGCGAGATAGTTATGCTGACAGGGGACAGGCAGGAAGTGGCGGACAGTATTGGTACAGGCCTTGGTGTCGATCGTGTTCTGGCTGAACTGACCCCGGAGATGAAACTGGCGCATATATTAGATGCCTCAGACTCTTTTTGCACGATGATGGTTGGTGACGGGGTAAATGATGCCCCGGCACTTGCAGCAGCTGGGGTCGGAGTCGCAATGGGGGCAAGGGGAACCGCTGCGGCAGCAGAAAGTGCTGATATCGTACTGCTGACAGATCAGTTAGACCGATTGGTTGATGCCAGACAAATAGCCAGACTTTCCATGCGTATCGCCACACAAAGTGTCTTGCTCGGAATGGGGTTATGTTGCATAGCTATGGTTATTGCAGCCCTTGGTATGTTACCACCGTTTGAAGGTGCACTTTTACAGGAATTCATTGATCTCCTGGCTATTCTCTCAGCTTTACGGGTGCTGACCTGTCGGGTTACACGCCCACTAGACAAGGCTATAAGTAACCAACAGCTTGAAACATTGAGAAACGAGCACAAGCATTTACAACCTGTTCTTCAATGTTTGGCTGAAGTTGCTGCACGTTTCCCCCTAGCAGATCAGGAAGAGCAACGTATGCTCCTTAAGGAGCTGCATGAACAACTGGTCCAGAAGATCCTGTCTCATGAGCAACAGGATGAACAAGATCTGTACCCTTCATTATCGACAATGCTGGTCGGCGATGACCCCCTTGCTGCTTTGTATCGTAGCCACAAGGAAATATATCAGGAAGTAAGGAAGTTAGGTCGACTCAGTGAACTCCTGCAGAACACAGATGTTTCAGCTGATATTATTCGTGATGTACAACGTTCCTTGTATGGGCTTGAGGCTATTCTGCAGCTACATTTTGCTCAGGAAGAAGAGTTATACAACAGTCTTCAGGCTTAAATCTTATCCACATATCCATGGTGATCCTGCAGATCTCACTATAGGTGTCTTTAACTCCTATTGAAGTGGCATACCGATGAAATGCCAGAATTTATATACAATAAGTAGTTTTATTACCGTTAGGTTTGTTCAACTTTTCCAGGATTCCAAACATACAGCCTAGTGTGTATAAAACGAAATAAGTACCTATGTACTTCATGACCAACAAACAAAACACAGACTGACGCGTGACCACCAAATATAATTTGGCCCCCTGAATCCACCCCGCGCAACACCAATAGGTACTTAACTTATGTTGAGGCAACAAACTAAAATATGTAGCATTGATAATGCATGTTTGTTACCCCAACATTTTTATATGTATTTTGCAGATAAGATAACGTTGTGAAATTTCCTCACCAGTGCATAGCTATCTGCTTGATTACAGGCACGTGTATCATGTCAGTTCAGGGATATCTTTCCAGCATATCTACCTTCACCGAATAATTCCCGGTCTCAGTCAACACCTAGTTTATTGTGGTATTTTCTCATCAGACTGCCTAGTTTCTGTGCTGCAATTTTCCCGGCGTCAAGACCTTCCTTCTCAGCGGTACTTTCAACGGCAGTTACCTCATCAATTAGAAGTGACATGCCTGCAACATACGTTTCCCTGTCATACCCTTCTACAGGGCTGTTCAGGATGGACTCTGCTGTTGCTTTCAGTTCCCGCATATCTTTCCTGAAGGATGTAACGTCCTCCTCCTTAAGTGCTGCGCGGTAGCTTTTATTCATCATCTTCATGGCATGTTCAACACCGTCAGAACCAGCCATTACACAGGGGGATAAAAGAAGAGTGGCTCCTATCACAACAGTACGCATAATTTTTCTCATAATAGCCTCCATATTGTTTACTCTCGTTTTCACAGTCAGAAGGGGTAATATTGCGCAAAAAAATAATCCCTTCCCAATCTTCTCAAAAAACAGCAGCATTCATATTATTTTTCAGGATTATTTGCCCCCGCAACCAGGACTATTATCACCTTTAAAATAAGGGTCAACATGTGTCATAACATTTAAAACATGATGATTATCTAAAACTGATTTCCTGGCCAAAACAGCAATGTCATGTCCTACTTTCACTGATAAATCACCATCAATTTCCAGATGAACATCAACAACAACAAGGTCCCCCATTTTTCTGGTCTTGAGGTCATGGATGCCTTCGACCCCAGGCGTGGACAATAATGTTGTTTTTATACTATTTTCAGTTTCAATATCCACGGCCCTGTCCATCAAGTCATGAAGCGAATCTGACATAAATGAATATCCCATTCTGGTCACAATCAGTCCCACAACCAGTGCAGCTACCGGATCAAGCAATTTAAACCCTGATAAACTACCAATAATACCAATAGCCACCACCAAAGATGAGGCGGCATCAGAGCGGGCATGCCAGGCATTGGCAACCAGCATAGTGGATTTTACTCGGGTTGCTACTGCCAGCATATAGCGAAAAAGAAGCTCTTTGATAACCAGTGCGGCTAAGGCCACCCACAGAGCAACAATATGTACCTGAGGAATATCATCTGGTTGTTGCATTTTATTTGCTGCTGACCATAACATCCCGATGCCAACAATGAATAAAATTGTCCCCAGAATTAATGATGCACCATTTTCATAACGATGATGCCCGTAGTGATGGTCATCATCGGGATTTTTTTTACTTTTATGATTAGCAATAAGCACCACAAAGTCTGAAACTAAATCAGACAGAGAATGGATACCATCCGCAATAAGCCCCTGAGATCCGGAAAATACGCCAGTAATCACTTGCCCGGATGTCAGAAAACAATTAACAAGCACACTAACCCATGTGCTTTTACGGGCCGCGAGGAAACGCTCATGAGAACTAATATCAATATCATCCGTAAGTTTGTTTACCTGCACCTGAAACTCCTAATAACAGCATCTACAGTTAATACTAAGCAGCCAATACTACCCGGCCAAGTTCAGTTTTGGTATATGAAATTTTGAGGTACTGTGGTGAAAATATAAAAATGGTGAGATTTATTCCTGTAAAGACCGCGCCATGGTGGCGATAACATTTATTTATCATAACGCCTGAACATTAATTTATTCTGAACAGAAGAGAGAAGAAAAGTTGACAGTTATCACAACTATACACTTACGCCCAGTGTGGATGGGTTCAACAAACTAAAATTGCAAACCCGATTAACTGAGGAATTGAGCGCTCTCGAAGAGGAGTTGCTTTCGGGTAGCTGTCAACCATTGCAAAATGGTAAACAACATCCTTTGGGTCCCCAACTGTGTGGCCACTGTAGTGACTGTGGTGGGTGATAGAACTGGTCACATTGATGCCAGACTTTTTCGTGCCGCATGTATGGCACACTGAATTTGATTAAGACCTGCTGAAATGAAACCGGAGTGCTTCAGCTACAGAAACTGACCAAATCGTATACCCCAAGCAAGATCTGAATACCATCCGAACAATATCTCTTTTAGGTATACCTGATAAAGACCATGACACACAGTATCAATAGGGTTAAATTTGACTCTATTGACAATAAAAACACGCACTGTATCATATGGGTATCAATTTAATACTCAAAAGAGAATGCATAATGAATGTCCGTATCTATTGCCGTGCATCTACCGAAGGCCAACATGCTGATCGTGCATTAGTTAGCCTGCGCGAATTTGCGCAAAGCAAAAACTGGCAAGTAGCCGGAGAATACATTGAGAATGCCAGCGGTGCGAAGCTGGAACGTGTGGAACTGATGCACCTACTTGCCGAAGCACGGCCTGGCGATTTGCTTCTAATTGAAGCGATTGACCGTCTCAGTCGTCTTCAACATGAAGAATGGGCTGAACTCAAAGCTACGCTGAACAGTAAAGGACTGGTTATTGTTTCGATGGATTTGCCAACAAGCTGGCAGATGGTTGAAATGTCTGGTAACGACCTTACTAGCGGCATTCTTCGGGCAGTCAATGCTATGCTGATCGATATCCTTGCGACAATGGCACGACAAGATTATGAAACCCGCCGTAAACGCCAGGCACAGGGGATCGAGAGAGCAAAACTGGCAGGTTTGTATACGGGGAAAGAAAAAGATATGGAAGCCCGTGAAACTGTTCGCGAAATGCTGGCGCAGAATGTTAAACCAGCCCACATCATGAAAGCGGCAGGTATCAGCCGCGCCACCTTTTACCGAATCAAGAAAGAGCTTTTGTGTTAAAAACGGACTTGATAACAGTATTTGCTGCCCATATGTCCTGACTTTGAAACGCTCATATTATAATTAAGGATATCCCATGGTAGGTAACTCATTCTTCAAAGGTGTTGATGAAAAAATAGGCAGACAAAAACAAGAGCAGATTGAAGAAAAAGAAACGTTAGCCCAGGAACGAGAACGCTTATCGGAAATTATTGAATCTCTCGTACCAGAAGTTGAAACGTACAAAAATGGTTTACTTGAAAGAGGAATCCACGCTGAAATTTCTACATCTGCACGGCATATAAGCTTCAATATGAAGTATAAAGACGGCGGGAAGCATGAACTTTTATTATCAGAAACTGAGCGATTTGATGGCCGCTATTCGATAACGACATTTTCTACAAACGATAATGGTCGTACTTTTAGTTCTACAAACGGTGCATCTTATAGTTCAACTACTTGGTCGAATGATGATTTCTTTAAAGCTTTAGAACGGCATATCAATGATTTCTTGTTCTATGCGAATCGTCATGGTGGTCTTTAAACAACGACCGTTGTATAACAAGCCTCGCTGAAGTGCGAGGCTTTATTTTATCCATACCGATGCTCGATTTCGATAACACCAACACATTCATCAAACCAGCAACAGTCAAATACTTTCATATATTCAGTCTAAACTGTTGTAAAATTTATCAATAGTCTGACTTTGACAAATTCATTTAATCTAATTCGTAATTTTACTTTTCAAATTAGGTTATGAATGCATCAAATCCAATTCAACCTGTGGCAGATCAAAAAAACAACCATACCTAAAATTATAATCAAAAATATTTTTAATGTATTTGGAAATTTATCTTTCCAAAAAGTTAAGGATAACTGTTCCTCAATCCATCGCTTCTCCAATTCACTGTAAAATTTATAGTGAGCATACCAATTACTACCACAAATTTGTTTAGTAATTGTGCTATTATCAAAATCTTGCATCAGAACTTCAAGTTCCTGAATATACTTAGCTGAATCTGGCTGGCTCTCTGATTTTGCATCGTAATACAGTCGTTCAATCTTTCTGAAGATGTCAGTTTGCCTTTTCCCCGCCTCTTCATATTTACTTTTATCACCATCATAGAAATTAATGTATAGGCTACCAATGCTCAGAATAATAAAAATTGCAGAAATATTCTTAGAACTCATTTCATCCATATAAAGACCAAGAACAGATACTGCGAGTGATATTATGCCAATCCAGCCAGGAAGCTTACTTACAATGTCAAATGTTGCAAAGGTTTTCTTTGCTCCGAACCCAACGTTGTATCCAGCAGAAGCAATATGATTCAGCAAGTCATTTTTTAGCATGTTTTTCACTCAATTGGAATGTCGATAGTAGCCTGGGCAATTACTATATGATTCTTAACGATATAACACCACACCTTATGACTACCTCTGAACTTTGTATGTTCAGTATGGGTAGTTTGACCTAAAATTATTTGACCTCGAATTTCATCACGTTCTTCAGCCTCTTTACCTCTATTCAATACTTTCCAGTATATGTCATAAGGTTCAGGAATCAGATCTAAACTTGCTTGATTGATCGAGAATGATAAAGTCTTATTAGGAGGTAACCAAGGTCGAGCTATATCCGAAAGGTAAGCTCTAATCGAGCGTTCCCTATACCCACTTTCTTTGACAATACAGTTGACTTCAAGTGGATATCTAATATCGACATCATCAAATTTTTCATCCGTAAATTCTTCCGTATTACGCCATGTGCGGGCAAAATATGATTCATTAACGAAATTATCTGACCCCAGCCCCAGAGAGTCTTGCATTTCCGTTGCTGCTTTAGGAAAAGTAAGTCCGAAAACTTCCCGCCAAAGTTCATGACATTTCTTTGTATAGCCATTCTCGTACGCGTCAATCGCTTGCGTGCATAGTTTGAAGGCACGTTTTGATTGTCGCTGGAAATTTTTGTAGACCTTAACCCTTTGTCCACTGCCTATTGCAGCATAGTGTTCATGAACGTCTTCTTTTTGCAAAAAATCAAAAAAGTCACGGCACATGAAACCATAACTAACCATTCCAGTTTCATCATAATCATCGGTTTGTTTAAGGAACCTCCATGCTAACGTGTCAATAAGAAGTCCTCCCATGTCTACTGTATTTCTGTTTTTCCAAGCTCGCAACATGCGACAAAGATTATGGAGATTACGACTTTTGTTATTTCGGAAATTCCTCATTTCGGTAATTTCCATACGAGGTTTAGTTACCCGCCACCCACCATTACCATTGTCAGCTTTCGTATCAGGGTATTTAAAATGATCTCCGTCAGCAAAGACTGGTTGCACCTCTGACCTGCCCCCACGATTAGATACAACACTCAGTTAGTAACGCCGGAATCTTCATTCTCAGAATGACCCTTTCTCCAGCCCGCTGCAAATTCAGACGGTGTCTGATAATTCAGCGTGGAGTGCGGGCGGCATTCGTTATAATCCTGCCGCCAGTCATTAATAATTTTCCTGGCATGAACGATATCGCTGAACCAGTGCTCATTCAAACATTCATCGCGAAATCGTCCGTTAAAGCTCTCAATAAATCCGTTCTGCGTTGGCTTGCCCGGCTGGATTAAGCGCAACTCAACACCATGCTCAAAGGCCCATTGATCCCAGTGCACGGCAAGTGAACTCCGGCCCCTGGTCAGTTCTTATCGTCGCCGGATAGCCTCGAAACAGTGCAATGCTGTCCAGAATACGCGTGACCTGAACGCCTGAAATCCCAAAGGCAACAGTGACCGTCAGGCATTCCTTTGTGAAATCATCGACGCAGGTAAGACACTTGATCCTGCGACCGGTGGAAAGTGCGTCCATGACGAAATCCATCGACCAGGTCAGATTGGGCGCCGCCGGACGGAGCAGCGGCAGACGTTCTGTTGCCAGCCCTTTACGACGTCTTCTGCGTTTTACGCCCAGGCCACTGAGGTGATAAAGCCGGTACACGCGCTTATGATTAACATGAAGCCCTTCACGGCGCAGCAACTGCCAAATACGACGGTAGCCAAAACGCCTGCGCTCCAGTGCCAGCTCAGTGATGCGCCCTGATAAATGCGCATCAGCAGCCGGACGGTGAGCCTCATAGCGGCAGGTCGACAGGGATAAACCTGTAAGCCTGCAGGCACGACGTTGCGACAGACCGGTCGCATCACACATCAACATCACGGCTTCCCGCTTCTGGTCTGTCGTCAGTACTTTCGCCCAAGAGCCACCTGAAGCGCCTCTTTATCCAGCATGGCTTCGGCAAGCAGCTTCTTGAGTCTGGCGTTCTCTTCCTCAAGCGACTTCAGGCGCTTAACTTCAGGCACCTCCATACCGCCATACTTCTTACGCCAGGTGTAAAACGTGGCATCGGAAATGGCATGCTTGCGGCAGAGTTCACGGGCGGGTACCCCAGCTTCGGCTTCGCGGAGAATACTGATGATCTGTTCGTCGGAAAAACGCTTCTTCATGGGGATGTCCTCATGTGGCTTATGAAGACATTACTAACATCGGGGTGTACTAATCAACGGGGAGCAGGTCACCTCTATATGGAAAGAGTCAAAAACAATCTGCACTACTAATCGATCAACCTTGACTTCTTGCTGCGAAAAGGTTTGTTTTAAAGCATCTTTTACATCACGAAGTAAACGTCGTTGAGGATTCAAACCTACTTGATAAGCCTCCCACAACCCTGAAGGCATAATGTACAGCATATCTAAATCTGACGTTTTGCTGACCGCCGTACGACGACCTGCTGAACCAACCTTCAGTCGATTATTGAAACCGTTTTCAGTTTCCCGAAACCTTATGTTAAGCCTTCTTGTGGCATTTTTATAATGTGTTGCAATTGCCGTCATTCGTTCATTAGGTATTTTCAAATTGTCCAGGAAAATACGAAACATCTCTGCTGTTTGCATCTAATTATCCTTAACTGTCCAGAGGTTACACAATGTGCTGGTACTAACGCTAGTAATCACACCTTTTCATTACTTTCGTAAAATCAAGCACTTTTGAAGCCTGCATTTTAGAAAGCTTTAGAAGGCATACGGAGGCTAATGCTAATACAAAAAGTGTGTTTTTCATCCTTTTTCACACAATTACATAATCTCGAATAAAATACTAATTATATCAATAGACTACACATTGCATAGAGAACTAAAGAAGGTCTTGACCGAGCAAGGAAGGTAGGTAAAAGTTAGGCGGTTGCAACAGATATTCGTAAGCGACTTCTGGAAGCCAATATGAAGAGGTCTCAGCCAAGCAAAAAGTGGGATTAAGTCTTCCTACGATCAAAGGGAACTGGAACATGCATCAAGAATGACGGGCACGTTCCAACAACCCAAAAACAAGACCGCGAGCGAAGCGAGTTCCGTCAAGCGAAGCGAAGACGGATAGTTAGCGTTGATTAAAAAACATACGGAAATGTACTGTTTTTTCTATATATAAAATATAAATATTATAAACAGTACATAGTACACAGACACTCACTACGTTCGTGTCCCTCGCTTCGCTCGGAATTTTGAAGGAATGTATTATTCTATAAGCAAAGCAACTATAGTTGAACTATCATGCATCTGACCGAAGCATAAAGTTAACCAGCTACAAATTATGCCTTAAAACGCTATGAGCGAGGCTGTAAGCGATTTTCATGATATGGGTAATGCGATTGCATACCTTGGAAAGAAAAACGCGCTACGGGCTTCCTGTGCGATATTTACGAATTTAGTGCTTTACAACTCAATTTTGATGTTGAGTACATGCGTGTTCCCTTCCCTGTTTGCGCTTTACCACGTTCTTTTGCCAGGTAAGAAAGCCAGAATACCGGACCTTCGAGTGATGAAGGATGTTCACGATGAATGACGTAGTGATCGGGATAGTCTTTAGTGGCTTTAGACAAGTTTACCAGCGTTGCTTTACCACCTGTCAGTTTCATCCAGATTTCCGTAATAATACCAGCGATCCCTCTTTCTGGCGTTCCAAACCATCTTACCGAACGATGTGGAAGTGCAATCCAGCAATGGTAATGGGGTTGTGAAGCCTTTTCCTGTTCGCAAACCCAACCGTAAGCAAAATCGATGATAGGTTCTGATAAACCGTTGTTTCCAGACTCCAGGCGGTCACGTAATCGTTTGAACAGGTTGCGTATGTATTTGTTACCTGCTTCAACAGAAGTGAACTCAGGGAGGTGGAGATCAAAACGGGTCAGGAACACTCGACTGTAGAGCTTCAGGATTGCGTTCAGTTCGTTGATTGTTGAAATAAGTATGTCATGACGAACACCAGAGCCGATTCTTGTGTTAATCCGGTATGCATGACCATCATGAACAAAGGAGTTGCCATTAATTGTTTTGTAACGTCCGTGTTCATGGTAGACGGTACGAAAACTTGTTGCCGATAAAACCGACGATTCGAATAGGGTTTGTGATTGTTGCATCATTGTTAAATTAACCTTTTTGTACTCAGAAAGAGATCACACCTCCTACATAGTTACTACCTAAAACCACGGTAAAACGATGGCATTTGCGATAGCGCAAAGCCGCCTTGCATCTGACGTTGGGGATGTTTTCGAGGAGAGAAATACTACGGAACAAAGTTTACGGAAATATTTATAATAACTCATTATCATATCAGAAGGAGTGAAAGGGGGCAACGGAAATCATGCCTTGATAAAAGAGGGATGATGATTGTGTGGGGTGTTGGTAACAACGGAGAAATTCAAAGGGATTTACAATCTTGTCTTTGGCTTCCTTCCGGCATACACAGTTGAGTGGGAGCTGTAATTTTCAACATTGCAGTAACCTGATTGTTCACAGTGTACATCGGCAAATATCAATTATACCTATTACACTTCAGTGAACACCGACGGCAACGTCATTGATTTCGTGGTCTTTGGTATCCTGCACGGTTTGTCGACCAAGTGGTATCTGGTGCCGGTGGTGGCCGCTATCTGGTTTGCGGTGTACTACGGTATCTTCCGTTTTGCCATCACCCGCTTTAATCTGAAAACGCCGGGTCGCGATATCGACACCAGCACGGTGGAAAAAGCCGTTGCGGGCGTGACGGGCAAATCAGGCTACAATGTGCCGGCTATCCTTGCGGCGCTGGGCGGCGCGGAAAACATCGTCACCCTGGATAACTGCATTACCCGCCTGCGTCTGTCAGTCAACGACATGTCAAAAGTGGATGCGGCGGCGTTGAAAGCCAACCGCGCAATTGGTGTGGTTCAGCTTAACCAGCACAATCTGCAGGTGGTGATTGGCCCGCAGGTCCAGTCGGTGAAAGATGAAATGACCACGCTGATGAATACGGTGCAGGCATAAAACGCCCTTTCCCCCTTCGTAAAGGAGGGGGAAACTGACGCTTGCGCACAACGATTAAGGACGCTCTGATGTTTGATTTCTCCACTCCCATCGACCGACACGGCACCTGGTGCACGCAATGGGATTACGTCGCCGACCGTTTCGGTGCCGCCGACCTGCTTCCCTTCACCATCTCCGACATGGATTTTGCCACCGCGCCGTGCATTATTGACGCCGTCAGCCAGCGTCTCGCTCACGGCGTTTTCGGCTACAGTCGCTGGAAGAACGACGAGTTTCTCGGCGCTATCGCTCACTGGTACGCCAGCCGTTTTAACAGCCAGATTGACTGTGGATCCATCGTTTACGGGCCGTCGGTGATCTACATGGTGTCGGAGATGATCCGCCAGTGGTCCGCACCGGGCGATGGCGTGGTGGTCCACACCCCGGCATACGATGCGTTCTATAAAGCGATTGAGGGAAATCAGCGCCACGTGGCCGGTGTGTCGTTAATCAAACGCGGCAACGACTGGCATTGCGACATGGATCAGCTGGAACAGACGCTGTCACAGCCGCAGAACACGCTGCTGTTATTGTGCAGCCCGCACAACCCGACCGGCAAAGTGTGGACCCGCGAGGAACTCGACGTCATCGCCGCGCTGTGTGAAAAACATCATGTGCGGGTCATCAGCGATGAGATCCATATGGATATGGTGTGGAGCGACCATCCGCATATTCCCTGGAGCGAGGTTGCCCGCGGCCCGTGGGCGCTGTTTACCTCGGGCTCAAAAAGTTTCAATATTCCGGCATTTACTGGCGCATACGGGCTGATTGGCGATGCCAACGCGCGCGAAGCGTACCTGAATGCGCTGAAGGGTCGCGACGGGCTCTCTTCCCCCTCCGTCCCGGCGATTGTCGCGCACATTGCCGCCTACTGTGATGGCGCCCCCTGGCTCGACGCCCTGCGTGCGTATCTGCAGGACAACATGCGTTACATCGCGCGTGAGCTGAATCAGGCATTCCCGGAACTTTGCTGGCAACCGCCGGAATCGACTTATCTGGCGTGGATCGACCTGCGTCCGCTGAATATTGATGACCGGGCATTACAGAAGCAGCTTATCGAAACGCAAAAAGTGGCGATCATGCCGGGCTATACCTACGGTGACGACGGCATCGGGTTTGTCCGTCTCAACGCCGGATGCCCGCGGGTGAAGCTGGAACAAGGCGTGCAACGACTCATCGCCGCCCTGCAATCCTTCCGCTGACAATTTGCGCAACAAAACTTTTTGTTGCGCAAAATAGCTTTCTCGCCGCATTTATTTTTATAATGGTCCGCACTTTAACTAAAACGGTGCGACCATGATTGATACTAACCTTCCCCTGACCGACATTCATCGCCACCTTGATGGCAACATCCGTGCGCAAACCATTCTTGATCTTGGTCGCCAGCATAATATTGCCCTGCCTGCCGATACGCTGGAAGCGCTGCGTCCGCACGTTCAGGTCACCAGCAACGAGCCCGATCTGGTGAGCTTCCTGTCCAAACTTGACTGGGGCGTAAAAGTCCTCGCCTCGCTGGAAGCCTGTCGCCGCGTCGCGTATGAAAACGTGGAAGACGCCGCGCACAATGGGCTGCATTACGTCGAGCTGCGTTTTTCGCCAGGCTATATGGCGATGACCCACCAGTTGCCGATCACCGGGGTTGTTGAAGCAGTGATTGCCGGAGTGCGTGAAGGCAGCCGTGATTTCGGCGTCGACGCGCGCCTGATTGGCATCATGAGCCGGACATTCGGCGAAACCGCCTGTCTGCAGGAACTGGACGCCCTTTTGGCGCACCGTGACGGCATTACGGCGCTGGATCTGGCAGGTGATGAGCTAGGTTTTCCGGGCAGCCTGTTCCTCAATCACTTTAACCGTGCCCGCGATGCTGGCTGGCGGATCACCGTGCATGCCGGTGAAGCAGCGGGCCCGGAAAGTATCTGGCAGGCGATCCGCGAACTGGGTGCCGAGCGTATTGGTCACGGCGTGAAAGCGGTTGAAGATCCGGCGCTGATGGATTTCCTCGCCGAACAGCGTATTGGCATTGAATCCTGTCTGACTTCGAACATTCAGACCAGCACGGTGCCGTCACTGGCCCGGCATCCGCTGAAAACATTCCTTGAACACGGCATTCTGGCGAGCATTAATACCGACGATCCGGCGGTTCAGGGTATCGATATTGTTCATGAATACAACGTTGCCGCCCCGGCAGCCGGACTGAGCCAGGCACAGATCCGTCAGGCGCAGATTAACGGGCTCGAGAGCGCGTTTCTGTCAGCGCAGGAAAAACAGGCGCTGCGGGATCGGGTGAAAAACGGCTAAGACAAAAAAGCCGCTCGGCTGAGCGGCTTTTACATTATCAGGTCAGACACAGCGTGGAGCGATGCTTCGCGGACTCAATGCCCAGTTCGATGAGCTCCATAATCTGGATCGCCTGGCTCGCCGGAACCGGATTCTCCCCGGTACCGTTCAGCGCATCGCGGATCGCCGCATAATATGCCGGATAGTTCCCCGGCTGCGTTAACCACGTTGTTTCGACGCGCTCCTCACCATCCACGCGGGTCAGCACGCCATCGCGCGTATCATGACCCCAGTCTTCCTGCGGCGGACGTTCGCCGTTTTTCAGCCGATCCTCCTGGGGATCAAGGCCGTATTTCACATAGCTTGCCCGTGAGCCATGGATGATATAACGCGCAGTTTCGGCAGCCGCCAGCAGCGTGCCGTGCAGCACGATACGGCGCTGTGGATAGGTCAGAATGGCGTGGAAATAGTCAGTAGACTGCGCGCCCGGACGCAACTGTGCCAGATCAACCGTCAGGCTGACCGGCAGGCCAAACAAGTTAACCGCCTGGTCAAGCAGATGGGGACCTAAATCATACCAGATGCCGCTGCCCGGGCCGCCCATCTCGCGCCAGCGATTACGCACCTGCGGACGATAGCGGTCAAAGTGCGATTCAAAGTACGCCACTTCCCCCAGGGAGCCGTCAGCAATCAACGCTTTCACGGTGAGAAAATCGCTGTCCCAACGGCGGTTATGAAACACCGACAACAGTCGTCCGACGCTGCGGGCCAGCGCATCCAGCTCACGCGCCTGTGACAGTGTCACGGTGAAGGGTTTGTCGACCACCACATGCTTACCCGCTTCCAGCGCGGCTTTCGCCAGCGGGAAATGGGTGTCGTTCGGGGTGGGAATGACGATCAAATCAATGCTGGGGTCGTTAAATAAATGCTTCGGCTCAGCAACCACCTGCACGTCAGGCCAGTCGGCTTTCACTTTGGCTTCATCACTGCTGGAGACGACCGCCAGCGTCATTCCCGGTGTTCCACTGATCAGCGGCGCATGGAATGTCTTACTGGCGTAGCCATAACCTATTAATCCGACACGGATGTTGTCACTCATGTTGCAGCCTCTCATTGATAGCGTCGGTCTATTTCACAACATCTGCCTGAGCCTCACAACCGAATAATTCGCATAGAAATATTTTCAGGGCTTGCATCCTTATCGCGGGTGAGTAAGATTTGCCGCCTGTATTCACTTTTTCCTTAGAAATCATGTCGTCAGTATTATCTCGTATTGTAGAACTCATGGGCTGGATCACTGTGGGTGTTTGCGTTTTATTGCTTATTATTGCTCACCATATCGATAACTATCAGGCACCGGAACCCACTGTCGCCCTGCAAAATAAATGATTGCCGTTTCAGACCGTGAGCGCGATCGCAAGGATGTAACCGGTTTCTGAAACCGGTTGCACTTATCTCATCATCCTTCCTACACTGCCCTTATCTCATCGATAAGGAGTGAATCATGTCTGCATTTCCCAAACATTTTCTATGGGGCGCCGCCACCGCCGCTTACCAGGTGGAAGGCGCGCACGACGCCGACGGCAAAGGCCCTTCCATCTGGGACCGCTTTTCGCATATTCCGGGAATGACTTACCAGAACACCAATGGCGACGTGGCGGTCGATCACTATCATCGTTTTCGCGAGGACGTCGCGCTGATGGCGGAAATGGGACTGCAAAGCTACCGCTTTTCGATCTCCTGGCCGCGCTTGCTGCCCGGCGGGCGTGGTGAAATCAATGAAGCAGGTGTTAAATTTTACAGCGACCTGATTGACGCCCTGCTGGCTCACAACATTGTACCGATGATCACGCTGTACCACTGGGATCTCCCGCAGGCGTTGCAGGACGAAGGCGGCTGGGAGGCCCGTTCCACCGCAGAAGCGTTTGAGGAGTATGCCCGGCTGTGCTACGCCCGGTTTGGCTCGCGAGTGAAGCTGTGGGCCACCTTTAATGAAACGATTGTTTTTATTGGTCACGGCTATATCACCGGCAGTCATCCGCCGTCAGTGAAAGACCCTGTCCGCGCCATTCAGGCCTGTCACCACGTCTTTATCGCTCATGCGCTGGCGGTAAAAGCATTTCGTGAGATGGCGATTGATGGCGAGATTGGTTTTGTCAACGTGCTGCAGCCGCATACGCCGTTGACCGATAAACAAGCTGATCGCGACGCGTCCGCGCTCGCTGACGCCATTCATACGCACTGGCTGTACGATCCGGTGTTGCTGGGCACTTATCCTGCCGGACTGCTGGCGCAAACGCAGGCGCTGTGGGGCGTTCCCCGCTTTGCCCCCGGCGACGATGCCCTGTTGCGTGACAATCGCTGCGATTTTATCGGGCTCAACTATTATCGCCGGGAAACGGTCGTCGCCAGTGAAGAGGAAACGCGGCAACAAAGTAATAACAGCGGCGAGCCTGGCAGCGGCGGCGAGTTTGGTTTCAAAGGGTTGTTTAAGTTTGTACGTAACCCGGACGGCGTGTATACCGACTGGGACTGGGAAATCTGGCCGCAGGGATTAACCGACGGCATAATGATGATCAAAGAAAGATACGGTGATATTCCCGTCTATATCACCGAAAATGGGTTAGGCGCAAAAGACCCAATTATTAATGGCGATATTGTCGATGATCCACGAATAGACTATCTACGAATGCATATTAACGCGCTGGAAAAAGCGATTGATCTTGGCGCCGATGTGCGGGGATATTATCCATGGTCATTTATTGATTTACTAAGTTGGTTAAACGGCTATAAGAAACAATATGGCTTCGTTTATGTCGATCATAATCAAGACCTGGTGAGAAAACGTAAAAAGAGCTTCTTCTGGTATCAGAACGTTATTGCCAGCCGTGGTGAAGAGCGTTAGTCTTCCTGAACGGGCGCCGTCCGGCGTCCGATCATCACTCAAGAAAAATCTTAAAAAACCAATAATGACAGGTCTGTCTGTTAATCCGCTTGTCTTTGGGTTATGTACCCTAAATAATAATTGAACATCGCCAGTACATCGCACCCCTGTCAGGGATGCCGCTGATATAGTTTGTTATGTCGAGACTTATTAGCGGCAAATAAACGCATTATAAAAGGGATACTTTTAATTATGACCGTCCAGGATTATTTGCTCAAATTTCGTAAAATCAACTCACTTGAAAGTCTGGAAAAGCTTTTTGATCATCTGAATTATTCTCTGGATGACAACAGCGAGATCATCAGCATGTATCGCGCTGCCGACCATCGTCGCGCTGAACTGGTCTCCGGTGGTCGCCTGTATAATATTGGCGAAGTGCCGAAATCCGTGTGGCGATACGTGCAATAAATTCTGTCCTCCCGGGTGCCAGTTGCTTTATACTTCTGCCCCTGCTTTGAAGCAGGCAACTGGCGCTGATTTTCAGGAGAGGTCATGTCCGAAAAAAATGCTCAACGTATTGGTGGATGGCTACTGGCCCCACTGGCCTGGCTATTGCTGGCGCTGCTGAGCGCATCGCTGGCAGTGGTGCTGTATGCCAATGCGCTGCTGTCTCCGCAGACGTTTACGGTGTTGCGGCAGCAAAGCACGCTCAATCTGGGGCTGTGGATCCTGTCTTGCGCCTTTGCGGCAGGAATGTGGTATTACACCCTCTGGCTGGCGATTGCGTTTTTTAAGCGTCGTCGGATTGTGCCGAAACATTATATTATCTGGTTATTGATTTCGGTCCTGCTGGCCGTTAAAGCATTTGCGTTTTCCCCTGTTTCAGACACACTGGCGCTGCGCCAGTTGCTGTTCCCGCTACTGGCGGCTGCCCTGATGGTGCCCTACTTTAAGCGCTCCATGCGGGTAAAACGCACCTTTGTTAATCCGTAATAACCGTACAGTTTCCCTGTTGTCGCCTGTTGCCGTTTAGCGGATAATAGGCGGCTTTGTATTTTTCAGGTGAATAATGGCTGACTATCTGCTGCTTTTTATTGGCACAGTCCTCGTCAATAACTTCGTACTGGTGAAGTTTCTCGGGCTGTGTCCATTCATGGGCGTTTCTAAAAAACTGGAAACGGCTATGGGGATGGGACTGGCGACCACCTTTGTGATGACGCTGGCGTCCGTGTGCGCCTGGCTTATCGATACCTGGATCCTGATCCCACTGAATCTTGTCTATTTAAGAACGCTGGCCTTTATTCTGGTCATCGCCGTGGTGGTACAATTCACGGAAATGGTGGTGCGCAAGACCAGCCCGGCGCTGTACCGTCTGCTGGGGATTTTCCTGCCGCTGATTACCACCAACTGCGCCGTGCTGGGTGTGGCGCTGCTGAATATTAACCTTGGGCATAATTTCCTGCAGTCCGCACTGTACGGATTTTCCGCCGCCGTCGGCTTCTCGCTGGTGATGGTGCTGTTTGCTGCAATCCGCGAACGCCTTGTCGCTGCGGATGTGCCCGCCCCGTTTCGCGGTAATGCCATTGCGCTGATTACCGCAGGATTAATGTCTCTGGCCTTTATGGGCTTTAGTGGTCTGGTGAAGTTGTAATGAATGCTGTCTGGATAGCCGTCGCTGCGATTAGCCTGTTAGGGCTGATTTTCGGCGTCATTCTGGGATATGCCTCGCGTCGCTTTGCGGTAGAGGACGATCCTGTTGTGGAAAAAATTGAAGAGATTTTGCCACAAAGTCAGTGTGGCCAGTGCGGATACCCGGGATGCCGCCCCTACGCCGAAGCCGTAGGGATTCAGGGAGAGAAAATCAATCGCTGTGCGCCTGGTGGCGAAGCGGTGATGCTGAAAATCGCTACCCTGCTGAACGTTGACCCCCAGCCCATTGACGGCGATGAACAGGCCCTTGAGCCTGTCCGCATGCTGGCGGTAATTGATGAAAACAATTGTATCGGGTGCACCAAGTGCATTCAGGCTTGCCCGGTTGACGCCATTATTGGCGCGACGCGAGCCATGCATACCGTGGTGAGCTCCCTTTGTACTGGCTGCAATCTCTGTGTCGATCCCTGCCCGACGCGCTGCATTGAGCTGCGTCCGGTCGAGACCACCACGGAGAGCTGGAAATGGAACCTGCAGACCATTCCGGTACAGATTATTCCAGTGGAACAACATGCTTAAGTTATTTTCCGCTTTCCGCAAAGAGCGAATCTGGGATTTCAACGGCGGTATTCATCCCCCGGAAATGAAAACCCAGTCCAACGGGACGCCACTGCGACAGGTTCCACTGGCGCAGCGTTTTGTCATTCCCCTGAAACAACATATCGGCGCTGAAGGCGAACTGTGCGTCAGCGTTGGCGATCGCGTTTTGCGCGGTCAGCCTCTGACCCGCGGCCGGGGCCGCATGTTGCCGGTGCATGCGCCGACGTCCGGTACTGTCACGGCGATTGCCCCGCACTCCACTGCACACCCGTCGGCGCTGGCCGAACTGAGCGTGATCATTGATGCCGACGGCGAAGACCGCTGGATTGAGCGCGACGGCTGGAACGACTATCAGAACCGATCCCGCAGCGAATTGATCGCACGTATTCATCAGTTTGGCGTCGCCGGATTAGGCGGCGCAGGTTTCCCGACCGGCAATAAACTGCAGGGTGGCGGCGATAAAATCGAAACGCTGATCATTAACGCGGCGGAATGCGAACCGTACATCACCGCCGATGACCGCCTGATGCAGGATTGCGCGGCGCAAATCATCGACGGCGTGCGCATTCTTGCGCATATTCTGCAACCACGCGAAATCCTGATTGGCATTGAGGACAACAAACCACAAGCCATTTCGATGATGCGGGCAGTGCTGGCGGGTTCGCACGACATTAGCCTGCGCGTGGTTCCGACCAAATACCCGTCCGGTGGCGCAAAACAGCTGACGCAGATCCTGACGGGTAAACAGGTTCCGCATGGCGGGCGTTCCTCTGACATTGGCGTACTGATGCAAAACGTCGGTACCGCCTATGCCGTGAAACGGGCCATTATTGACGGCGAACCGCTGACGGAGCGCGTGGTCACCCTCACCGGTGAAGCGGTCTCCCGACCAGGTAACGTCTGGGCGCGCCTCGGTACGCCGGTTCGTCATCTGCTGGATGACGCGGGTTTCTGCGCCGGTAGCGACCAACTGGTGATCATGGGTGGCCCGCTGATGGGCTTTACCCTGCCGTGGCTCGACGTGCCGGTGGTGAAAATCACCAACTGTCTGCTGGCCCCGTCAACAGCAGAAATGGGCGAGCCGCAGGAAGAAAAAAGCTGCATCCGTTGCAGCGCCTGTGCCGATGCCTGTCCGGCAGATTTGCTGCCGCAACAGCTGTACTGGTTCAGTAAAGGCCAGCAGCACGATAAAGCCACTGCGCATCATCTTTCTGACTGTATCGAATGTGGCGCCTGTGCGTGGGTATGCCCGAGCAACATTCCGCTGGTGCAGTACTTCCGTCAGGAAAAAGCGGAAATTCGCGCCATTGCTGATGAAGAAAAACGCGCGGCAGAAGCCAAAGCGCGCTTTGAAGCCCGCCAGGCACGCCTCGAGCGCGAAAAACTGGCACGTCAGGCACGGCATAAAGAATCTGCCGCACAGCCAGGCAAAACCGATCAGGCTGCTATTTCTGCGGCATTAGCGCGGGTGCGCGAGAAAAAGCAACAGGCGACAGAAACGCTGGTGATCAAAGCCGGAACACAGCCGGATAACAGCGACGTTATTGCCGCCCGCGAAGCACGTAAAGCGCAGGCTCGTGCACGTCAGGCGGAAAAATTGCAGGACGACAACAGCGCCACGACGCCTGCGGTTGATCCGCGCAAAGCTGCCGTTGAAGCCGCCATCGCCCGCGCCAAAGCGCGTAAAGCGGAACAGCAACAAGCGCCTGCCGCTCCGGCGGAAAGCGAAGATCCACGAAAAGCCGCTATCGCCGCCGCCATTGCGCGAGCGCAGGCAAAGAAAGCTGCTCAGAAAGTCGCGACAGAGGAATAAATGGTATTCAGAATCGCAAGCTCCCCTTATACCCATAACCAGCGTCAGACCTCACGCATCATGATGCTGGTTCTGCTGGCGACGGTTCCTGGTATTGCTGTACAGAGCTGGTTTTTCGGTTGGGGAACGCTGATACAACTCCTTATCGCCGTGGTAACGGCGCTGGTTGCCGAAGCGGCGGTACTGCGTTTACGTAAACAACCTGTTGGCGCGACGCTCTCCGATAACGCCGCGCTGTTGACTGGCGTGCTGCTGGCGATCAGTATTCCGCCTTTCGCCCCGTGGTGGATGGTGGTGCTGGGTACCGCGTTTGCCATTATTATCGCCAAGCAGTTATACGGCGGACTGGGTCATAACCCATTTAACCCGGCGATGATTGGCTACGTGGTGTTGCTGATTTCATTCCCGGTGCAAATGACCTCGTGGCTGCCGCCGCACAGTATTGCCGCCACGACGCCGGACCTGCTGGACGCCGTGCAGATTATTTTCAGCGGCGACGCATCGTCCGGGCATGATATGAACAGCCTGCGGATGGGCATTGACGGGATCAGTCAGGCCACACCGCTCGACACCTTTAAAACGTCTCTGCGTGCCGGACACAGCGTTGAGCAGGTTCTGCAAATGCCGATTTACGGCGGCGCACTGGCGGGGATTGGCTGGCAGTGGGTGAACCTCGCGTATCTGGCGGGGGGACTGCTGTTATTGTGGAAGAAAACTATTCGCTGGCACATTCCGGTCAGTTTTCTGCTGAGCCTCGCCGTCTGCTCGACGCTGGGCTGGCTGTTCTCGCCGGAGACGCTGGCTTCGCCGCAGATGCATTTGCTGTCCGGTGCCACTATGCTCGGCGCGTTCTTTATTCTGACCGATCCGGTTACCGCCTCCACCACCGATCGCGGCCGTCTGATTTTCGGCGCGCTGGCTGGTCTGCTGGTGTGGCTGATCCGCAGTTTTGGCGGCTATCCTGATGGTGTGGCCTTCGCCACCCTGCTGGCGAACATTACCGTTCCGCTGATTGATTACTACACGCGTCCGCGTGCTTACGGACACCGTTGAGGAACCCTGATGCTTAAGACAATGCAAAAACACGGTCTTATTCTGGCGCTGTTTGCCGCGGGCTCGACGGGTCTGACGGCGGCGATCAACCAGTTGACCAAAGGGACCATCGACGAGCAGGCTGCGCTACAGCAAAAGCAGTTGTTTGATCAGGTGCTTCCTGCCGAACTGTATGACAACGATTTACAAAAAAGCTGCTATCAGGTAACAGTGCCTGCGCTGGGCAAAGGCGTGCATCACCTTTATATTGCCAGTAAAGATGATCGTCCTGTCGCGGCGGTGATTGAAGCCACGGCGCCGGATGGCTATTCCGGTGCGATCCAACTGCTCGTTGGTGCAGATTTCAAAGGCACCGTATTAGGTACTCGTGTGACGGAACACCATGAAACGCCGGGCCTTGGCGACAAAATCGAACTGCGCTTGTCTGACTGGATCACCCATTTCTCTGGTAAAGCCATTCATGGGGCTGATGACAGTCACTGGGCGGTGAAGAAAGACGGCGGTGATTTCGACCAGTTTACCGGCGCGACCATCACCCCTCGCGCGGTGGTGAATGCTGTGAAACGTGCCGGTTTGTATGCGCAGACGTTGCCTGCGCAGCTGCCTGAACTGAGCGCCTGTGGAGAGTAAGACCATGAGCGAAATAAAAGACGTTATCGTCCAGGGACTGTGGAAAAACAACTCTTCCCTGGTGCAATTGCTGGGTTTGTGTCCCCTGCTGGCGGTCACCTCAACGGCGACTAACGCGCTGGGGTTAGGTCTTGCCACCACACTGGTGCTGACGCTGACCAACCTGTTCATCTCTCTGCTGCGCCACTGGACGCCGCCAGAGATCCGCATTCCCATCTACGTAATGATTATCGCCTCGGTGGTGAGTGCAGTGCAGATGCTGATCAACGCCTACGCTTTCGGTCTGTACCAGTCACTGGGGATTTTCATCCCGCTGATTGTGACCAACTGTATCGTGGTTGGCCGCGCCGAAGCGTTTGCCGCCAAAAAAGGACCGGCGCTTTCCGCGCTCGATGGTTTTTCTATCGGTATGGGCGCGACCTGCGCCATGTTCGTTCTTGGCTCGCTGCGTGAAATTATTGGTAACGGAACGCTGTTTGACGGCGCCGACGGTTTGTTAGGCAACTGGGCAAAAGTGCTGCGCATTGAAGTCTTCCATACCGATTCGCCATTCCTGCTGGCGATGCTGCCGCCCGGCGCATTTATCGGGCTCGGCATGCTACTGGCGCTGAAATACCTGATCGATGAACGTGCTAAGCAGCGCAAAGCAAAACGTGACGCAATTGTTACAGCCCCTTCAACGGATGTCACAGGGAAGATCGGATGAACAAAGCAAAACGGCTGGAGATCCTCGCCCGGCTGCGGGAAAACAATCCTCACCCGACCACCGAACTGAATTTCGGCTCGCCGTTTGAGTTGCTGATCGCGGTGCTGCTGTCTGCACAGGCGACCGACGTCAGCGTCAACAAAGCGACGGCAAAGCTTTACCCGGTGGCGAACACCCCACAGGCAATGCTTGAGCTTGGCGTAGAGGGCGTGAAGTCGTACATCAAAACCATCGGTCTGTTTAACAGTAAAGCCGAGAACGTGATAAAAACCTGCCGCATCCTGCTGGAGCAGCATGGCGGTCAGGTGCCGGAAGACCGAGCGGCGCTGGAAGCGCTGCCCGGCGTGGGTCGCAAAACCGCCAATGTGGTGTTGAACACCGCCTTCGGCTGGCCGACCATCGCTGTGGATACACATATCTTTCGCGTCTGTAACCGCACGCAGTTCGCGCCAGGCAAAAATGTGGAACAGGTCGAAGATAAACTGCTAAAAGTGGTTCCGGCAGAATATAAGGTGGATTGCCATCACTGGTTGATCCTCCACGGACGTTACACCTGTATTGCCCGTAAGCCCCGCTGTGGCTCCTGCATTATTGAAGATCTCTGTGAATACAAAGAGAAAGTGGATCTCTGACGATTCCCCCTGCGGTGCAGCGCCTGCTGCACCTGCGTTGAGTATTCCGCTTAACCCCTCTTTTCCTGCCAGGTTTTCCGAAAAACACCGACACATTCTCTGCCTGTTAAACGTGCAGTCAGGTTAATCGTTTTTTTCTAAGAAAAAATTTCTATATAAATGTGAAGTCGATCACCTGTGCAACACCGTGTTAATTTTATGTTGCGTAAAAGCCGCGAATTTGCTGGTTTAACAACTGGTTTTCATTTCACTACCGGACAATTCACCAGCATTTTTTAAGAAACCAGCCCATATCACTAACTTTTTACCTTGATAGCAGAACATATCGCCATCACCCCAATACGGGTGGCTTTACGTAGTGGAAAAAACCACCAAACCAGAAACAATGAAATTTAACGCTAAATAACATTTAGATGACCGGACGATTATACCACTCCGCTTATGTGTAACAGAGTATTACAAAGCACTTGCCTGGCGGGACAGGATAGTGAACATTACCCCGCGTTTCCCCTCCAACTATAACTATAAGGCGGGTGCGTTTTTCAGCATCACGCCCAGAACTCCCCCATTTACTATGGGACGTAAAAAAAGAGGTATATGTGTCAACTGCAAACAATAAACCAGCAGAAAGCGTTAGTCTGAATGCTTTCAAGCAACCGAAAGCGTTCTATCTCATCTTTTCTATCGAATTATGGGAACGTTTTGGTTATTACGGCCTGCAAGGGATCATGGCCGTTTACCTGGTTAAACAACTGGGTATGTCTGAAGCGGATTCAATTACATTGTTCTCTTCCTTTAGCGCACTGGTTTACGGTCTTGTAGCGATCGGCGGCTGGCTGGGCGATAAAGTTCTGGGTACAAAACGCGTTATCATGCTGGGCGCTATCGTTCTGGCGATTGGTTATGCGCTGGTCGCGTGGTCGGGTCACAACGCCGCGATCGTCTATATGGGGATGGCGACCATCGCCGTCGGTAATGGTCTGTTCAAAGCCAACCCGTCTTCCCTGCTCTCTACCTGCTACGAGAAAAATGACCCACGTCTGGACGGTGCATTCACGATGTATTACATGTCCGTGAACATCGGTTCCTTCTTCTCTATGCTGGCAACGCCCTGGCTGGCCGTTAAATTCGGCTGGAGCGTCGCGTTCGCACTGAGCGTGGTCGGTATGCTGATCACCGTCGTGAACTTCGCGTTCTGCCAGAAGTGGGTGAAGCAGTACGGTTCTAAACCAGATTTTGCGCCGGTTCACATGGGTAAACTGCTGGCGACACTCGCGGGTGTGGTCGTTCTGGTGGCAATTGCGACCTGGCTGCTGCACAACCAGGGTATCGCACGTATCGCGCTGGGCGTGATTGCGCTGGGTATCGTGTGCATCTTCGCGAAAGAAGCATTCGCCATGCAGGGCGCAGCGCGTCGTAAGATGATCGTTGCCTTCATCCTGATGCTTGAAGCAGTTGTCTTCTTCGTTCTGTACAGCCAGATGCCGACTTCACTGAACTTCTTCGCGATTCGTAACGTTGAGCACTCAATCCTGGGTATTGCGTTCGAGCCGGAACAGTATCAGGCGCTGAACCCGTTCTGGATCATGATTGGCAGCCCGATTCTGGCGGCAATCTATAACAAGATGGGTGACCGTCTGCCGATGCCGCACAAATTTGCGATCGGGATGATGCTGTGCTCTGGCGCATTCCTGGTGCTGCCACTGGGTGCCAGATTCGCAACCGATGCCGGTATCGTCTCCGTGAACTGGCTGATTCTGAGCTACGCGCTGCAGTCCATCGGTGAACTGATGATCTCCGGTCTGGGTCTGGCGATGGTGGCACAACTGGTGCCGCAGCGTCTGATGGGCTTCATTATGGGTAGCTGGTTCCTGACCACCGCTGGCGCCGCGATTATCGCGGGTAAAATCGCCAACCTGATGGCCGTACCGGAAAACGTGACTGATCCGCTGATGTCGCTGGAAGTGTATGGTCGCGTCTTCCTGCAGATCGGTATTGCAACCGCAGTGATTACTGTGCTGATGATGCTCACCGCGCCGAAGCTTAACCGCATGACGCAGGATGATGACAACGCAGAAAAAGCGAACGAAACCGCCACCGCATAACGTCATCGGGAAACGAATAAAATTAAGCCGCTAACTTCGTGTTGGCGGCTTTTTTTTTATTCCAGGGGGCACTAACATAATGCAAACCGCTGCCAAAAGGAGTTACCCATGAAATTGTTTTATAAACCCGGTGCATGTTCGCTCGCATCACACATTGTGTTGCGTGAGAGTGGCCTGGACTTCACGCTGGAAGGTGTGGATCTGGCAAAAAAACGACTGGAAAACGGCGATGATTATCTGCTGGTAAATCCCAAGGGTCAGGTGCCGGCTCTGCTGCTTGATGACGAGACGATCCTGACAGAAGGCGTGGCGATCATGCAGTACATTGCCGACCGCGTGCCGGACCGGCAGTTGCTGGCAGCAACGGACACCCTCAAACGTTACAAAACACTGGAATGGCTGAATTACGTCGCGACCGAACTGCATAAAAGCTTTACCCCACTGTTCCGCCCGGACACGCCAGAAGAATACAAACCCACTGTCCGCGCGTTACTGGAGAAAAAGCTGCAATACATTAACGAAGCACTGAAAGATGAGCAATGGATTTGCGGCTCGCGTTTCTCCATCGCCGATGCTTACCTGTTTACCGTGCTGCGCTGGGCGCGTGCGGTGAAGCTGAATCTGGAAGGCTTAAGCCACGTGGCTTCGTATATGGAACGTGTCGCAGCGCGCCCTGCGGTGGCGGCGGCAATGAAAGCGGAAGGGTTGAACTAAAACTGTCTGTTTTGGCTTTGCCCGGCGGCGCTGCGCTTGCACGGGCCTACGCGTTTTGTAAGCCGGGTAAGCACAGCGCCACCCGGCGTGATTTACATAACCCGATTACTTCCAGCAGATCAGGCAGTAATTCTTTTTACCGCGGCGCAGTAAGGTGTAGCGCCCGAACAGACGATCGCTGTCGGTAAAGGTGTATTCCGGATTAGCCTGTTTTTCACCGTTAATAGTGACGGCATTAGACGCAACCGTTTTGCGCGCCTGACCGCGTGACGGCTGCAGTTCGGAATCTACCAGCGCCTGCAACAAGTCTGCGTCTTTCGTCATTTCAACCATCGGTACGCCATCCTGTGCCAGCTGTTCAAAATCCGCTTCACTGAGATCACTCAGCGTACCGTTGAACAGACTTTCAGTGATGCGTTTCGCCGCAGCCAGACCTTCTTCACCATGTACCAGACGCGTCACTTCATCCGCCAGTACGTACTGAGCGCGCGGCGCTCTACCGCTGTTTTTGTCCTCTTCTTCCAGGGCATTGATAGCTTCAATATCCATAAAAGTGAAGAATTTGAGGAAGCGGTAAACATCCGCATCAGCGGTGTTGATCCAGAACTGGTAGAACTTGTATGGACTGGTTTTCTTCGGATCCAGCCACACCGCGCCACCTTCGGTTTTACCAAATTTGGTGCCGTCCGCTTTGGTGATCAGCGGAACCGTCAGACCAAACGCCTGGTTCTGATGCAGACGACGTGTCAGATCGATACCCGACGTAATGTTGCCCCACTGGTCGGAACCGCCGATTTGCAGCACGACGCCATGCAACTTGTTCAGGCAGGCAAAGTCATACCCCTGCAACAGGTTGTAGGAGAATTCGGTGAAGGAAATCCCGACATCGTCACGGTTCAGACGCTGTTTCACCGCTTCTTTGTTGATCATCTGGTTAACAGAGAAGTGCTTACCGATATCGCGCAGGAAGGTCAGCACGTTCATGTTGCCGAACCAGTCATAGTTGTTCGCCGCGATGGCGGAGTTGCTGCCACAATCGAAATCGAGGAACGGCGACACCTGCTTGCGGATTTTGTCTACCCACTCCTGCACGGTCTCTTCGGTATTCAGCTTACGCTCGGTCGCTTTAAAACTGGGATCGCCAATCAGCCCCGTCGCACCGCCCACCAGCGCAACCGGTTTGTGACCCGCCAGCTGGAAGCGTTTCAGGCATAACAAAGGAACAAGATGCCCCAAATGCAAGCTGTCAGCGGTGGGATCGAAGCCGCAATAGAGCGCGATCGGGCCTTGCGCCAGTCGCTCTGCTAACGCTTCCTCGTCCGTCACCTGAGCCACCAGGCCCCGCTCTTGCAATTGTTTAATCAAGTTACTGCTTGCCATCAAATTCTCCATGTATAAACGGACTGCACCTCTGCCGGTACACGACTTTTCGTCAGATACGAAAGTTTCATAGAATAAAGCGCCAGCCCTTCTTGTGCCAGCGCTTAACGCAACATTTTTAGGGTTTATGGTGCCAGGCGATCGATTTTCCAGGCGTCGCTATCACGCTGATATAAAAAACGGTCATGCAGACGATGTTCGCCACCCTGCCAGAATTCCATTTGCTCGATACTGACGCGGAAACCGCCCCAGAAACTCGGCAGTGGAATTTCGCCCTGCTGAAACTTTTGCTTCAGTTCGAGGAATTTGCTTTCGAGGATCCCGCGCGCGGAAATGCGGCTCGACTGTTTTGAAACCCAGGCGCCGATCTGGCTGTCGCGCGGGCGGCTGTGGAAGTATTTCACGACTTCCAGCGTGGAAAGTTTTTCGGCTTTGCCGATGACCATCACCTGACGTTCCAGCATGTGCCAGGGAAACAGCAGGCTGATCCGTGGATTCTGTTCAATCTGATGCGCCTTGCGGCTGCCGAGGTTGGTGTAGAACACCAGCCCTTTTTCATCATAGTGTTTGAGCAACACAATGCGCTGATAGGGCTGACCGTGTTCATCAACAGTTGCCACTACCATTGCCGTCGGATCGGCAAGTTTCGCATCGCAGGCCTGGCGTAACCAGCGTTCGAAAAGGGTTAACGGTTCTTCGGGAAGATCGCGGCGGCGAAGGCCGCCACGGGTGTATTCTCTGCGCAGATGCGCGATTTGTTGCAGTTCATCATTATCAGGCATGGCGTTCGAAATCATCATCGTTGGGAGGCGTTATTGTGCGCTCCCTGCCTGAAAATCTCAACGTTGCGGATTTTGTAACTGACAGTTATTCAGGACGATGCGGTCACGTTTGTAGACGGTTGCTGAGTCCCCTTTCGACCAGAAAACGTATACGCCATCGGTATAACGGGCACCGGAAGCGGAAAGCCCCTGTTTCAGCGTACGCAATTGGTTGTCATAAATGAAACTGACTTCCTCGCGGGAGTTATTGAGGTTAACGGTGAGCGGTTTTTCCTCGCACTGGTATTCCAGTTTGTCCGTCTGCATGCGTTCCACGAACTGGTTATAGTAGCTACAGCCCGCGAGCATAAAGGGAATAACGGCAATCAGTAGATTTTTCATGATCGATCCTGATGACTTTCCTGGTCCTGGAGGGCAATGCCCTACGTGAATCATTCCATTTTAACGACAGCCCTGTCATCAGGATTTCAGTTAACTCTGATTCTTACGTGGGTTCGCCGGGTAAATCGCCCCCAGCACAGACGCCTCCGCCGCGCCGGTGACCGACGGCAGATTGCCCGGCAATCCGGCGAGGGTACGCCACGCAAGCCAGGCGAACGCCAGCGCTTCCATATCATCGCCACTGATGCCCGCTTCGTCGGTGGTCGTGACTTCCGTCCCCGGCAACATGCCTGCCAGCCTTGCCATCAACAGCGGATTACGGCTGCCGCCGCCACACACTAACAGCCGCTCGCAGCCGCCGCTCAGCAACACTTGTTCGCTGATGGTAATCGCAGTCAGTTCCGCCAGCGTCGCCTGCACATCCTGCGGTTGCAGCGCCGGATGACGCAGCAGATGCCGCTCCAGCCAGCTCAGATTAAAATACTCGCGGCCCGTGCTTTTCGGCGCAGGTAAAGCAAACCACGGATCGCTGAGCATATCCTGCAACAGCGACAGGATCACTTTCCCGCTTCCCGCCCATTCCGCGTCTTTATCATAAGGTTTGCCGCGCTGACGCCAGATCCACGCGTCCATTAGCATATTTCCCGGCCCGGTGTCGTAGCCACGCACCGGCTGACCAGGAATCAATAAGGAAAGGTTGGCGATACCGCCAATATTCAGCACCATGCGGCGCTCAACTGGATGGGCCAGCAACGCGTTATGGAATGCCGGAACCAGCGGCGCCCCCTGCCCGCCAAGCGCCATATCGCGGCGGCGAAAATCACCCACCACAGTGACACCGGTACGTGCCACAATCTGATTGTTATCACCAATCTGCATAGTATGCGCGGCGGAGCCGGTTGGCTCATGCCAGACCGTCTGACCGTGGCAACCGATGGCAACGATATCCTCTGCCAGTAACCGCTCCTGGCTCATCAGCGCCAGTACGGCATCCGCGAACAACCGTCCTAACTGCACGTCAAGCCGCCCCAGTTGCGAGAGCGTCAATTGCTGTCCCTGGCAAATGCCCAACACGGCTTCTTTCAGCGGCGCGGGGATCGGATAAGTCAGACTGGCCTGCTGGGCGACCATCGTTTCATCAATGGCGGCAAGCACGACATCCACTCCATCAAGGCTGGTACCTGACATTACGCCAATATAGCGACCCGATTTCATATGCCTTCCTTAGTAAGGTTTTAAGAATTAACACTCCACCATAAAGCGTTTCGCATTGCTACGATGCAATAATAGATTTTAACAATCCCTCGCAGAATAACACGAAGGTGCTGTATTCAATTTTTACACAGCGGTGGTATCCGCCCTCGTTTATCTTTGGTTAAATGTCGTTTTGCTATTATTTTTGGAATCTGCAGACAGATCAGATGCCCTGCTGCGTGCAAATACCATATAATTGCATGATGACGGATGCTCGACCGAGCGTTACATGTGAACAGGAGATTCATAAATGATGTTACGTATTTTAGCCGTTTCTATGGTGGGTTTATCACTGGCTGGCTGTGTCAGCAGCAGTGGCCTGTCCGGAGACGTTTATACCGCATCCGAGGCAAAACAGGTTCAGAACGTGACCTACGGAACCATTGTCCACGTGCGTCCGGTCCAGATTCAGGGCGGTAATGATACCAACGCCATTGGTGCCATTGGCGGTGCTGTACTGGGTGGTTTCCTCGGGAATACCATCGGCGGCGGTACGGGTCGCTCGCTGGCAACGGCCGCAGGTGCCGTTGCAGGTGGCGTTGCAGGCCAGGGCGTTCAGGGTGCGATGAACAAAACCCAGGGGGTTGAGCTGGAAATCCGCAAAGATGACGGCAACACCATTATGGTTGTGCAGAAACAGGGTGATACCCGCTTCTCTGCCGGGCAGCGTGTTGCAATGGCCAGCAATGGTAGCCAGGTGACCGTTTCTCCACGTTAATCTCTTCCTGCGTGGCGCGCTCTGCGCCACGCTTTTTCTGTTTTACCTGCGCTGACACTTTTTTATTCTTGCTTAATCTTTCAAACAAATGATTACCATAAAAATGGCATTCAGAATTTTCGCGAATGCTTTATTTGTTCAGACGCAATATTTTCTGATAAATAAAAAGATACACTCTCTGTAACGCGGGAAGGATACCTGCACAATTTGGGCTGCATATTGCAGTCCGCTTACATTGAGATGTCTATTATGCTTAACGCTACGCGACGCTATTCACGCCACGCCTTTCTGTTTATTACTATTTGTATTACCGCTGTTTTTATCTTCTTTTACCTGTCAATGTTAACCATCAGGCATACACCGGGGATCAGCACCGTCATATTTCCGACGATGACGATATTTCTGTTAGTGTTTCATGCAATGGTCGCAGGCTTCATGCTTATGAAGTATATCTGCGAAAGACGACGCTTGTATCTGATGCCCATCGCCTGTGCCTTCGCCGGTTCCGCACTGCTGATGTTGGGCACGCTCAGCAGCTATCCGCAGTGGTATTTGTGTAACGCAGGGCGCTTAATTAATTACAATGATGCGATTATTTTCTACTTTTTCCGTAACATTATGATGGCAACATTATTTGTCGCCTCTGTCATATTATTCAAATTTCGTAGCCGTGATATGCATGCACGACATATTCATGCATGGATATTATTTGCCATTATCACATTCACAGCATCAATGATTGCGCTCTCCTGGTTTTACTCCAGCAAATCCTCATTACTCAATGTGAGTTTCATTGATAATTTAACCTATACTTTTACGCCACTGTGGCGAAATATTATTGGCTGGGGTCTGGTGGCGATGTGGTGCGTAACCCTCGCAATTCTGGTTTATATTTCGCGGTTGCGGAATATATTCTGGTACAGCGGCGGTTTCTTTTGCGTCTGTTTTATCGTGACGCTCGCGGTTTTACTGTCATCTGATCACAGCGCCGGTTACACCTGGTATCAGGCCCGCTTTATTGAAACTGTCACGACGCTGTTCCTGATTTTTGTCCTGCTGTGCGACGTGTTCAATCTCTACCGCAAATCTCACGACAAGTATCTCGATTCTTATCAGAATTCGATTCGCGACCCGCTGACCCGGCTTTACAACCGCAGCTACTTTTACGATACGTTAACTCAGCAGTTGCCTGGCACAACCCCTGCCCGTCAACTATCGGTCATCGTCAGCGATCTTGACCGTTTTAAACGCATTAACGACCAGTACGGTCATCTGCAGGGCGATAAGGTGATCCAGTTTGTCTCCGGCGTGTTGCAGAACGCTGTACGCGACGAGGATGTTGCTGCGAGGATCGGCGGCGAGGAATTTGCTCTGCTGCTGACCAACACGTCTGCCGACGAGGCGCTGAACGTGGCGGAACGTATCCGCCAGACTATTTGCCAGCAGGATCCGCAAAACAGCGGCGGCCAGTTGCCTGAACCGGTCACCATCAGCATGGGGGTCTTTACCGCGGCGGAGTATGATTTATCAGCTGAAGAGTGCGTGCAGCGCGCCGATCAGGCGATGTACGCCGCCAAAGAAGCTGGACGCAACCGTGTGGTCGTCTGGCAGTAAATCAGAAAAAGAAAGGCCCTGCGATTGCAAGGCCTTTGATTTATTCAGAGGACGGCGTTGCTCAGTCTCTTGCCTGTAGCTCGAGAATGTTTTGCTCAATGCGTGAAATCAGATTGAGCAGCATGTTCAGTTCATCTGCGGTGATGCCGGAAAGAATTTCACCGCGCGTTTTCCTGATCACCGCTTCCATCTCTTCAATCAGCGGCTCAGCTTTCTCAGTGAGCTTAATGCGCTTAGCACGACGATCGCTTGCACATGTCTGGCGAGAGATGAGTCCTTTCTCCTCCAGTTGGTCAAGCGTTCTCACCAGTGACGGTTGCTCGATGCCAATCGCTTTAGCCAGTTGAATTTGCGACTGCTCCGGGGGAAGCTGATGAATGTTGTGCAGCGTCACCCAATGCGTTTGCGTCAATTCCAGAGGTTTCAGGCGATGGTCGATCAGAGCACGCCAGATGCGCACTAACCGGGCCAGATCAGAACCTAATGGCGATTCCAATTTCATCTCCTTATAATTAGCTTGCTAAGTTATTATACTGATTTTAAGATAGTGTGCAGCATTTAACATACCAAAACAATGTATTGCCTTCTTAACGCAAACCAAAGCAATGATTTATACTCTCAATAGTTATAAATGCGTTTTGCCGATGTGGATCCCACAATTGGCCTGTTACGACGCCCAGGCAAAGGATTTCTGCTCGTGATGTTAACATTCACTGCATCAGGACTGCCCCTTCAGGATCTGGTGGTCGGCGCTTCAATCTATTTTCCCCCGCTGTTCAAAGCCGTCCTGTTGGGCTTTCTGATCTGGCTTATCGCCCATCGCCAGTTACGCGACTGGATGTACGCGGGCGATATCTGGCATCCCCTGTTGATGGATCTCTCTATATTCGCGCTGTCCGTGTGTCTGGCGTTGATGCTTATTGTGTCATGGTGATGCCTGATGATAAAAAAACTCAAATATTTCTCGACCTTACTCATTGCCGCCATCGCTCTGGTGATCGTCTGGCTGGTGTGGAATTACTACATGCAATCGCCGTGGACGCGCGACGGCAAAGTACGCGCCGAACAGGTCAGCATCACGCCGCAGGTTTCAGGCAGTATTCAGGCGATCAATGTAAAAGATAACCAGCGGGTAAAAGCCGGTGACGTACTGTTTCGCATTGATGACACGCCGTATAACATTGCGGTGCTGAATGCGCAGGCGGAGCTGGCAAAAGCGCAGACCGATTTCGTCAAGGCCACCCACGAAGCCACCCGCCGTCGTAATCTGCCGCAAAACTACATTTCCGCTGAAGATCTCGATACCGCGAACGTTACAGTGAAAGCGGCTAAAGCGTCTGTTGATGCGGCGCAGGCCTCGCTGGAACACGCCCGCTGGCAACTGGCGCAGACCGTCGTCAAAGCGCCGGTTGACGGCTGGGTGACAAACCTGTCCACCCGCGTCGGCAGCTATGCCACTGAAGGCCAACCGGTTTTTGCGCTGGTCGACAGCCACTCGTTTTATGTCATCGGCTATTTTGAAGAGACAAAACTGCGTCATATCCGCGCCGGTGACAGCGCTGAAATTATCCTCTACAGTAACAATCAAAAGTTACGCGGTCACGTTTCCAGTATCGGGCGCGCCATTTATGATCAGAGCGTAGAGAGCGACAGCGGCCTGGTCGCCGATATTAAACCTAACATTCCCTGGGTACGTCTGGCGCAGCGCGTTCCGGTGCGTATCGAGTTTGATAACCTGCCGCCGGAGATCACCCTGGTCTCAGGTACCACCTGCACCGTTGCGGTCGGCAGGAACGAATGACCTTTCCTGCCCTGACGTGGCGGTCGCTGCCGTGGATTAAAGCCTCGCGGCCGCAATGGCGCTACGCGTTGCGTAACGGCATCGCCATGTGTCTTGCGCTCAGCATCGCGTATTACCTGAATCTCGATGAACCCTACTGGGCGATGACCTCGGCGGCGGTTGTCAGTTTTCCCACCGTTGGTGGGGTAATCAGTAAAAGTTTTGGTCGTATCGCCGGAAGTCTGTTCGGCGCGACCGCTGCGCTGATCATTGCCGGTCATACGCTGACGGATCCCTGGCTTTTTCTCTTCAGCATGTCGGCATGGATTGCGCTCTGCACCTGGGCCTGCGCGATGTTCACCAACAATGTTGCCTATGCCTTCCAGCTCGCCGGTTATACCTGCGCGATTATCGCCTTTCCGGTGATTAACGTGGTGGATCCGACCGAGCTGTGGGACATCGCCCAGGCGCGCGTCTGCGAGGTAATTGTCGGGATCCTGTGCGGCGGTACGATGATGATGATCATGCCCAGCACCTCTGACGGTACCGCTTTGCTGACCGCGCTAAAAAACATGCACACCCGGCTGCTGGAGCACGCCAGCCTGCTCTGGCAACCCGACACCACTGATGCCATTCGTATCGCCCATCAGAGCATCATCAGCCAGATCCTGACCGCCAACCTGCTGCGCATCCAGGCGTTCTGGAGCCATTATCGTTTCCGTCGCCAGAACCCTCTGCTCAATTACCTGCTGCACCAGCAGTTGCGTTTAATCAGCGTCATTTCCAGCCTGCGACGCCTGCTGCTTAACTGGCCGGTACCGCCGGACAATGTACGCCCGGTGATCGAAGCGTTATTGCTTGAACTTGCCCGGCCCGGTAGCGATTTTTACAGCGTTTCCCGCATCATCGCGCCGCTGGCGCCGACCGATCCGCAGGATTATCGTCACCACGCGTTCTGGCACCGGCTGCGCTACTTCTGCCGTCTGTATCTGAAAAACAGCGACTGGCTGAACCGGCTGGAAAATGCCACTGCCGTTACCGAGTTTGACGTGCCGCGGGAACCCGCGCTGGCGCGGCATACCGATCATGCCGAAGCGCTGTGGAACGGGATCCGCACCTTCTGCGCACTGGTGGCTGTTGGCGCGTGGAGCATCAATACTCAGTGGGATTCCGGCGCTTCCGCCCTGACGCTGGCGTCGATCTGTTGCGTGCTTTATTCCGCCTCACCGTCACCGTTTAATTCACTGACTCTGCTGATGCGCACGCTCATCCTCCTGTCGCTGTTCAGCTTTATCGTCAAGTTTGGTCTGATGGTGCAGATCACCGAGCTGTGGCAGTTTTTGCTGTTTCTCTTTCCGCTGCTCACCACCATGCAGTTGCTCAAACTGCAGATGCCGAAACTGGCTGGTTTATGGGGGCAGTTGATTGTTTTTATGGGGTCGTTCATCGCCGTGACGAACCCGCCGGTGTACGATTTCGGCGATTTTCTCAATGACAATCTGGCGAAAATTCTCGGCGTGGGGCTGGCGTGGACGGCCTTTGCGATTCTGCGACCCGGTTCGGACGCGCGGAAAAGTCGCCGCCATATCCACGCGTTACGGCGTCACTTTGTTGACCAGCTTAGCCGTCGCCCTGCCCACTCAGAGCATGAATTTGAATCACGGGTTTATCATCACATCAGCCAGTTGAGTAACAGTAAGGATGCGCTGGCGCGCCGGTGGCTGTTGCGCTGGGGCGTGGTTTTGCTCAACTGCTCACATGTGGTCTGGCAGTTACGCGAATGGGAAGCGCGGTCTGACCCGTTGTCGCAGGTGCGCGACCTCTGTATTACGTTGCTGCGGGATGTCATGAGCGAGCGCGGCGTGCAGCACCGGCCGCTGGCATCATCGTTGCAGGAGTTACAACGGATTTGCGATACGCTGGCGAAACATCATCAGCCTGCGGCGCGGGAACTGGCCTCGCTGATCTGGCGACTGTACTGTTCCCTTTCACAACTCGAACAGGCGCCGCCGGACGGTGCCATTGCGGAGTGAAAAACGGTCACTCCGCAAGGGTAAACCATTACGGAACGTCGTAGCCTAACGCGGCCTTGCGGATGCGGAACCATTGCTGGCGGGTCATCTTCAGGTCGGCAGCCACAATCGCTGAACGTACACGTTCAATCTTCCCGGAACCAATGATCGGCAGCGGCTGTGACGGCAGACGCATCACCCAGGCATAAACCACCTGTTCGATACTTCCGGCGTTCAGTTCCTGCGCGATAGTCGTCAGTTCGTCACGCAATGGCTGGAACGCCATATCGTTAAACAAACGACCGCCGCCGAGACAGGACCATGCCATCGGACGGATACGCAACTGTTGCAGTTGATCCAGTGTACCGTCAAGCAGTAGCGGCTGATGAACCGGAGAAATCTCCACCTGGTTGGTCGCCAGCGTAAACGGCAGACGGGACTGTAACAGCGTGAACTGTGCAGGAGTAAAGTTTGATACGCCGAAATGGCGCACTTTGCCGCTCTGATGCAGTGTCAGGAACGCTTCTGCGACCTCGTCGGCATCCATCAGCGGATCGGGGCGGTGGATCAGCAGCAGATCGAGCGCATCAGTCGCCAGATTCTTCAGCGACTGCTCAGCGCTGCGCACGATGTGATCGCGATCGGTAATGTAGTGACCGATGACGTTTTCCGCTCGCGCGGTGGTGGCGATACCGCATTTGCTGACGATTTCCATCCGCTGGCGCAGCTGCGGCGCCAGCTTCAGCGCTTCACCAAAGGCCGCTTCACACTGGTAGCCACCGTAGATATCGGCGTGATCGACCGTAGTAATGCCGAGATCCAGATGCTCCTCAATAAAACTGACCAGCTGACGTGGGGACATGTTCCAGTCCATCAGCCGCCAGTATCCCATCACGAAACGGGAAAATTCCGGCCCTTGCGGTGCCAGGGTAATTCGCTGAACCATAACAGCTTCCTCAATAAAGACCTGGGAAGAGTATACGCAAAATTGTCGCTAAAACAGTGAAGGCTGCTCAGGATCTTCAGGAGGAACCGCTTTGGATGCGCGTAATTTGCGCAGCAGACGCTGACGACAGAGGCGGATCACCTCCTGCTTTTGGGTATCGCTCAGTGTTTGCCAGTGGAAACGCTCATCACGGCTGCGCATGCAACCGCGGCAATAACCGCGCTCATCTGACTGACAAATTCCCCGGCACGGACTTTGTACCGGAAAGAATTCCAGCTGTTCAGCCACATCCCGCCCTCTGTTGGTTGATCATTCTTCTCATTGAAGACGCTTCACCCGCCTTGCGCAACCTTTATTCCAAAAAAGCGCGTGCAAATTCGGCTTGCATTAGACCGATCGGTCTACTACATTAGCCACCATGAACAGACATACTGATTGTGATACGCGTGAACACATCCTTGCCACCGGTGAGCAGCTTTGCATGCACCGGGGTTTTACCGGCATGGGGCTCAGCGAACTGCTAAAAACCGCCGAAGTCCCGAAGGGATCGTTTTATCATTACTTTCGCTCAAAAGAGACCTTTGGCGTTGCCATGCTGGAGCGCTACTTTGAGGAGTATTACCAGCGTCTGACTGTGCATTTCACCCAGGGCGAAGGTAATTATCGCGATCGTTTGCTGGCGTATTATCAGCACACCCTGACGCAGTTCACCGAGCAAGGGGTGATCAGCGGCTGCCTGACGGTCAAACTGAGCGCTGAAGTGTGCGACCTGTCAGAAGTGATGCGCGCCGAAATGAATAAGGGCGCGCAGAGGATCACCGCCCTGCTCGCGCAGGCGCTGGAAAACGGCCGCAACGAAGGAAGCCTGATGTTTAACGGCGATGCCGCCGAACTGGCTCAGGTACTTTACTCGCTGTGGTTGGGCGCTAATTTGCAGGCCAAAATGTCTCGCTGTGCCTCGGCGCTGGAAAGCGCGCTGGCGCACGTAAGAACACTAATTACCGCACCCGTTGTTTAACAGGTGCTTAAATTTACAACATCACTAGACGACCGGTCTACTCAGGAGTCACCATGTCACAACAAAAAGTGTTTACCCCGCTGAAAGTGGGTGCGATTACCGTTCCGAACCGTGTCTTTATGGCGCCGTTAACGCGTCTGCGCAGCATCGAGCCGGGCGATATTCCGACGCCGCTGATGGGCGAATACTACCGCCAGCGCGCCAGCGCCGGGTTAATCATTTCCGAAGCCACGCAGATTTCTGCTCAGGCGAAAGGTTATGCGGGCGCACCGGGGCTGCACAGCCCGGAGCAGATCGCTGCATGGAAAAAAATCACCGCCGGCGTGCATGCCGAAAACGGTCACATGGCGGTTCAACTGTGGCACACCGGTCGTATTTCCCACGCCAGCATTCAGCCAGGCGGGAAAGCGCCAGTCGCGCCTTCTGCCATCAGCGGCGGTACGCGCACCTCGTTGCGTGACGAAAACGGTAATACTTACCGCGAGGATACCTCAATGCCGCGCGCGCTGACGCTGGAAGAGATCCCGGGGATTGTGAACGATTTCCGTCAGGCGATCGCCAACGCCCGCGAAGCCGGGTTTGACATGGTTGAGCTGCACTCCGCGCACGGTTATTTGCTGCACCAGTTCCTGTCGCCGACCTCGAACCATCGCACCGACCAGTACGGCGGCAGCGTGGAAAATCGCGCGCGTCTGGTGCTGGAAGTGGTGGATGCGGGGATTAAAGAATGGGGTGCCGATCGCATCGGGATCCGCGTCTCCCCGATCGGCACGTTCCAGAACCTTGATAACGGCCCGAACGAAGAAGCCGATGCGCTGTATCTGATTGAACAGCTTGGCAAGCGTGGCATTGCTTATCTGCACATGTCTGAGCCTGACTGGGCCGGTGGTCAGCCCTACAGCGAAGCATTCCGCCGCCAGGTGCGTGAACGTTTCCATGGCCCGATTGTGGGCGCAGGCGCATACACGATGGAAAAAACCGACGAACTGCTCAATAAGGGGCTGATTGACGCCGTGGCGTTTGGCCGTGACTGGATAGCCAACCCGGATCTGGTCACCCGCCTGCAGCGCAAAGCGGAACTGAACCCGCAGCGCCCGGAAAGTTTCTACGGTGGCGGCGCCGAAGGCTATACTGATTACCCTACGCTGTAATCCCTTCATTGATAGCGGCGGTCATCCGCCGCTATACTAAAACATCGTTCTGAATGCATTGATATCAAAGATAAGGGGATTTTATGCGCTTACTTCACACCATGCTCCGTGTAGGCGACCTGCAGCGTTCCATCGACTTCTACACCAACGTCCTTGGCATGCAACTGCTGCGTACCAGCGAAAACCCGGAGTACAAATACTCTCTTGCCTTCGTTGGCTACGGCCCGGAAAGCGATGAAGCGGTTATTGAGCTGACCTACAACTGGGGCGTGGATAGCTACGATCTGGGCACCGCGTATGGTCATATCGCGCTGAGCGTTGAAAACGCGGCGGAAGCCTGTGCGCGCATCCGTACGAATGGCGGCAACGTCACGCGCGAAGCGGGCCCGGTAAAAGGCGGCACCACGGTGATCGCCTTTGTTGAAGATCCGGACGGCTACAAAATTGAGCTTATCGAAGAGAAAGATGCCGGCAAAGGCCTCGGCAACTGACCCGCGTCTCCACGGGTGCTGCGGCGCCCGTTGTTTTATCCCCCGCTACAAAGATCAGGCAAAATTTGCCATAATGCGCGCTACTTTTTTTACGTCTAAGAGATTCTGATGTCCGACAACGCTCAACTTAATGGTCTGTGCGACCGTTTCCGTGGTTTTTATCCCGTCGTGATTGATGTTGAAACGGCCGGTTTTAACGCCAGTACGGATGCGCTGCTTGAAATCGCCGCCGTGACGTTAAAAATGGATGAGCATGGTTGGCTGATGCCGGATACCACACTGCATTTCCACGTCGAGCCGTTCGAAGGCGCCAATCTTCAGCCGGAAGCGCTGGCGTTTAATGGCATTGACCCGAGCAACCCGCTGCGCGGCGCGGTGAGCGAACATGATGCGTTGCATGCGATTTTCAAAGCGGTGCGCAAGGGCATCAAAGAGAGCGGTTGCAACCGGGCGATCATGGTGGCGCACAACGCGACCTTCGACCACAGCTTTATGATGGCAGCCGCCGGGCGCGCCTCGCTCAAGCGTAACCCGTTCCACCCGTTCGTGACCTTCGATACCGCCGCACTGAGCGGACTGGCGCTCGGGCAGACGGTCCTGTCAAAAGCCTGTGCCGCTGCTGGTATGGAATTTGACAGCGCTCAGGCGCACTCAGCCCTGTATGACACTGAACAGACCGCCATCCTGTTTTGCGAAATCGTCAACCGCTGGAAACGTCTTGGCGGCTGGCCGCCGGCGGAACCGGCGGAATAACAGACATAAAAAAAGCGAACATCTCAGTTCGCTTTTTTATTGCCAGAAAGATTATTCCGCTTTCGGCTCATCTTCTTTGTACTTCGCTGCGGTCTCTTTGATCAGCTGCTGCAGTTCGCCGCGCTGATACATTTCAATGACGATATCGCAGCCGCCAACCAGCTCGCCATCAACCCACAGTTGCGGGAAGGTCGGCCAGTTTGCGTACTTCGGCAGCTCAGCGCGGATATCCGGGTTTTGCAGGATATCGACATAGGCGAAACGTTCGCCGCAGGCAGAGAGCGCCTGTACGGCCTGGGCGGAAAAGCCGCAGCTTGGCAGTTTCGGCGAACCTTTCATGTAGAGAAGGATCGGGTTTTCAGCGATCTGGCGTTGGATTTTTTCAACAGTAGTGCTCATTGTCTTTGCTTCCTTTAACTTCTTTTACGGCCGTAGTCAGACAGTGTATCGTTTCTGGCTGACGACAGAAAATAACATTTTGTTCACTCTTCATCATTTTATCGTCTGTCGCGATAAGTTGCCTTAAAAATATCCCTTTATCGGCATCTGTGACGAAAAGTTGAGCGTTATGTTTCCAGATGTCACTGCGCTGATGATTTTTTTTGCACTCGCTTACGAAACGTTATTTTAGATGCAAAAAGGCTATTAACATTTTGTGATTTTATGCATTAGAATCGAGGCGTTTTGAAAATCATACGCAGGCATGATTGCAGGCCTGCCATAATCAGAGGACTGCTCAGTGGCGCGGATAAATAAAATCTCGATCACGCTCTGTGCTTTACTGTTTACATCGCTCTCATTTACACCATTGTCGCATGCGTCTCAGCAGGCGCGCGCCTCGGCGACGCAAAAAACACAACTGGCGAAAACCACTGAACCGAAGAAAAAAACCACCAGCCAGAAAAACAAAAGTAAAACCACCGCAAAGAAAACCAGCAAAAAAACCACCGCGTCCACCAGCAAGAAGAAAAATTCCGCCTCAACCGCCCTTTCACGTAAAACCACCGCTTCCGCTGGCAAACGCACTGCCGCCACGAAAGTGACGCAGAAATGCACCACCACGCGCAACGGTAAGAAAAAGAAATGCATCAGTGTGGGTGATAAAAAGCCCATGAAACTGGCGGATGTACATAAAGCCCGCGTGCAAAAAGCGCAAAAAACGGCAATGAACAAACTGATGGGCCAGATTGGTAAACCGTATCGCTGGGGCGGCACGTCTCCACGCACCGGTTTTGATTGCAGCGGCCTGGTGTATTACGCGTATAAAGATCTGGTCAACATCCGCATTCCGCGCACCGCTAACGAAATGTACCATCTGCGCGATGCCCGCCCGGTAAACCGTAGTGAGCTGGAAAGCGGCGATCTGGTATTTTTCCGCACCCGTGGTCGCGGCACCGCCGATCATGTCGGCGTATACCTTGGTAATGGTAAGTTTATCCAGTCACCGCGCTCCGGTCGTGACATCCAGGTCACCTCGCTGAGTGAAGATTACTGGACTCGCCACTATGTCGGCGCCCGCCGAGTGATGACACCTAAGACGATCCGCTGATCCTTACCCTGACGCAAACACGTCGGGGTAAGTTCCTCTTTTGTCACCCCTTTCAATTTGTTACCCTACCCTTACCCACTACAGGGTTATTCCTGGTTGCTGGGACAATTAACTATAAAAAGGAGAGTAGCAATGTCGTTCGAATTACCTGCATTACCGTATGCAAAAGACGCCCTGGCGCCGCATATTTCCGCTGAAACGCTGGAATATCATTA